>JBGCEM010000017.1:0-2784 GCA_045106335.1 Paracoccaceae bacterium | reverse complement strand
CCTGATCTACGAGCACGGGAATTTTGCCAGAGGGCGCATGTTCCAAAACCTCAGGGCTGTGGGGCGCGGCGGCCAGATGCGTGTAGCTTAACCCCAGTTCTTCTAAGGCCCAAAGAACCCGAAACGCGCGGCTGTGGATGCCGCCAATCACTGTATACATGCTGTGTCCCATCGTCATGTGTCCTGACGCAAGAGTTGCAGCATCCGTGACATAGTGCAACCAGCCGCGCGCGTCTTGCGGTCAAGTCACGCTAACGGTTTGAGGGTGCAAACCCTCAACTGCCGCAACGCTCGGTGTCGTTGTGTCGGGCAGGCCCGCATCCATTACGGTCGCCAGGGGCGTTGCTTCAAAATCGGGTAGCAAGCGGTTGAATTTTTCTGCCCCCACCCAGTGATCCAACCCCCAAAGATAGCGCATTTCGCGCAATTCGCGGGCGACTTCGATGAACGGCGACAGCATCGTGACGCCCCACCACGGGAAGCTACGCAAGCTATGGGACTTGCCTGTCCGCGCGTTCACATGGGCGAGCAAATCACTGTATGTAAAACTATGCCCGGGGAAGGGAACATCCTCGAATGTGGCCCATTTATCCCGTTGCTCTGCCAACATCACCGCCGCACGCGCCCAATCTGGGGTATAGGCATAGGCTTGGTGCGCGTTCGGATCCCCCGGTGCTGTGACGCGGGTGCCGCCGCGCATCAATACGGCCGACATCACATCGCCATTGCCATTGGGGTCGATCAAATTGCCAGCCCGCAGGACCAATGTGCGCACACCTGCGGCCTTGTAGCGGGCCTCCATTGCGACCCGAATAGCGCCTTTGCGCGTGTTGGGGCGCTGCGGGGTGTGTTCGTTCATTTCCCCTGTCCACGCGCCAAAATTGTAAACATTGCCGGGCAAAATGACGGTGGCCCCGCTGGCCTGGGCCGCTTCGATCACCTGATCTGTGATCGCCGGGATAAGGGTGTCCCAGTCGTGATACATCGGGGGATTCAACCCATTCACAATCACATCTACGCCTAGTGCTGCGTCCGTCATAGTGTCAGTCGCGCGATTAAAACAGCGCACCTTCCATCCAGCTTCGGCAAAGGCGGTGGCGGCGTGGGATCCGATTTTTCCCTGGCTTCCCAGGATTAAAACGCTCTGTGTCATGGTCTTGTGTCTCCGTAACCTTGAAGTGTGTGTCACAGGTAAGCCATGCGATTGTGAAAATATATTGCCTGAAGCTGTATGTCATGTATTCATAAATGAATGAATATCTCTGCTATGGACTGGTCCTTGGTGCAAACTTTTCTGGCAGTTGCCGAAACGGGCAGTCTGTCTGCAGCTGCGCGCGAGATCGGGACCAGCCAGCCCACATTGGGGCGTCATATCAAAGCCTTGGAAACGCAATTGGGGGCCACCTTGTTCCACCGTCAGGCGCGCGGTTTTGCTTTAACAGACACAGGATCCGCGCTCATTGAACCTGCCAAAGCGATGCGCGATGCCATGCAGCAAATCGCGTTACGTGCAGCGGGCGAGCAGCAAAGCCTGAAAGGCACAGTGCGGATTACAGCCAGCATCGCAGTGTCCGCGTTCCATTTGCCCGATATCATCGCGGACTTGCGCAACGCTGAGCCGGATATTTCTGTGGAATTGGTGCCTTCGGACGAAACGGGAAATCTGCTTTACCGCGAAGCCGACATTGCTGTGCGCATGTATCGCCCCACGCAGTTAGACTTGGTGACCAAACATGTGGGCGACCTTGAACTGGGGGTTTTCGCCGCAAAATCTTATCTGCAAACCAACGGCTACCCGACGCCGGACACGATCTGGACGCACGCCTTTGTGGGCTATGATCGCAACACAACCATCCTTGAGGGCATGCGCGGGTCAGGTCTGAATATTGACCGCGAATTTTTCCAGACCCGTTGTGATGATCCGTTGGTCTATTGGCAATTGGTGCGCGCGGGCTGCGGCATTGGGTTTGCGCAAAACAAGATGGGACAGGGGGATCCGTTGGTTGAACCGCTTGAGGTCGACTTTCCTTTGCCAACCCTGCCGATCTGGCTGACCGCCCATGAGGCCATGCGACAAACGCCCCGGGTTTTGCGGGTGTGGGACGCGCTGTCCGACCACCTAAAAACCCTTACTGCCAAAAACTGACAACAGAGGGTGGTAGCTGTTCTACAGCACTCTGCCCTTAACCTGAGGCATCATGATCGCAACTGGTCCAAGAACGCGCAGCGTGGCAGGGCATTTGTTTTCCGAGTCTAAGGTGGGGTGCTTTAGGCAAGCGCAACGATGAAAGGAAAAAATCATGTCAAAATCAGGGGGATGCCTGTGCGGCGCAGTTCGGTTCGAAATTACCTCCGAGGTAACAGAAACTGGGGCCTGTCATTGCGGCATGTGCCGAAAAGTCTCGGGTGGTGTGTTTTTAGGGGTTGAGGTGCCCGCCGAGGCATTCGCATTCACATCAGACAACAAAGGCGCAGTCTATTCATCATCAACCTGGGCCGAGCGCGGATTTTGCAGCGCTTGCGGGTCCAGCCTGTACTACCGCGTCACCGCCCCGGGACCGCATCAAGGCACGTGGCATGTGGGTCTAGGCAGTCTTGACGATCCAAATGATGTGACTTTGACGGGCGAGATTTTTATCGACCTGAAACCCAGCGGTTATGCCTTTGCCGGGGACACGCATAAAATGACCGAAGCCCAGGTGATGGAGATGTTCGGTCCTAGCTAAGCGTCTTCTAGAGCGTTTCGTGTTAAATCGCATTCAAGACAAGCTGCCTTTCGCATGC
>JBGCEM010000016.1:0-9541 GCA_045106335.1 Paracoccaceae bacterium | reverse complement strand
CGGGGCTTAGTGTCGTTTCGTCAAGCTTGGGATATCGGCTCATAAGGGGGTCGCGGCTTGCATTTGGCCGCGATAAAACACCAAAGCCGCGTCATCACTATGGGCATAGTCCAGAATCTGCCCGACGATAATGATATGATCCCCGCCATCATGGATCGCATGTGTGTGACAGGCGAAATGTGCCACGCTCTCGGCCAATCGTGGGGCGTCAACGGCACTGTTGGCCAAGGACACACCGTCGCATTTATCCGCGCGTGGTTTGGCAAATTGCCAAGCCAAATCGGCTTGTGCGGTGGACAGCACATTCACCACAAAGGGCACGTTGGGGTCAAACAATTGCGCACTGGTCTGATCTTTACTCAAGGAAAACAAACACAAAGCTGGCGATAAGCTAAGCGAGGTGAATGAGCCAACAGTGACCCCTGTGGGTTTTCCGGCGTGGTCCAAAAGGCTGACGACTGTGACGCCGGTGGGCAAACATCCAAAAGCGGTACGTAAATCTTGCGGATCAATCATCTGTCCATCCAGCATGGGGTGTCTCCTCAAAGAGCTTTGGGTATCAAAAAGTATAGGGCGCTGTGGCATTAGACAAAATGATAATACTGCATAGTTACGATCTGGTTTTGTATATACAATACCCGCCCGATCCTGATTTCCGTTTGCTAGTCTTCGGCGCGTCACTTAGGTGTGCGGGGATGACGCATCTGCCCTTAGGGAGTTTAGACATGACCACACTTTGTTACGCAAAAAAGACCTGCTCGATTGGCATCCACGTGCTGATGGAAGAAGTGGGCGTGCCTTATGATCTGAAAATGGTGGATTTTTCCAAGGGCGAGCAGAAAACGCCAGAATACAAAGCCTTAAACCCCAAAGGCAAAGTCGCAGCACTTGTGCGGGACGACGGTTCTGTGTTGACCGAATACGCCGCAATTGCGATGTGGCTGGCGATGACGCACCCAGACAAAAAGCTGATCCCAACGGATCCGGAAGGCATCGCGCGCACGATTGAGACAATGGATTTCATCGTTGGCACAGTGCACATGCTGTCCTGGCGGTTGTGGCGCCGTCCTGATGCCTATTCCGAAAACGCAGACGAACATGACCAACTGCGCGAGCGCGGCAAAACTGCGATGCTGGCGGCGTTGGATGTTGTTAACGAACAGCTTGAGGGCAAAGACTTCTTGATGGGCGACTTCTCGATTGCGGATACGGCGCTCTATTACACGCAATACTGGGCTGCGGATGTAGCCGGATGGACCTTGCCCCCCAATGTCCAAGCACATTTTGAGCGCATGAAAGCGCGCCCGTCCGTGCAGGCGTCGCGCAAACTTGAAGGCGTTGCCTAATGCGTTTCGAGTAAAACTTGATTCACGTATTCGCGGCCTCTTGCTGTGCTCGAACGCGACAAATGATGTGCGATAGCTGAGGTTAAACTCGAAAAGCTATAAGTTGCAGGGTTTCAAGAAGACAGCGCGGCGACAACATGGATCGCCGCGCTGAAACTGCTTTAAGCGAAAGAAATCCCATCATTGATCATTGGCAGGACCCCCACGACAGGTCCGATCTGCGCAATCGCGTTCGCCAATGCCGGGGCAGAAGGTGGTGTGCCCGGTTCGCCAATCCCCGAGGGCGGTTCGGCAGACGGTATGATATGTGTCTCAATCGCACCGATATCGCGCATGCGCAACGGCTCGTAATCGGGAAAGTTGCCTTGGTCGACGACACCGCCCGTTAGCGTGATCTCGTCGCGCATCACATGGCCGATGCCATATCCGACCCCGCCTTCGATTTGGGCTTTGACCACATCTGGGTTGACCGCAATGCCGCAATCCACAGCACATGTCACCTTTTCGATCTGCACCCCCGTGCCGGTATCACCCGAGATTTCAACGACTTCTGCAACATAGCTTCCAAAGGACTTGTGCACCGCGATGCCTTGGGCGTGACCTGCGGGCGCGTTGCCCCAATTGCCCTTTTGCGCGGCCAGCTTCAAAACAGCGGCCTTGCGCTGCGCATCCGCACTGTCGCCCAGATGGGCCAGGCGGAATTCGACCGGATCGCGCCCTGTGGCTTTTGCGGCCATATCCATCATCACTTCCATGGCATAGGCCGTATGCGTATGCCCGACCGAGCGCCACCACAGTGTGCTTGTCGCCTTTTTCGTATCACTTAGGCCGATATGCAGCCCAGGGATCGAATAAGGCGTGTCCGAAACACCTTCGACCGAGGAATGATCGACCCCGTCATGGACTGCAAAGGCTTCAAAGGGCGTGCCTTTCATAATGGATTGTCCAGCGATCCGGTGATCCCAGGCGATGATCTCGCCTTTTGCAGACAGACCGACTTTGACTTTATGACCAAAGGCGGGACGGTAATAGCCGCCGCGCATATCGTCTTCGCGGCTCCAGACCAGCTTTACTGGACGGCTGCGGTCTGTGATCAGAAACGCCAGCGCGGCTTCGACCTGATAATCTGCCGAAGGGGTCGCGCGGCGTCCAAAGGATCCGCCGGTTAGCATGGTTTTGATGCGCACTTTCTCCATCGGCAGCTCAAAGATCTGGGCCAGTGCCATATGCGGTCCAGTGGGCATTTGTGCGCCGTCATGTAGTGTAATGCCGCCATCGGCGTTGGCCTCAATCGTGCAGTTCAAGGGTTCCATCGCGGCATGGGCCAGCAGCGGGAAATAAAAGGTCTTTTCCACCACTTGCGCCGCTTGATCCATGGGGCCAGGTTCGTTTTTCAGCACGTTATAGTCTGCATCGCCCTCTAAAGCGGCAAGGATTTCATCCTTGATCTGAGCACTGTCACGGGTTTCGGCCGCCGACAGATCCCAATCCACACGCACAGCATCGCGCGCTTGCATCGCGGCCCAGGTGTTTTCACCGTAGACGACCACGGCGGCCTTGTTGGGCAATGTCGCCGCGCGGATGAAGCCTTTGACAGCTTTGGCATCTGTATCGTCAAATCCGGCAACGACGCCTCCGCTTTGGGGCGGACGCGCCAGCATTGCGATCATCTGACCCGGCAAATGCACATCCATCCCGAACATCGCGGCGCCGTTGCTTTTAATTGCGCTGTCCAGTCGTCGCACGTCCGGATTCCCGATCAAACGCCATTGGTCTGGGGTCTTTAAGGTCGGTTCCGCTGGTGCATCAAGTTGCGCTGCAGCGGCCACGAACGTCCCGATGGGCAAGGGCGTGCCTGCGCCAGTCACCATGCCGTCTACGATATCAAGGGACGTAACATCTGCGTCCAAGGCCGTCGCTGCGGCGTTCAAAATCACCGCGCGCGCCGCTGCCCCGGCTGTGCGGTACTGCATGAACGAATTGGCCATGGCCGTTGAGCCGCCAGTGCCCTGCATCTGACCAAAAAACAAATTTGCATAGACTTGTGGGTTGGACGGCGCAAATTCATAGTCAATCTGATCCATCGATAGACCGATTTCTTCGGCAATCAGAGTGGACAAACCGGTCGCGGGCCCTTGCCCTTTTTCGAAATGCTTGATGATGGCTGTGACGCGACCATCTGTGCCGATTTTAACGAATGGATTGATCTGCGCACCGGCCTCCCCCGAGGCCAATGCCCCATCCGGGCGTACCCCAACAATCAAAGCAGCACCGGCAGCGGCGGCTGTTTTCAGAAATCCACGACGTGAAGGTGAAAGGGTCATTGATTAAGCCTCCAAGATTTCAGAAGCGCGCTGGATGCCCGCCCTGATCCGCTGATAGGTCGCACAGCGACATGCATTTCCATCCATATAGTCATGGATTTCCGCAACGCTTGGGTTTGGATTTTCGCTGAGCAATCCGACCGCGGACATAATTTGCCCCGATTGACAATAACCGCATTGCACCACATCCAATTCTGCCCAAGCCTGCTGGACAGCCGCGCCCGCTTTCGTTTTGGAAATAGCCTCGATTGTGGTGACTTCGGCGCCGTCCACGTCTTCGATATAGGTCTGGCACGCGCGCATCGGGGTGCCATCCACATGGACCGTGCAGGCCCCACAAGACGCAACGCCGCAGCCAAATTTTGTACCCGTCATCTGCAACTCATCGCGGATGACCCATAACAGTGGGGTGCCGGGTTCGGCCTCAACTTCGTGTTCTGTGCCGTTTAGTTTCAATACCAGACTCATGCCCGACCTCCTGCATTTCTAGGTGGGGTAGAGCGTAGCACTGGATCTGCATCTGTAAAGCCCTTCGGTCCATAAGCTTGCAGAAGGGCTGCCGGTCTTATCCTGTCTTAATTGGGCATTCTTATCCTGGCATTTTTTCAAAAGCAGGCAAGGCGTCGTCCAGGACCGTGGCCTTCATTTTGCTTGAGATAAAGACATTCACTTTGGGCGCAAAGTCTTCGTGCTCGTTCACCAAGCCAGCGCGCAATCCCAATATACCTGCGCGGGCCGAGTTTTGGGTGAACAGCGGCGTGCCACAGGTGCTGCAGAAGTGCTTTGTCATCGTCGCGCCTGAATCCGAGCTGTGCTGGAATGTTTTGGGCGTGCCAGTGACTTTCACGTCCTCTTCCTTCATGAACATCAGTGAGGCAAACGCGCTGCCAGTGGATTGACGACATGCAGTGCAGTGGCAATTGGCCATGACCGGGACCTCTCCGTCTGCCTCAAACGAGATGTCCCCACACAGGCATGTTCCGGTAAATTTTGTCATGATGATCCCTTTGCCATTTGGTATTTTGGTAACCTGACACTAGGGAATTCGCATCATCCTGCAAGCCTTGCTGTGGGATCCCAGAAAACGTGAACGCCTGTGTCTTGCGCAGACTTTGCCCAAGGCCTTGCCGCGCGACGGTGTCACGGTTAGCGTCGGTGTCTAGACCCGTGTGTTAAAGGATCCAATCATGTCGCTTGTTCATGTCATTGCTGTCATCACCACCAAACCCGGCCAGCGCGCTGCTGTGTTAGAGCTGTTTAACGCCAATGTTCCGGCCGTTTTGGCGGAAGAGGGCTGCATTGCCTATGAGGCCACAATAGACACAGAAAACGCCGGGCCGATGCAGACAAAATACGGGCCTGACACGTTTGTGGTGGTTGAAAAGTGGTCCAGCTTGGACACCCTGGGCGCGCATGCCCGATCAGATCATATGAAGGCGTATGGTGCGAAAACTCAAGACATGTTGGCGGATCGCGCGATCCATATCCTGTCTGCCGCTTAGTTTATGTCTGCCGCTCGGTGTAGGGACAGACATCGTCCTCAAAGGGCACATGTCTACGCCGAAAAGACGTGCCCGCCAGACAGGCGGGGCCGCTGATCCGATCCATGCGGAAATGGCGGAAATCATCGCGCGCAGGATCCCAGGCGACCAAATACCACAGCGGTTGCAAGATCAGCATCGCTTGAGGCTCGACCTGACGGCGGGTCTTGGCCCCTTTTGCGTCGCGGTAGTCGAACTCAATCAGCTGTTGCCCAAGGAAGGCGGCTTCAAACGCCGGCAGGAGGTCCGGATCAATCTGCCCCAGATCCGACAGGTCCTGTTTCGGGGACAATTGCCCGATATGCAGACAGGTCAAGAACCGGCGCAGATCGCGCACTTTTTCAGATGGCAGGGACTTTTCGATCTTGGCCAGCCCTGCATCCGCTAGATCCGAGAACGGTAAATTCTGCGCCGCCCGCATCGCCGCGACACTGATCAACAAGGCGAACACCTCGGCCACAGACAGGCGCGCCGAAGTTTGCACGGATTGCGGATCCAGCTGCAAGCCACCGCCCGGCCCACTTTCGGAATAGATCACAAACCCCGCATCCCGCAGTGCTGAAATATCGCGCAACACGGTGCGCCGCGAGGCGCCGACCTCTTGGGCCAGGTCATGCACGCTTGCTGTTCCATTGCGCCGCAGCGTGCGCACGATGGTGTCATGTCGGTGTCTCATGTTCATTTTGCTACTCTAGCATAATTGGTGCCATATTTTGGCACTAATTAATTTTACAAAATTTCAGAACAGATGAACAAAGGAAATCAATGATGAAACGCACTGCTGTAAACCCTTGGGATTGGTCTTTGAAATTGGGATATAACCAAGCCGAGATCATTGAGGGCCACACCCGTCAGGTGATCGTCGCGGGGCAAACCTCGGTTGATGAACATGGCGCGCCGCAACATATGGACGACATGCGCGGCCAGATTGGGTTGGCATTGGACAACCTGGAAGCCGTGTTGAAAGGCGCTGGTATGGATTTGCGCAACGTGATCAAGCTGGGTGTCTATGCCACCGATGTAGATGCGGCGTTGCAGAATTTCGATCTGCTGGGCAGGCGCTTTGGCCCCGTGCAGACCGCCCCACCGATGACGTTGTTGGGGGTAACCCGCTTGGCGATCCCCGGTCTGTTGTTTGAAATCGAAGCGACAGCGGCGGCCTGAAGCACTTGGTCCCTAAAGGCCGTGTTTATGAAAAGATAAAGCGGACCGCGAAAGGCCCGCTTTATCTGTCAGACTTGGGTGGGCTTTGGCCCTTACAGCGCGACGTCCATCAACGCTTTGATTTGATTTTCCGAGGTGCCTGCCACGATCCGGCCCAGTTCGTCTTGCCCGCGCAGCACGATCAATGTCGAGCGCCGGGGGATCCCGCGATCTACGGTCACCGCATCTTTTTTGAACGTGTCCCAATCCACTTTGATAAACACCAGTTTTTCATCATATGCTGGATCGCTTGCACGCAAAGCATTGATCACGCGTTCTTGGCGTTTGCATGTGCTGCACCATTTGGCGGAGTAATCCACCAGGACTGTTTTGCCGTCATCTAAGGCGGACTGAATTGCGCCAGGGGTATAGTCCGTAAATCCAGCGGCGTGTCCTAACGTGGGCAAGCTGGCCAGTATGGCCATTCCAGCGACAAAGAAACGACGGTTCATATGCGATCTCCTAAGGTTACAGGGCGACCGACAGGTCTTGTAGCCAGATTGGCATGACCTCAAGCGCCCAGGCTTCGATATAGTGGTTCAGTTGAAAATACAGCATCAGGCCAACAGCGATGAAGGTAACGCCAAGGATTGGTTTGGAGCGTTCGGCTAGGCCGCGCAGTGCTTGTGCCCGACGCCGGATCGCTTCGCGCGCGCCCAGTCCCAGACCGATGATCAGCGTCGAGACACCCAGTGCAAAGAAAACCATGATCAGGCCCGCATAGGCCAGGTTTTCACCCTGGGATGCCAGCGCAATCGCCCCGCCAAGGGTCGGACCAATGCAGGGCGACCAGACCGCGCCCAGCAGCAAACCGCCCAAAAATTGGCTTTGCAGACCGGTCGTGCCGATATTGTTCATCTGCTGATCGGCACCCGCCGCGACACCTGCCGTCGCCATTTCAAAGCCCCGCGCAAATTGCGGAACCACCAAGATGACCCCAAAGAAGATCATCAAAACAGCCCCGATCTGAGCAAAGGTGTCTTGGGTCAACCCGATTGAGGCCCCAAACGCCGTGATCAGCAGTCCGAAGGTCACGAAAGATACGCTCATTCCCGCGGCTAAAGCGACCGGTCCATAGCGATTGGCGTTCAGCGCGCTGACCAGCACAATCGGCAACACCGGCAGCACGCACGGATTGATTAGCGTCAGCAGACCGGCAAGGTATGAGAAGATAAATTCCATACAAACGATGTGCGAAGTTTGCCGATCACACGCAACTGAAATTCCTGTGATCCTTTGAAAGATTGCCCGGCTAAACCCGGCTGTCCAAGAGGTCGATGCCGTACATGTTCATTTTTTCGTCTGAACTGAGCAAGGGGATCTGTTCTACCTGGCTTTGCACGATCAACATGCGGTCAAACGGGTCGCGGTGATGTAGATCCAGATCGGCCAGCGCGATCATATGCCGGTCCGAAAACCCCAAACGTTCAAACCCATCCTGCGTGACTGCGGCACAGACCTCGGAAACATTGGCCGTCAACTTGCCGAGTCGGACTTTGATCGCGATTTCCCACAGCACAACGGGGCTGATGATCGGATCTTCTGACATAAAAACACGCCGCGCTTTAGACCCCAGTCGATCTGAATCCATCAACCACCACAGCAGCGCTTGTGTGTCGACTAAAACACGCATTCAGGGCTCGGCACCGAAATCAGACAGGATATCAGGATCTTCGTCGTCAAAATCATCCGGTACGGCGATCTGACCCTTCAAGGCCCCGGGCCTGCGCTGTCCAAAATCCCCATCACTGACCACCAGTTTAAACCGTCCCTTTTTGGCACCTTGGCGTGTGATTTCAACAGGCACACCGGCGGCCGCCAGGTCCAAAATCTCGGACAGACGCGATTTCGCTTCCCGCAGTGTAAATTGTTCTGACACGTGTTCTGGCATGGGTCACCCCTTCATACGTGACTACATATAGGTGATGAGGTCACGTATGTCAAATTCAACACACGCAGATGCGGCTGCGCGACGTATCAGTCGTCCAGGTACTTCGCCGAAGCCACCCCACGGTATTTTTCCACCAGCTCTTCAGGGACTTCCGAGCCATCCACCAAAAACGGCAAAATCCCACGGCGCATGGACCGACCTCGCATTGCTTTGATATCGCTTTCAGATTTCGTCACCCGCTGGCTCATCCGCCGCCCCCATTCTGCAAGGTATCCGTAAAGACGATCAAGTTCGGCGCCATGTGTTTCACCTTTGGCCAAATCGTGGAATTCTTCAGGATCGGTTTCCAGGTCGAACAGCATCGGGCGCAATCCCCCTTCGGCATGCATCAGCTTGAAGCTTCCATCAAACACCATGAACAGGCGGCAATCGCGTGGTTCCAGCCCCAGTTTGACCGCTTGCGGGGTGGCCGAATAGTCGTATTCACTGATCGCATATGTGCGCCATTCTGGGGTTTGCCCGTGCAGCCAAGGTCGCAAAGAGCGCCCTTCAACGATATGATCAGGGACATCGCCACCTGCGGTCTCAATGAAGGTTGCGGCCAGATCAATGGATTCAACCAACGCCTCACAGGTGGTACCGCGTGTTGCATCCGCCGCCGAGCTTGGATCATAGATGATCATCGGAACTTTAACTGAAGGATCGTGAAACAGATCCTTTTCCCCCAGCCAGTGATCGCCCAAATAATCCCCATGATCCGAGGTCAGCACAATCATCGTGCTGTCCATCTGCCCGCTGGCTTCCAAGTGATCAAGCAACACGCCCAGCTGGTCATCGCATTGCTTAATCAGCCCCATGTAGGCGGGGATCACCTTTTGGCGGACCTCGTCCTTCTGAAAGGCCTGGGCGATTTTGTTTTCCATATAGGCGCCATAGACGGGTTGAGGATTTTCACGCTCGACCGCGTGGCGCGTGGCAGCAGGCACGTGGTTTTCACCAAACATGTCATGATAGGGGGCGGGCACAATATAGGGCCAGTGCGGTTTGATATAGCTTACATGCGCGCACCAAGGTCTTTTGGCTTGTTCCATAAACGCGATGGTTTCGCGGGTCAGCCACGGGGTTTCACTGTCCTCTTCGCGGATATTGGCGGGCTTATCAGCGTTTTCGAACATCCACCCCGAGGCCATATCCCCCGCATCATCCACCCCCGCATTGGCAAAATCCGCCCAAGGG
>JBGCEM010000015.1:0-20305 GCA_045106335.1 Paracoccaceae bacterium | reverse complement strand
TCCGATTTTGGTTTATTGACGGGTCAGTCAATAAAAGGTCAGATCATGCCAAAGCTGGGAATGGAACCGCTACGCCGCGCGGCCCTTGTGCAAGCTACGATATCCGAGCTGGCCGAAGCGGGCAGTGTGGATGTCACTGTTGGGAAAATCGCCAAACGGGCCGGCGTGTCCTCAGGTCTGGCGCATCATTATTTCGGAGGCAAAGACGATATATTCGTCGCTGCCATGCGTCATATCTTATCCGAATTCCGCCTTGAGGTCTTGGCCCAGTTGCGCACAGCGCACACGCCAACGGCCCGCGTGCATGCCATTATCGACGCCAGTTTTGCGCCTGCCTCGTTTCAATCCGAAACCATCAATGCCTGGATGCTGTTTTACAGTATGGCACGCGCGAACCCGAAAGCCGCGCGGTTGCTCAGGCTTTATCACCGGCGGATGCGCACGCATCTGCGTCACGCCTTGCGCCCGGTTTCCAACCGTCCCGAAGAAGATGCCGAAACTCTGGCGGCACTGATCGACGGGCTCTATCTGCGCGCCGCGCTGACGGCTGCCAAATCCCCCAGCACAGCGGCGCAGCACGCCCATGCCGTTGTTGATGCTTTATTGACGGATCCTGCCACATGAGCGCACCCAACATCCTGATCTTGATGGCTGATCAACTTAACGGAACGCTTTTTCCAGACGGCCCCGCAGCTTGGCTCCACACGCCAAATCTCGACAAACTGGCCGCGCGATCCACGCGATTTGCCAACAGCTATACAGCCTCGCCGCTCTGCGCGCCGGGGCGTGCGGCCTTCATGTCCGGCCAATTGCCCAGCCAAAACGGGGTCTACGACAATGCCGCTGAATTCCGCTCGGATATCCCAACCTATGCACATCATTTGCGCCGTGCAGGGTACTACACCTGTCTGGCGGGAAAAATGCACTTTGTCGGACCCGACCAGATGCATGGTTTCGAAGAACGGCTGACCACAGATATCTATCCAGCAGATTTCGGTTGGACCCCGGATTACCGCAAACCGGGCGAGCGGATTGACTGGTGGTATCACAATATGGGCTCGGTCACTGGCGCTGGGGTCGCCGAGATCACCAACCAGATGGAGTATGATGACGAGGTCGCCTATCATGCCACGCGCAAGATCTATGACCTAAGCCGGGGCAAAGATGACCGGCCTTGGTGCTTGACCGTCAGCTTCACCCATCCGCATGACCCTTACGTGGCGCGCAAGAAATATTGGGATCTGTATGAAGATTGCGCCCATCTGAATCCCGATTTCGCGCCCATTCCCTATGATCAACAAGACGCGCATTCCAAACGTATTTTCGATGCAAATGATTGGCGCAGCTTTGATCTGACTGAAGACAACGTCCAACGCGCGCGGCGCGCTTATTTCGCCAATATCAGCTATTTGGATGACAAAATCGGTGAAGTTCTGCACGCGCTGGAAAGTTCACGTCAAGACGCGATCATCGTGTTCGTCTCCGACCATGGCGATATGCTGGGCGAGCGCGGCTTGTGGTTCAAAATGTCCTTCTATGAAGGCTCCGCCCGCGTACCCTTGATGATCTGCGCCCCGGATATGGAACCGGGTCTTGTGGATGATCCAGTCTCAACCATCGATGTCTGCCCAACTTTATGCGACTTGGCCGGAGTGTCGATGGACGAGGTCATGCCTTGGGTCACAGGCCAGTCCTTGCTGCCCTTAGGCCAAGGTGCAAGCCGCGAGGCCCCCGTTGCTATGGAATACTCCGCCGAAGCCAGCTACGCCCCGATGGTATCGCTGCGCTATGGGCGCTGGAAATTCAACATGTGCGCCCTGGACCCGGATCAACTGTTCGACCTGGATACCGACCCGCATGAATTGACCAACCTGGCCGAAGATCCAGAACATCAAGGCACCCGAACCGCTTTGCGCGCGAAAGCTGAAACCCGTTGGGACCTAGACCGCTTTGACGCCGATATCCGCGCCTCCCAAGCCCGCCGCTGGGTCGTCTACGAAGCGTTGCGCCAAGGCGGATATTACCCATGGGACCACCAACCCCTGCAAAAGGCGTCCGAACGCTACATGCGCAACCACATGGATCTGAACACACTCGAAGAAAGCCAACGTTTTCCTCGCAGCGAATAAGAACTGCGCCCATGCCGACAATGTGCACTTAAGTTTACGCTTCACTTAGCCCTTAAACTCCCGCCGGAGGCCTTGATGCCCTATTCCACACAGCCCACAGCCAGCCACTTTGTGAACGGAGCCTACCTTGAAGACACAAATGGCACCCCAATCGACGTGATCTATCCCGCCACAGAAGAAGTCATTGCCAAAGTACATGCAGCGACCCCGGAGGTAATCGAAGCGGCGATCGCATCAGCCAAAGCCGCGCAGTTGGCATGGGCCAAAATGTCAGGAACTGAACGGGGACGCATTTTGCGTCGCGCGGCAGATATCATGCGCGCCCGCAATCACGATTTGTCCATCCTCGAAACCTATGACACGGGAAAACCCTACCAAGAGACCAGCGTAGTAGACGCAACTTCGGGCGCAGATGCGTTGGAATATTTCGGGGGCCTCGCCGCCAGTATCACCGGCGAACATATTCAGCTGGGCGAAGATTGGGCCTATACGCGGCGCGAGCCCCTCGGCTTGTGCGTTGGAATTGGCGCGTGGAATTACCCGACGCAAATCGCCTGCTGGAAAGGTGCACCAGCGCTGGCTTGCGGCAACGCGATGATCTTTAAACCCTCAGAAACCACACCGCTTTGTGCTTTGAAAGTCGCAGAAATCCTGATCGAGGCCGGCCTGCCTGCGGGACTATACAATGTTGTGCAAGGCATGGGCGAGGTTGGTGCCGCTCTGGTCAACGATCCGCGCGTGGACAAGGTGTCTTTGACTGGATCGGTGCCCACCGGGCGCAAAGTCTATCAAGCGGCGGCAGCGGGCATAAAGCACGTCACAATGGAGCTTGGCGGGAAATCTCCGCTGATCATTTTTGACGACGCAGATTTGGAAAACGCAGTCTCGGGCGCGATCTTGGGCAATTTCTATTCCTCGGGTCAGGTCTGTTCGAACGGGACCCGTGTCTTTGTACACCGCGCGATCAAACAGGCGTTCCTGGATCGGCTGGTCGCGCGTTTAGGGGATGCGGTCATCGGTGATCCGATGGATCCAAAAACGTCGTTTGGGCCTATGGTCAGTGCGCGCCAAATGGGGATCGTGCAAGACTACATTGCAAAAGGGATCAACGAAGGTGCGCGTCTGGTCACGGGCGGTCAGCGCCTTGAGCAAGATGGGTATTATCTTGAACCAACCGTGTTTGCCGATGTCATCGACGACATGGTTATCGCTCGGGAAGAGATTTTTGGTCCCGTCATGGCGGTGCTGGAATTTGAGGATGAGGCCGAGGTCATAGCCCGCGCCAATGCCACCGAATTTGGTCTGGCAGCGGGTGTGTTCACCCGGGATTTGACACGCGCCCACCGCGTTGTGGCCCAGTTTGAAGCTGGAACTTGCTTCATCAACAGCTACAATGACGCCCCTGTTGAGGCACCTTTCGGTGGCGCGAAAAGCTCAGGTGTGGGGCGTGAAAATTCCAAAGAAGCGATCCAGTACTACACCCAAGTCAAAACTGTGTTCGTGCGCATGGGCGATCTTGAGGCGCCGTTTTGATGCATGGCTGTTATCACATTGAGCGCCATGCGGCGCACGCGATCTACGGGCGATGGCTGATAGGCATGGCAGATATTCAAGGTCGGTTTTAATGGAGGCCGATTATGTCATCGTTGGCGCGGGCTCGGCAGGGTGTGCAGTGGCGTATCGTTTGGCCGAGGCGGGCAAATCTGTATTGGTTGTTGAACATGGTGGAACAGATGCAGGCCCTTTGATACAAATGCCAGCGGCCTTGTCTTATCCGATGAACATGAAACGCTATGATTGGGGGTATCAGTCTGAGCCTGAACCGCATTTAGGGGGGCGGCGTTTGGTGTGCCCGCGTGGTAAGGTGATTGGCGGGTCGTCCTCGATTAACGGGATGGTCTATGTGCGCGGTCATGCCCATGATTACGATCATTGGGCGGCCAGCGGTGCCGATGGGTGGCGTTACGCGGATGTACTGCCATATTTCAAACGCATGGAAAGCTGGAGCGATGGCGGCCATGGCGGTGATCCAGACTGGCGAGGAACGGACGGGCCGCTGCATGTCTCGCGTGGGCCGCGCAGCAATCCATTGTTTCACGCATTTGTCGAAGCAGGTCGCCAGGCAGGGTACCCGGTCACAAAAGACTACAATGGCCAGCAGCAAGAGGGCTTTGGTCCGTTTGAGCAAACCGTGCATAAAGGGCGACGTTGGTCCGCCGCGAACGCATATCTACGCCCAGCTTTGAAGCGGGCAAACTGTGATTTGGTGCGCGGTTTGGTCCAAAAAGTCGTTCTGGAAGAGGGCCGTGCCGTTGGTGTTGAATTGGCCGGAGGGCAGCAGATCCAGGCGCGCTGCGAGGTGATTTTGGCCGCATCTTCCATTAATTCTCCCAAATTGCTGATGTTGTCGGGAATTGGTCCAGCTGCGGATTTGGCGGCACATGGGATTGACGTGATCGCGGATCGACCCGGCGTGGGAGGTAACCTTCAGGACCATTTGGAAATGTACATCCAGATGGCGTCGAAACTGCCGATCACCTTGTATAAGCATTGGAATCTGCTCAGCAAAGCGGTCATCGGTGCGCAATGGCTGTTTACCAAAACCGGACTTGGTGCGTCGAACAATTTCGAAAGCTGTGGGTTTATCCGATCGCGCGCTGGGCTGAGTTACCCTGATATCCAGTTTCACTTTTTGCCCATTGCTGTACGCTATGATGGTCAAGCCGCGGCAGAGGGGCATGGGTTTCAAGCGCATGTGGGGCCGATGCGGTCCAAAAGCCGTGGACGTGTTTCGTTGCGTTCGGGCGACCCTGCAGATGACCCGTTGATCCAGTTTAACTATATGTCGCATGACAGCGATTGGGAGGAGTTTCGCACGGCGATCCGTCTGACCCGCGAGATTTTTGCCCAAGACGCCTTTGCCCCTTACGTCAAACACGAGATCATGCCCGGATTGGCGTTGCAAACCGATGACGAGCTGGACAGCGCGATCCGAGAGCACGCGGAAAGTGCGTACCATCCCTGTGGGACATGCAAAATGGGGGCTATTAGCGATCCGGATGCTGTGGTCGACGCGCAAGGCCGCGTGTTTGGCGTCGCGCGTTTGCGGGTTGTCGACAGTTCCGTGTTTCCACGGATCACGAATGGCAATCTGAATGGTCCTTCCATTATGACTGGCGAAAAAATGGCCGATCATATTTTGGATCGCACGCCTTTGCCGCCTTCAAATGCGCAACCTTGGGTTCATCCGACTTGGCAAACAGCACAGCGATAAGCGCACTTAGCCAACGCGATACGGCAGGACATCGCGGGTATGCGGATCGACGCTGAGCGGGCGTTCCAAGGGGGGCACTGATCTTTGGTGACATTTTTTGCGCTCGCAAATGCGACAAGAAATCCCAATAGGTTCAAAGGCTTCAGTACGAGTTATATCCATTCCATCGGCGTAAATAAGGGCGTTAGCATGTGCGATTTCGCACCCCAATGCAATTGCATATCTCCGCACTGGCGCGCCGTAGCGGCCTGCGGATTTGGTGACATCGCGGGCGATTGAAATATAGCGTACCCCATCTGGGGTCTCGGCTTGCTGTCGCAAGAATTGGCCGGGCATTTCAAAAGCGCGGTGCACGTTCCACAGTGGACACGCCCCGCCAAATCGCGCGAATTGCAGCCGCGTTGCGGAATGTCGTTTCGTGATCGTGCCGGCTTGATCGACGCGTACAAAAAAGAAAGGCACGCCTTTTTGACCAGGGCGTTGCAGGGTTGAAAGACGGTGAGCGACTTGTTCGATAGAAGCCCCAAAGCGCGTTGCCAAGGCTTCCAAATCATGGCGCGAGGCCTGCGCTGTGGCGTGGAATTCGCCATATGGCATTAAGGCGGCCCCTGCGAAATAGTTGGCCAACCCAATTTTTGCGATTGCGCGGGCCTCTTGGCTTTGAAATCGGGCCAGATCTAGGGTGGCTTCCAGCAAGGGATCTTGGGTCAAAAGCGCGACTTGCAGCAACAGTTGAAATGTTTGGGTTTCGGGCGCGCTGAGGGCGGAAAGTGTTAGGATTTTGCGTTCGGGGTTGTAGCTGCGCAATGCATCGGCTTCTTGGAATTGCGTTTTAATCCCGGCGTTGCCCAGCTTCGCAACCGCTGCGACGCGGATGTTTTTCCACCCGCCATCTTGCCCGGCAAAGTGCTCTGCCGCGCGGTCCACAGCGTCGATATAATTGTCGCAATAATGAAAGAAGTCGCGCACTTCCTCCCAAGCACTGGGTTGCGCGCGTGCATCTTCGCGCCCCAAAGCCTCGTCCAAAGACGCCAAGCGATCCTGCGTTTGACGATAAGCGCGGTGCAAATCCAAAAAGCTGCGGGCAAAAGCTGAGGCATTAGAGGCCGCCAAGCGCAAGTCGGCCAAGGGGGGCGGTTCATTTGAGAAGACCGGATCGGCCAGCGCTTCACGGATGTCAGAGACCAGCCGTTCGGTATCGCCGCTGGACAATTCGGTGACGTCCAACCCAAATTCTGTGGCAAGGGCCAACACCACCGCCGAAGACACAGGCCGGTGGTTGTTTTCCATTTGGTTCAGATACGGAAGGGACACGCGCAGTTTGGCGGAAAAATCTTTTTGGGTCAGTCCAATACGTTGGCGGACTTCGCGCAGCTTGCCGCCAGCATAAAGCTTCTGAGTTGCCATTTGGTCCCCGCCTGGATTTGCAGCTTTGCACGTTATAGACGTTACTTTGCAAAGTCATCGGCGCAAGGTGGGGTATTTATGGTTAATGTGAAGTTAAGCGTTAAGCCGTTTTTCCCGTCGTATTGTCAGGATGATTGCAATCCAAGCTATGATCGCCGTGATGAACATGATCCACAGCAGTGGAAATGCTCCACTTTCGCGGGTTAACAGCAAGCCTGCCAATGTTCCCAAAATTGCACCACCGGCCAGCATGATCGCGCCGCCCAATCCAGACGCAGTTCCCGCCAGATGCGGACGCACCGACAGCATTCCAGAGGTCGCATTGGGCATGACCAATCCGTTGCCGACGCCAACCAGGGTCATGAAGCCGAAAAAAGAAAGTGGCGTGCCAAGCCCAAGTAAGAACAGGAGCAACGAAAACCCACACCCGATCGCGTTTACGATGCAGCCAATCACGATGAGTTTGTTTATGCCAACGCGCGTGGCGTAGCGGCCGGTCAGGAAATTGCCGGTAAAATACCCGACAGCAGGTGCGCCAAAATAGAAGCCGAGTTCGGCAGGGCTCATGCCGAAGACTTCTGAGCCGACAAAAGGGGCGCCGCCCAGGTAAGAAAAGAACGCGCCCGACGCGAATGTTGCAACCATCGCATATCCCCAAAACCGAGGTGAGGTGAGGAGCTCTGGGTATTCTCGAAATTGTTGGCTTAATGTCAGGCCTGAATGCTGGGCGGTTTCCCCCAGATCCCACCAGCAAATAGCGAATGTCAAAGTTCCAAGCGCGAATAATAGCCAAAAACTGGCGCGCCAGTCGAAAAGTTCATCTAAAGCGCCACCAACCATAGGCGCCACCATCGGCACGACCGCCATACCCATCGTGACATAGCCGATCATCGAAGCCGCTTTGTCTTGTGGAAAAACGTCGCGCACAATCGCGCGGCTCAGAACCATGCACACAGTTATGATGGCCTGTAAAATGCGGAAAAACAGAAATATCTCTGCCGTTGGCGCGTAAATGCAGCCTAATGTTGCCAATGCAAATAACGCAGCCCCCCATAGTACGACCGGGCGGCGCCCATATTTGTCCGAAATTGGGCCAATAAACAGCTGTAACACCGCGCTGGCGGCTAAGTAAATTGTCACCGACAACTGCATAAGCCAGTAATCGGTCTTAAAGTACAGCGTCATTCCTGGCAGGGAGGGCAGGAACAAGTTCATCACCATCGCCGAAAGACCCGCCATCAGGATCAAAGTTCCAATATGCGGAGGCGATTTTTTGTGCACGATTGTGATCTGCTTTGTTAGGGCAAGTGTTGAATTAGAGCGGACACTGTTAGGTGTCCAAGCGCAGTGCCTTGTGCGTGACCGCACAGTTGACCGAGCTTAGCAGTTTTGCAATTTGCAATCAGTGATCTGCATAAGTTTTGCAAATTTGCCAATTGCTGCTGTTCTTAGCTGCCGCGCAGCATTATCTTGCGCCAAATTCCAAGCAAAGGACGGGCCATGAAAGATATCCTGAGTGAACTGGAAGCGCGACGTACCGCGGCGCGTCAGGGTGGTGGACAAAAGCGTGTAGACGCACAACATGCCCGAGGAAAGCTAACGGCGCGTGAACGTATTGACCTTTTACTGGATGAGGGCTCGTTCGAAGAATTCGATATGTTCGTCACCCATCGCTGTACCGATTTTGGTATGGAAAATCAAAAGCCTGCAGGGGATGGCGTGGTCACAGGCTGGGGCACAATCAATGGGCGTCAAGTCTATGTGTTCAGCCAGGATTTCACCGTTTTGGGTGGGTCTGTCTCTGCGACGCATGCCAAGAAAATCTGCAAGATTATGGACATGGCGATTGAGAACGGCGCGCCTGTAATTGGGATCAATGATTCTGGTGGCGCGCGCATTCAGGAAGGTGTCGACAGCTTGGCGGGCTATGGCGATGTGTTTCAACGCAATATCACAGCGTCGGGTGTCGTTCCGCAGATCTCGGTTATCATGGGCCCTTGTGCCGGCGGCGCGGTCTATTCTCCTGCAATGACTGATTTTATTTTTATGGTCAAAGACAGCTCTTACATGTTTGTGACCGGTCCGGATGTTGTGAAAACGGTGACGAATGAAGTGGTGACGGCCGAAGAATTGGGAGGTGCTTCGACGCATACAAAAAAATCCTCGGTCGCTGACGCAGCCTTTGAAAATGATGTCGAAGCCCTGGCCGAAGTGCGTCGCTTGGTCGATTTCCTGCCGGCCAATAATCAGTCCAAGCCCCCGAAACGCCCGTTCTTTGATGATCCTGCAAGGGTTGAGACGTCGCTGGACACGCTGGTGCCGGAAAACCCTAATCAGCCCTATGATATGAAAGAATTGATCCTAAAACTTGCAGATGAGGGCGATTTTTACGAAATCCAAGAAGATTTTGCGAAGAACATCATCACCGGCTTTGTGCGTCTAGAAGGGCAGACGGTGGGTGTCGTGGCCAACCAACCAATGGTTCTGGCCGGTGTTTTGGACATTGATTCTGCACGCAAGTCAGCCCGCTTTGTGCGGTTTTGTGATTGCTTTGACATTCCGATCTTAACCCTTGTGGATGTGCCGGGTTTTTTGCCGGGGACCAGCCAGGAATATCAAGGCGTGATCAAGCATGGCGCTAAGTTGTTGTTTGCATATGGTGAAGCGACGGTGCCAAAGGTCACTGTGATCACCCGCAAAGCTTACGGGGGCGCGTATGTTGTGATGGCGTCCAAACATTTGCGCGCCGATTTTAACTATGCCTGGCCTACAGCGGAAGTTGCGGTAATGGGTGCAAAAGGTGCGACCGAAATCATCCACCGCGCCGATTTGGGCGACCCTGACAAGATCGCACGCCATGCAGCGGATTATGAGGATCGCTTTGCCAACCCGTTCGTTGCCGCCGAGCGCGGCTTTATCGACGAAGTCATCATGCCGCAATCCACGCGCAAACGTGTGGCGCGGGCCTTTGCGTCTTTAAGGTCGAAAAAACAGGTTATGCCGTGGAAAAAGCACGACAATATTCCGCTCTGATGGCAGGCTCTCGCTGGCATATCTTGCGCGACGAAACCGGTTTGACCTTGTGTCGTACGCGCCCGCCACAGTTCGATTTCTGTGCGCAAACCCGTATGCCGCGGGTCAACATGACGCGATTGGCGCATCAAATTCGCCAGGATATGTGGCGTCGTCTGCAATCTTTGCGGGGGTTTCAGCCGATTGTTCGGGTAGAAAAGCAGCGGGAAACTCTTTTGGTTACTGCAGGCGGTCAGGTGATGGGGCGTACAAATGCACGCTTAATAGGGCAGGTCGCCGATATGCTCGAAGATCATGATTTGCGGGCGCGTTGGGTTCGATTTGCGGGTCGGCGTCGTGCATCGGATGGCCTGATGGTTGAAAAATGCAGCCCAGAAACCTCAGATTTTAAAGACCATATGGATATCGCCAGACAGCCAGGCGGTGTCCGATGATCCGGTGCGTCCCCTTATGTGCGCTGCTCGCTGTGCTGTCGAACCAAGCTGGTGCACAAGCGCTTGAGCTGCCATCCGGGACGCAAGCTGTTCTGCACGAGGTTTTGCTTGATACGGTTGGATCGGACACCTGGGTGCGCTTCCGGCTGGTGGCCCCAATGATTGATGCCGCGCAAGAGGTGGCGCCAAGCCACGATATACTCGAACAGGACTTCCCATTTTTATGTGCGGACCTGGCCTTACCATACTTGCGCCAACACGCTTTGCAGGCGGATAGGATCGCCATTTCACTGAGTGATAGAATTGTGGAATTTGGCACCACAGACACGGCTGCAACCCAATATTTCGAAGTTTTTCGCCGCGAAGGTGCTAACTGCATCTGGGAGGGTTTTTAATGCAACCACAATATGTTGCGAGCAGACATTCATGTGGACAAGCCTGTGGGTCTTTTGCGCCACAACCTGCAACCTGGTTTAGGTGTGGATATCTTTTTGCCGCTCCATTCGGTAGGTTCAGTCCTGAGGTTCCGCTCGGAATTTCGTATGTAAGCAATCGGCAGAAGCAGGGCAAAGACCCTGTCGTGCCAATGAACAGTGACAGGAGAATGCGATGTCCAAGAGCATCAAAATTCTGGCGACCTTTGGGCTTATTGCCCTTGTGGCCGCTTGTGCACGTGAGCAGCAAGTCGAAGAATTCGTCGTGGTCGCGCCTGAGCCGATCTCGTCCGAACCTGTGTACACAGGTAAGTACAAATAGGCTCACTCCGGGACGGGCTTTGCGGCCCGTTCCGACCTTGGCTGCTGCTGGGTGCTGGCCATGTTGAAACATCGCGGCTTTCCTGGTCGTCTGCCTGGCACAGATTTTCAATTCACAATTCGTCGTCCCAATCCCAAAGGCGTCACAGCTTTAACGCGGCGTGAGCGGTTTCGCGACCGCAAAGCCCCGGACAAACGGGCCGATGCAGCGTTTCTACGCGCCTTATTGGAAAATTTCGGGGATCAACCCTTTGAACGCGGCAATCTAGACGCAGGACGGCTGAGTTGGCTGTTCGAACGCGAAGTTGTGCCTGCCACCGATCCGTTTGATACGTCAGATTACGAAGCGATGTTGCAACTGGACCTAGATGCGATTCGAGCAAATTTTCCTGATGTCTGCGAGGATGTCTGAGCATGAAGTTGCGTGAAAAAGGTACGTCTTTGCTGTGGTTGGCGGATTCTCGCCATACGAGTGGGAAAGGCGTGGTAAAAATAATTAAATTGGTTAACGTGATGATGTCGATGGTGCGATTCTATACCCATTCCGCATCGGCGACACACACTCCAAACCCCTTATTCTTGTGGGCGAGCTTTGATACCCAATCATTGCTCGCCTGCAGGATTTTCACCACGCGCATCAGATGTGCACCGTTCGACTATGTTCGGGGTGCTCACCTGCGCGGGCTGATCAAGGACCGTATTTCTCTTTTCAACTCAGCCAAATGCCAGCGCCAGGGCGCGTTTTGGCTGTGCGACCAACGATAAGGACTGCCTGTTATGTTCAAGAAAATTCTGATCGCCAACCGGGGTGAAATTGCCTGTCGTGTGATCAAAACGGCGCGTAAGATGGGCATTCAAACGGTCGCAATTTATTCGGATGCGGATAAGCAGGCTTTGCATGTGCAAATGGCGGATGAGGCAATTCATATCGGCCCGCCGCCGGCCAATCAGTCCTACATTGTGATCGACAAAGTGATGGAGGCGATCAAGGCCTCGGGCGCCGAGGCAGTGCATCCGGGCTACGGCTTTTTGTCGGAAAACGCCAAATTCGCAGAGGCGCTTGAGGCGGCAGGTGTTGCATTTATCGGCCCGCCCAAAGGCGCGATCGAAAGCATGGGTGACAAAATCACCTCAAAGAAGATCGCACAAGAGGCGGGTGTCAGCACAGTTCCTGGTTACATGGGTTTGATTGAGGACGCTGAGGACGCGGTAAAAATCGCCAATCAAGTGGGTTACCCGGTGATGATCAAAGCCTCGGCAGGCGGCGGCGGCAAGGGGATGCGAATCGCTTGGAGTGATGATGAGGCCCGCGAAGGGTTTCAGTCTTCAAAGAATGAGGCGGCCAATTCCTTCGGCGATGACCGGATCTTTATTGAGAAATTCGTAACCCAACCGCGCCATATCGAAATTCAAGTCTTGGCGGATAGCCATGGCAACTGCATTTACCTGGGTGAGCGCGAATGTTCGATCCAGCGCCGCAACCAAAAGGTCGTCGAAGAAGCCCCAAGCCCGTTCCTGGATGAGGCCACACGCAAAGCCATGGGCGCGCAATCCTGCGCACTGGCCTCGGCGGTGGGCTATGCAAGTGCGGGAACTGTGGAATTCATCGTGGACGGGGATAAAAATTTCTATTTCCTTGAAATGAATACACGTTTGCAGGTTGAACACCCTGTCACCGAGCTGATCACAGGCGTTGATTTGGTGGAACAGATGATCCGCGTGGCGGCGGGTGAGGCGCTGTCGATCCGCCAAGAGGATGTGACACTGACGGGCTGGGCGATTGAAAACCGACTTTATGCCGAGGATCCGTATCGTGGATTTCTGCCGTCCATCGGTCGGCTGACGCGCTATCGCCCCCCGGCGGAAACGGCTGCTGGCCCGATGTCCGAACAGGGCACCTGGCACGGCGATGCGGCGGTCGCAGATACAGCTGTGCGCAATGACACAGGCGTCTATGAAGGCGGTGAAATCTCAATGTACTACGACCCGATGATTGCCAAGTTGTGCACATGGGGCCCAGATCGCCCGACAGCCATTGAGGCGATGCGGGTGGCGCTGGATCGATTTGAAGTGGAGGGCATCGGACATAACCTTCCCTTTGTCGCAGCCGTGATGGATCATGAAAAATTCACCAGCGGCACGATGACCACGGCGTTTATCGAAGAAGAATATCCCGAGGGATTTGAAGGTGTTACGCTGGATGACACAAGCTTGCGCAGAATTGCGGCTTCTTGCGCGGCCATGCACCGAGTTGCGGAAATCCGCCGTACGCGGGTGTCTGGGCGCATGGACAATCACGAACGCAAGGTGGGCAGCATTTGGAACGTCACTGTGCAAGGGACAAGCCATGATGTGAACATCGCGGCCGATGCTGCTGGGTCCACAGTCACATTTGAAGATGGTACGGCTTTGCGTGTCGAAGGGGCATGGACGCCAGGGGACACTTTGGCGGAAATGATTGTTGATGGCGCACCGTTGGTGCTGAAAGTCGGTAAAATTCCCGGCGGATTTCGCATTCGCAATCGCGGCGCCGAGCTGAAGGTGCATGTGCGTAGCCCGCGTCAGGCCGAATTGGCCCGGATGATGCCAGAAAAACTGCCGCCCGATACCTCGAAAATGTTGTTGTGCCCGATGCCGGGATTGATCGTGAAAGTCGATGTCGCGGTGGGGGATGAAGTCCAGGACGGCCAAGCGCTATGTACCGTAGAAGCGATGAAAATGGAAAACATCCTGAGGGCTGAACGTAAGGGAATTGTGTCTAAAATCAATGCCGTGGCGGGGGATAGCTTGGCTGTGGATGACGTGATTATCGAGTTCGAATGAAGTTGTGATGGCCAGCGTTGATATCTTGTTTTGGGTCTTGGCGGGGGGCGCTGCAATTGTTGTAGCCCTTTTGGCGCTATGGGCGGATGCACGATCTGCGGGCTGGATTATTCTGCAATTCTTCTTTGCCATAGCGCTGCCGATCCTTGTCGCTTTGGTGGCGTTGGTTTGGCTGGCCTGGCCGGTCTTAAGTACTTTAGACAGCCGCGTTGGGCAGGCGTTGGTGGCCGGATTCGTTATTGCCGTCGGCTGGTTGACCACCGCAATTTTTGCGCAATTAGAGCACAAACGCGCGCGCGATGAAAAACTGCGCGACTACCACAAAGCGATCTATGCAGAGATTCGGAATTCAATTGACGTGTTTTGGGACGGAGGGGCTGCGCGTAGCCAAGCGGCGCGTTTGGTGCGGGCGATGCGCAAAGACCCGACATTCGTGCCGCTATTGCCCTATGAGGTACATGACAGGATTTACAGCTCGATTGTCAAAGAAATCGAAGCCTTACCGCGTGTGACGATTGATTTGATTGTCGCTTATTATAGCACGATTAGCACTATGTCGGCGCTTGCCGATGATATGCGCTCAGATCGATATATTTCAGGCGATTTTGATCAAACGCGACGTATACGTTTGTATCTGGACTTTTTTTCGACGCGCAATCGGGCTTATTTACTCGGCCAAGGAACGTTGTCCGTAATTGACGCTTACTCTCAAGGGGGTGTTACAGCTGCGCAAACAAAGCTTGCAGCGCTTAATAACCCGGACGCGGGCCCGACCGGCCGCCAACGGGAAAAGGTGTAAGTGGGATGCTAGGTTCTTCTTTCAAATCCGAGTCTCCTAATTCGGGCAATTTCAACGCCATCCGTGCGGTGAATATATGTGATAGAGGGGCAAAAATCAAGTTAACGCGTCACCCGTTGCCTTTTGAATCCCGGATCTCACGTTGGCGAATGGGCAACTTGTCGATGGTCCGGCTGATTTCTCGTGCACTCCAAGGGAATGGTTTACGCAATTGCACGCGCCCTTCTTTGCTTAGGATCACCAGCATGAATCCGCGCGGACGCAACTTTTTGCGGACCGGAGACAGAACTTCCGGATTTGTATCTGTTAAAACAACAACATCCCGAGCGGTCAGACCGTCGGGTCGCGTTTGCAGTAGACGCAGCTGCTCAACATATGCCGGGTCGTTTTCGCTATCAGCGAACACAAGGATTGGTCGTTTTTTCCATACAAATTCAGATAAATCTGTCTCACCTGCTGGCGAAACTAACTTAAATTCGTCTGGGGCCCTTGCCTCATCTGCCCAGTGCGGAAGCGCGAAAAAGGCAGCAAAAACAAATGATAACGGTATGGATCGTGACAGGTTCATAGGTATCAATATAAGCGTCTGTCAGACGATTACGACCGAAAAACACGATGATTTTTCCATTAAGCATCCTGAAACAGTCTTTGTGGCATGGAAATGCGAAGAACCTTTGTGTCGGTTTGCAAAGGTAGTCGTTTGGAAAAGCGTGGTCCATCAAATGGATATCATATTACATCTCGGGGCGCATCGCACCGGGACAACAACGTTTCAGAGATTTGTGCACAAGAACCGTGCGTTGTTAGGTGCGCAAAATATTTCCTATTGGGGTCCGAAAACGACCCGCAAAGGTCTGTTTGAAGGCGTCATACCGAACGCGTTTCTACCGGGCCCAAGACTGTCAAACGCAGAGCGGGGCGAAGGCCGCGTCGAAATGCGTTTGTATGACTTGAACGCCGAAGGGTGTCAGACATTGCTGGTCAGTGATGAGAACTTTATGGGATCTGTGCGCGGAAATTTGCGCGATGGCGAAATCTATCCGGCAATCGGCGAAAGGATGGCGCGATACTCTCGTGCGTTTGGTCATGACGTTGCCAAAATCGTTTTGTGTATCAGATCCCTGGATACGTTCTGGGCATCGGGCATGGCGTTTTCTGTAGCACGCGGACACAACGTGGTAGGTCAGAAAAAAGTTGCTGAGATTGCCAACACAAGACGAAGTTGGCGTGATGTTATCACAGATTTAGCGTGCGCTGTCCCAAATGCGGATATTCGTGTTATGCCCTTCGAATCCCACCGTGCCAATCCAAACACTGTCTTGAGCGATGGAATGGATATCAATTGCAGCTATGACGCTGATTTCGAATGGACAAATCGATCTCCGGATATCTCAGAGCTACGTCAAATTCTGAGCGATCGTGGGCAAGATCCAGACCAAATTCCTGAAGGCACTGGTGCTTGGATGCCGTTTTCCGACGCGATGGCACAAACGTTACAAGAACAGTATGCAGATGACCTGTTTTGGTTATCGTCTGGTGCGGATGGGCTTGCGCGTCTGACACAAGATCTAAAAGCGGCGAACAGAGGCAAAGCCCGGCAGGCCGCATTCATGAGAGGACAAGACTATGACGAAAAAGGACAGTTGGAAGACACTGGCTGAAGCAGAGCTGCGCGGACGTCCTTTGAAGGATCTCACATGGGATACACTCGAAGGCATCGCCGTGCAGCCCTTGTACACTTCGGAAGATACTGCAGAGCTTTCTCACCTAGATAGTCTTCCGGGTGAGGCACCATACGCGCGCGGCGTCAAAGCAACGATGTACACAGGACGCCCCTGGACAATCCGTCAATATGCTGGGTTCTCAACAGCCGAAGAATCCAACGCGTTTTATCGTCGCAATCTAGCCGCTGGGCAGCAGGGTGTTTCGGTTGCTTTTGATTTGGCGACGCATCGCGGATATGACAGTGACCACCCGCGGGTTGAAGGCGATGTAGGTAAGGCTGGCGTTGCGATCGATAGCGTTGAGGACATGAAAGTCCTTTTTGATAACATACCCTTAGATAAAGTCAGCGTGTCCATGACTATGAATGGCGCCGTCATTCCAATCTTGGCGAATTTTATTGTTGCCGGTGAAGAACAGGGCGTCGACACGTCAACTTTGGCTGGAACCATTCAAAATGACATTCTCAAAGAGTTTATGGTCCGAAATACCTATATCTATCCGCCCGAGCCGAGCATGCGGATTGTTGCGGATATCATTGAATATACATCACGCAATATGCCGAAATTCAATTCGATTTCAATTTCCGGCTATCACATGCAAGAGGCGGGCGCGAATTTGGTGCAAGAATTGGCCTTTACCATGGCAGATGGGCGCGAATACGTCCGCACAGCGATCAAACGTGGAATGGATGTTGACCAATTCGCCGGACGTCTCAGCTTTTTCTTTGCCATTGGTATGAATTTTTTCATGGAGGCCGCAAAACTGCGCGCGGCGCGTTTGTTGTGGCATCGGGTCATGACTGAATTTGCGCCGAAGAACCCAAAGTCGTCTATGCTTAGAACGCATTGTCAGACCTCTGGCGTAAGCCTTCAAGAACAGGATCCATATAATAATGTGGTCCGCACAGCATATGAAGCGATGGCTGCAGTTTTGGGGGGAACGCAGTCTTTGCATACAAATGCACTTGATGAGGCAATCGCTTTGCCCACAGACTTCTCTGCACGAATTGCGCGCAATACGCAGTTGATTTTACAGGAAGAAACTGGGGTTACGAACGTCGTAGATCCCCTTGCGGGCAGCTATTATGTGGAAAAGTTAACGCATGATTTGGCCGAGGCCGCATGGGCGTTGATGGAAGAGGTCGAAGAGCTTGGTGGAATGACAAAGGCCGTAGCGTCTGGGATGCCGAAATTGCGCATCGAGGAAGCAGCTGCAAAACGACAGGCAATGATTGATCGTGGGCAAGAGGTGGTTGTTGGCGTGAATAAATATCAACCTGACGAAAAGCAGAATATTGATATTTTGAATGTGGACAATATGGCTGTTCGCGATGCTCAAGTCGCTCGGTTAGACAAGATCAAAGAGAGCAGGAGTGCTGCGCATTGTGATGCTGCGCTCCAGAATATTGAACGATGTGCACACGAGGGCGGGAACTTGCTTGAAGCTGCTGTCGAAGCCGCGCGCGCGCGCGCCACTGTGGGCGAAATCAGTCTGGCAATGGAAAACGTGTTTGGCCGGCATCGTGCAGAAGTGAAAACCTTGGCCGGTGTTTATGGGGCCGCATTCGAGGGCGATGAGGGATTTGTAGCGATTCAAAAAACGGTAGATGCCTTCGCCGAAGATGAGGGCCGCCGCCCGAGGATGCTTGTCGTGAAAATGGGGCAAGATGGACATGATCGTGGTGCCAAAGTCATCGCGACCGCATTTGCCGATATCGGTTTTGACGTTGATGTTGGCCCGCTATTTCAAACGCCAGCCGAAGCTGCACAAGATGCTGTGGACAATGATGTGCATGTGATCGGAATTAGCTCGCAAGCCGCAGGGCATAAGACATTGGCACCACAACTGGTAAAAGCGTTGAAAGAGGCGGGTGCGGCAGACATAATCGTGGTGTGCGGCGGTGTAATCCCCCAGCAAGACTATGAATTTCTGTATGAAAACGGTGTAAAGGCGATATTTGGACCAGGAACGAATATTCCAGAGGCAGCTCAAGACATCTTGAACCTCATCCGCGCGGCGCGATCATAACGGAACATATAGTCCAACTTAGATCTGATTAGATTATGCTTTGCGATCCGGAGTGAGGCATAAACAATAGGGGGCCCCTTATGAAGCTGCGCCGGTTCAAGGTCTGTGATAGGTTGCCGACATGATTGTATTGGATCATCTTGCGGTCTCTGGTCAAACTTTGACTGAGGCAACGACTTGGGTTGAAGATAAACTTGGCGTTTCGTTGCAAACGGGTGGGGAACACGAGGTTTTTCATACACATAATACACTTCTGGGGCTCGAAGACGGTTTGTATCTAGAGGCGATTGCCATAAATCCGCGTGCGCCCCAACCGGATCGGCCCCGTTGGTTTGATTTGGACAGTTTCGTTGGAACGCCTCGGCTGTCAAATTGGATTATGCGGTGCGGTGACATCGATCAGTTTTTAAGCCGATGTGACGTTGATTTTGGGAAGCCAGTCGCGTTGCAGCGCGGACAACTCAAATGGCAGATGGCTGTTCCGGACACAGGGCGGCTTCCGTTTGACAACACCGCCCCGGCCATAATTCAATGGCAAACGACAAAGCATCCAGCCAGCGGGCTAAAGCCAAGCGGAGTGATTTTGAAAAGGTTAACGATTTCGCACCCACAAGCAAATGCGCTTAACAAACGGATTGCTCCCTTTTTCAGAGATGATCGTATCAAGTTCGAAACGGGTCAGGTCGGGATATCTGCGGAATTTGGTACGCCTCATGGTGATCGCTTTTTTTGAGCTATTGACAAGTGGGCGGGTTTTTATGAATTGCAACAGTCACTTTGACCAAGCTGTGGATGCAAAAAACAACTATCTGCACCCTGACATCCAAGTTTGCACACAGTAGTCTACACGCATGTCGATCTGGACCCGCATTGCTGAAGCTCTAGCCGCCTTGACCTCGGGGGAAGGGCTGTCAGCCGTGTTCGACAAGTTGCGCGCGCCGCCAGAGCGAAGTGTTGCGTTTACCATTGCGGTTATCGCTCTGGGTGCAAAAATGGCGAAAGCGGATGGACATGTGACGCGCGATGAGGTGACAGCCTTTCGAGAAGTTTTTCACATTGCCGCACAGGATGAGGCCGGTGCCGCCCGAGTGTTTAACCTTGCACGCCAAGATGTTGCTGGGTTCGAAGACTACGCAACCCGCATTCGTGGTATGTTTCATGGTCATCCACAAACGCTCACCGATTTGGTCGAAGGCTTGTTTCATATTGCTTTGGCAGACGGTGTTTATCACCCAAATGAGGATGTTTTTCTGGATCGAGTTGCCCAAATTTTTGAGTTGCCAGATCCTCAATATCGATCTTTACGTGCGCGGTTCGTGCCGGGTGCTGATCCCAATCCCTATGATGTTTTGGGCGTGACACCTGAAACTGAGTTCCAAGACATTCGCCAAGCTTGGCGGCGATTGGTGCGCGCAAATCACCCTGATGCACTTATCGCGCGGGGTGTACCTGCCGAGGCGCGTTTGATGGCTGAAAAAAGGCTAATTGACATTAACCAAGCTTGGGCAACTTTGTCTATTAAGCCAATAAGTTCCGATTAATTGTAGCTTTTCGAGATAAACCTGAGCCATCGCACATCACTTTTCACTTTCGAGCACAGCGAGAGGCAGCAAAAACGTGATTCAAGATTTACTCTAAAGGCTTTGGCGCATTGATAGCGCCCCTGTGTCGGACGAGTTAGGTAACAACGTTTAAGAGCTATCTTTGCATAAGCGTTACAGCAACAGATCTTTTTGGTTTTTGCACAGGTATCTGTAAGCGGTGTCTGAAGCCCACCTTCCTGTGCTCGCTATGATTTGAGACCCAAGGCCTGTTGGATAACAGGAAGTGAGTTTCTCCATGGAGACTACGAGAGAGTTTCTCAAACGTTTGGGCGTTGAGGCCTCACAGACGGGGCA
>JBGCEM010000014.1:0-5858 GCA_045106335.1 Paracoccaceae bacterium | reverse complement strand
TGTGCGTGTTTACAGAAAAAGGTCAAAAGACCGCCAGTACGAAAATTTTGGGAGGACATGAAATGCTTACGAAGACAAGGATATCAGGTGCAGCGGCACTTGCGGTGATGGGGACGGGCGCTTTCGCCCAAGAGGTCACGCTGAATATGCACCAGTTTTTGCCTGCACAAGCCAATGTGCCCGCGCAAGTTTTGGATGTCTGGGCTGACAAAATCGAGGCGCAATCAGAGGGTCGGATCAAAATTGACCGCTTCGCAGCAATGGCGCTTGGTGGAACGCCACCCGAGCTAATGGACCAAGCCGTTGACGGCGTGGCTGATATTGTGTGGACCGTTGTGGGGTACACACCAGGACGTTTCCCGTCCACCGAAGTGTTTGAGTTGCCGTTTATGGTGTCTGATGCGCGCGAAGCGTCCTGCGCTTACTGGACGATGTTCGAAACAGATATGCAGGAAGAATTCGCAGATGTGCATATCGTCGGCACATGGGTTCACGGTCCCGGTATGTTCCACACAGCTGACCCAGTCGAAGTTCCAAGCGATCTTGAAGGCATGAAAATCCGCGGTGGCTCGCGTTTGGTCAACCAATTGTTGGATCTTACCGGTGCAACACCTGTTGGCATGCCTGTGCCTGCTGTGGCCGAGGGATTGTCCAAAGGCGTCATCGATGGCACGACCATTCCTTGGGAGGTCACCGGCGCTTTGAAAGTCCCTGAGCTGGTTGAAAATCACACCGAATTCGAAGGTCCGGCCCTGTATACTTTGACCTTCGTTCTTGCGATGAACAAAGATGCCTACAATGGCTTGGCACCTGATCTGCAAGAGGTCATCGACGCGAATTCTGGTATGGAATTCTCGGTCTTTGCTGGGGGCACGCAGGCAGACGCCGATGGCCCTGCACGCGCAGTGGCCGTTGAACTTGGCAACAACATCATAACAGTAAGCGCTGAGACAGCAGCTGCGGAATGGTCACCGGTTGTGCAACCTATCTATGCGGATTGGGTTGCGGATATGTCCTCAAAGGGTCGCGATGGTCAGGCGATGATCGACAAAGCACGCAGCCTGATGTCGGGCGAATGCGCGGGTGCGACGTCTAATTACTAAGTGAACGAACAGGCCGCCTTGGGGCAAAACCGGGGCGGCCAAGCGACGCGTGGCGTCACAAGGGTCCGGATGTATCAAGTCTTCCACAAACTGTCGCGCGCGATGGCGTATTTGGGCGGGCTGATGCTTGTCGTTTTGATTTTCATCATCTGTGCGTCGATTTTGGGGCGCAGTTTGAACGGTGTTTTGCATTCCGACCAAGTGATGTCGGCGGTACCTGCACTTGCGCAGGGGTTGATTGACATTGGCATTGGCCCAATCAACGGCGACTTTGAATTGGTCGAGGCAGGGGTGGCTTTTGCGATTTTTGCCTTCTTGCCACTGTGCCAAATTACGGGCGGGCATGCATCGGTGGATATTTTCACATCCCACTTTTCACCGCGTTTCAACCGTGTCTTGCAGATGCTGATAGATATCCTGTTCGCCTTTGTCCTGATCTTGATTGCGGTGCAACTCATGGGCGGATTACAAAGCAAATTGCGGTCGGGACAGACTTCGTTCCTTCTCGAATTTCCAGTCTGGTGGGGCTATGCATTGTGTATGTTTGGGGCCGTGGCTGCCGCTGTGGTCAGCGTTTACATCGCCGTGATGCGGGTCATGGGTGTCTTAGCAGGTCGTGAGTTCTTGCCCCAAACCGAAGGGGCAGAGCATTGAGTGATCTTGTTATCGGGGCGCTGTCATTCCCCGTTTTGCTTGGCTTGATTTTCTTGCGCGTGCCAATTGGGCTGGCGATGTTCACCGTAGGACTTGGGGGTCTTGGCTTGGTGAATGGCAATATGCTTATCGCTTTTGCCCGCCTGAAATCTGAGACTTACACAACGTTTTCCAGTTATTCGTTGTCGATCATTCCGCTGTTCCTGCTAATGGGCCATTTCGCGACCTTGGGTGGGATGAGCCAAGCCCTTTTCAAAGCGGCCGAAAGCTGGCTGGGTCACCGCAAAGGGGGCGTGGCAATGGCCGCTGTTGGGGCCTGCGCAGGCTTTGGTGCGATTTGCGGGTCGTCCCTGGCCACCGCCGCCACAATGAGCCGCGTCGCTTTGCCAGAGATGAAACGCTATGGGTATTCCGGTGGGTTTTCCTCAGCGACATTGGCCGCTGGTGGCACGCTGGGGATCTTGATCCCACCCTCTGTCGTGCTGGTGATCTACGCGATCCTGACCGAACAAAACATCGCCAAGCTGTTTCTTGCGGCCTTCGTGCCGGGCATTATCGCAGCACTTGGCTATGTCGTGGCGATCTCGGTCTATGTGCGCTTGTTCCCCGAAAGCGCTGGCATGCGCCCCCGGGTCGGCTATGGGGATCGATTGAAGGCCCTGTTGGCCGTTTGGCCCGTGCTGTTGGTGTTTGGCGTCGTTGTTGGCGGCATTTATCGCGGATGGTTTACGCCCACCGAGGGCGCTGCGGTCGGCGCGCTTGGGACGGGCATAATTGCCTGGATCAGCGGCGGTCTTACCCGTGACACGCTGTCTGAAAGCTTTCTTGTTACTGCAAAATCCACAGCAATGATCTTTTTCATCGTGTTGGGTGCTGGGTTCTACAACGGTTTTTTGGCGCTGACACAAGTGCCGCAAGAACTGGCATCCTATGTCGCCGATCAAGGCTTTAGCCCATGGGTTGTGCTGATCATGATCCTTGTCTTCTATCTTTTATTGGGCTGTCTTATGGACAGCTTGTCGATGATTTTGCTGACCATTCCGATCTTTTGGCCAATAATGATTGAGCTGGATTTCAGTTTTGTTACCATGATCGACCTGCACGCGGCCAAACTGGATGCGGCGTTGGCCGAGGCCATGGGCTTGTGGGATGGACTGCGAGCGGGCGCCATTCCAAACCTGTCTGATGCCAAATTCACCAAGCTGTTTGATGAAAGCACAGCGCATATGGCGACATTGGGCCTGGGCACGATTGCCGACGCGGGCCCGCTGACGCAAAATCAGATTGTGGCGATTGTGAATGAAACGACGCCCCAGATTGTGCAACAGGCCAAAGACATTGTGGCCAGTGGCGCCGAATTGCCGCGTGACATGTTGCGCGAATTGGGCATTCGCGGTGCAAATAACAGCGCGCTTGGCCGTATCAATCTGGAACAGACGGCCATCTGGTTTGGCATTCTTGTGCTAATCGTCGTTGAGGTCGGGTTGATCACGCCGCCCGTTGGCATGAACTTGTTTGTGATCAACGCGATGGACCGCGCAACGCCTATGATCGAGACTTACAAAGCCGTCATCTATTTTGTTGTGTCGGACCTGTTGCGTGTCGTTTTGTTGGTGCTGTTCCCTGCGATTACGCTGTTCCTTATTCCCTGGTTTTAGAGCGTGTTGTACAAAACAGTCAGGACCGTTACGGAATTGGTCAGCCGCAACACAGGGGCGCAGTCGAAACGCTTTAATTAACACTTGGATATGGGTTCACAACAGGAGCGGTTAACATGGATATTGAAGGACAAGGCGCGATCGTATCGGGCGGCGCCAGTGGCTTGGGCGAAGCGACGGCCCGCCATCTTGCCGCGCTTGGGGCGGATGTTACCATTCTGGATCAAGATGGCGATCGCGCCGCGCAAGTCGCAGCAGACATTCACGGCTATTCCCAACAATGTGATATCACCCAAGAGGAAGCTGTCGCGGCCGGCGTAACATCCGCCATGGCCCGTTTCGGGCAAGCCCCCCGCATTGTCGTCAATTGCGCCGGGATCGGTATCGCGGCACGTATCGTGGGACGAGAGGGCAAAGTCTCGACCCCGCTGTTCCGCCGTGTTATCGAAGTGAACTTGTATGGAACCTACAATTTAATGACCTATGGCGCGCAGGCGATGATGGATTTGCCTCCGCTTGAGAATGGCGAGCGTGGGGTCATTATCAACACCGCATCCGCCGCGTATGAGGACGGGCAAATTGGGCAGTCCGCCTATGCCGCGTCTAAGGGGGCGATTGCGTCGATGTGCCTGCCCGCCGCGCGCGAACTTGCCAAGATGGGTGTGCGGGTCATGACGATTGCGCCAGGATTGTTCCATACGCCGATGATGGAGGGTCTGCCAACTGAAACGGTCGATGCGATTGTCGAAAACATCCCGTTTCCCCATCGGTTGGGATCGCCAGAAGAATATGCACATCTTGCAGCAGATATCATTGGCAACGCGTATCTGAATGGCACCGTGATCCGTCTGGATGGTGCCGTGCGTTTGCCACCAAGGTGAGGCTATGACTGTGATCAAAGGCGAAACACCTCATGCAGTGGTCGCTGTTGGCATGAACTGCTCGGCCAAACGAAATGCGACGGCGACTGCGTGTATTGCAGATCTGAAAGTGTCGCTATCACTATGCGGGGCGCGCGCAGCTACAGAACAACGTGCTGCGAAGCTTTGCGGATGACCCGCGCTGACGCTTCTCTTCGTGCGTATACCGGATACCGATTGCGGCGCACGACAAGCATTGCAATGTCGCGTATGCAAACGGTTTTCGCCGCTTACGGATTGCGTCGAACGACCTATTCGACCTTGTCGATCGTCATTGCAAACCCGGGACTGCGACAGGGGCAAGTGGCAGAAGCTCTTGCGATTGAGCGTCCAAACTTTGTCCAGATCGTAGATGAACTTGAAAAAGCAGGACTGATACTGCGCGAAAAGGCGAAAGGCGACAAAAGGGCCTATGCGCTACAGGCAACGTCGCTTGGCAAACAGGTGTTCGAAAAGGCCAGCGTCGCCGCGCGTAAGTGCGAAGACATGTTGACCACGGGGCTGACCCCGAACCAATTAAAGGATTTGCATGACATTCTTGATGTGATTGCCATGAACGCAAGCGCAGACCAGGATCAAAAGGACGCCTAAATGGCGCCGTGTTCTGGGCCGAAAAATCCCGTACAGATTGTTGGGTTGGCCGGCCGTCATCCCGGTCCTGCGGTAAGGATATTTATTGCGGTGCAGGAGAAACTTTGTTTGGTTGGCTGGCTTGCACATTATAATGCACAACTGGCCAGATTCTTCCAAGAAATAGGACAAAAGCCCTGAATCTGGCCCGCTAAGGTGTACACTTATCATGTGCACTTTAACGCAGCAGAGATTCGTGCAGGACAATGCAAGCCGTCAAATCAATCTTCCTAGACATCGCGGATCGTCGGGAAAGCTGTGTCGGCGACGTAGTGACGGTCGTGCATATCAGCCCAAAAAGTGCAGCCAAAGGTGGTGTGACTTCTATACGTGCTTTGTCTTGCAAAGACCGCGAGTGGGGTCGCATCACACATGGGCGCGCCAAGAAATCGGGCGCCGAGACGGGCCCAATGCATGACCCAAGGATCTACAGCGGGACTGCGTATGTTCGCTGTTTTTTGCCGGATGGTGGGGTCGAAGACACAGGGATGTAACGAAATAATGACGCAGGTGCGGGGAGGCGCAGACGCCATGAATGGAAATGCAACAGATTGGTTTTTAGACCGCAATATTCGTGAGGGTCGCGCCGAAAAAGCCGCCTTTATCGAGGCCTGGGGCGGCGGGCGGACCATCACCTATGGGGATCTTGCGAACAGCGCGGGATGTTGCGCGTCGGCACTGCAATCAGCAGGGGTTGAACAGAACGCGCGCGCGGCGATGTTTGTCCTTGATCAGATTGAATTCCCAATAATTTTCTGGGGTGCACTTAAGGCAGGGGTTCAGCCCATTGCTTTGAATACGCTGCTGGCCACAGACGTCTACCTCAGTATCCTCAACGACAGTGCCGCCAGCATTGCATTTGTGTCGCATGCGCTATTGGACGTCGTCTTGCC
>JBGCEM010000013.1:0-3335 GCA_045106335.1 Paracoccaceae bacterium | reverse complement strand
CTTGCCCGTTCCGGGAAAACACAGCGCCATGGGGAAAATACCAATGCGCGAATCGTCGTAAAACGTGCCCCGATCAATCCCCAACCAGGCCCGCAACCGCGCGCCTGAAGGATCATCAAAGGGGCGGTTCTTGGCGTGGGTGATCCGCCCAGGCGCTTGGCCAACGATCAGGATCCGCACCTTGTTGTGCAGCTGAAAAATCGGGTTCGGTCCCAGTGGCAGATCTGGGCAGCGCTGGCAGGCTGTCATGTCCCGGCACAACGTGTCTAAAGATTGGGCAGCCTCAGGCAAATGACAGGTCAACCCGACCAAAATCACCGAAATCCGCCACGATCTGCGCGCCGGATGGACATTCAACGGGTCGAATAAAACTGCCCGACAAAATGATCTGGCCCGGCGCAATGCTGTTTCCATACTGCGCCATGCGCCGCGCCAACCAGACAACACTTTCCACCGGATCGTTGAGCACCCCTGCCCCAAGACCCGTTTCTTCGACCTCTGCACCTTTGGACACAATCGCCCCCACCCAACGCAGATCAAACGCGTCAATCGCATGGCGTTGCGCGCCCAGCACCACACCCGCATTGGCCGCATTGTCGCTAATTGTGTCAAACACAGAGCGCGTGCGTCCAGTCTTTGGATCCGCGCGCAAGATACGCGTGTCCAGGATTTCCAGCGACGGCATCACATAGTCCGTGGCGGCAACCACATCTTCGCGCGTAACATCCCGGCCGCCGATACTGGACTTCATGACAAAGGCGATCTCGGCCTCGATCCGGGGTTGGATAAACCGCCCCTTTGGGATTTGCGCGCCCGTCTCAAACCGCATGTCATCGAACAGAATGCCGCTGTCGGGAATGTCGATATTCAGCGCAGATTGCATCGCCTTTGACGTAAGCCCAATCTTCCAGCCGATTACAGACCGCCCCTGCGCCAGCTTGGCACGGTAAATCGCGTTTTGCACCGCATAGGCGTCGTCCATGCCCATCTTGGGGTGACGGTTCGTCAGCAACCCAATCTGTTCGCCTGTCACCTCGGCCTGCAACAGATCTGCGGCGGCCTGTTTATGATCTTGCGGGGTCATAACGCTTCGTCCTGAACTGTGTTTCGCAGGGTTCCGATGGTGTTCACTTCGACTTCAACCACATCGCCGGGCTTTAGGAATTGCGGCGGATCCAGACGCGCGCCGGACCCTGTGGGCGTGCCCGTCACGATAATATCGCCAGGTTCCAGGGTCATGAAGGTCGAGATATATTCAATCTCGCGCCGGACCGGATGCATCATACGGCTGAGCACATCATCTTGGCGCATCTCGCCGTTGACACGGGTGATAATACGGGCCGCGTCCAGTTGGGCCGGATCTGTGAATGGCACCAACCACGGACCAAGTGCCGCCGAGCGATCCCAGTTCTTGCCTTGGGTCACGTTGAACTTCGCGTGCCGCACCCAATCGCGAATGGTACCTTCATTACAAATGGTCAGCGCCGCGATATGGTCATAGGCATCAGCCTGCGCGATGCGTCGCCCGGCCTTGCCGATGACAATGGCCACCTCACCTTCATAATCCAGTTGCGCACTTTCGGGCGGGCGGATCAGGGGCTGGTTATGGCCCGTGAACCCGGACGCAAAGCGCGGAAACAGCGACATGTATTTCGGCTGGTCTGAGCCGTCCTTATATTCGGCATTCCGGTCGGGGAAATTCACCCCCACGCACAGGATCCGGCGCGCATTGGGCAGCACCATGTCATAGGTAAAGTCGGTATGGGTCACCGCCCGGCTTGCAGCTGCGCGGTCCAACTCTGCCAATCCACCGGCACGCACCGCATCCCAAAGGGTCGGCCACTGAGCGAAAGCATTGTTCAGAGCAATCATGCCGCCTTCAGTGACAGCCCCGTACTGCTGTGCGCCGTCCGCTGTATATGTCGCGAAATTCATTTTATTTGCTCCCATACCTCTTGGATGACGGTGCCCGCCATCTGTACGTCGTCTTGGGTCGTCTCAAATTGACCGACCGTAAAGCGGATGATTTTGCGCCCCTGAAAAGCGCCTTGGGTCAGATAAATCCGCCCATCATCATTCAGCGCATCGACAAGGCGCTGTTGGGTGGCGTCATCACCAGGACAGCGAAAGGAAAACAGGCTGAGGATCGGATCGGTGACAATCTCAAACCCTTCCATCTGGCGGATCTCTTCACACAATTCTTGCGCCCAAGTGACATGGTTGCGGATGCGATTGCGCAAATCTTCCAGCCCATAGGACCGCAGCAGAAACCAGATCTTTAACGCCCGAAACCGACGGCCCAACGGGATCGTCCATTCAGAATAATTGGTGACTTCTTGCCCTGTCGTCTTCAGGTATTCCGGCTCAATTTTCAGCGTATTCAGCTGAGCCGTCGGGTCGCGCAAGAACTGGATTGAACAATCGAACTGCGCGCCCAGCCATTTATGCGGGTTGAACACGATGCTGTCGAAGCCATCTACATCGGACCAGAAGGCGTCGCGAAACTCGGGGCAAATCATTGCAGCACCTGCCCAAGCAGCATCCAGATGGGTATAAAGATCATGCGCGCGCGCGATGCCCAAAACCGGACCCAACGTGTCGGATGCACCAATGCCCGTCCCACCCGTGATCGCGATGATCCCGGCAGGTATGTGCCCAGCGGCGATATCGTCTGTGATGGCGCGCTGCAGGGCGTCTGTGTCAATACCATGCAAAGCGCCGCAGGTTGGAATTTTGACCAGATTGGCCTGCCCGATCCCCGCCACCCAACAGGCCCGATCAATTGAGGAATGCACCTGATCCGAGCAATAAATCCGCAACTCCCCTTTGCCGTTTAGCCCGTCGCGATTGCCCGTATAGCCCGTCGCACGCTCGCGCATCGTCAGCACCGCCGACAAGGTGGCCGAGGACGCGCTGTCTTGGATCACCCCCGAATAGCCATCCGCCAATCCCAAGGCCTGACGCAACCAATCAACCATCACCGTTTCGACTTCGGTCGCCGCAGGCGAGGTTTGCCACAACATGCATTGCGCTGCGATCGTGCTGACCAACATATCCGCCAACATCGACGGCGGCGCGGCATTGGCGGGAAAATACGCAAAGAACCGAGGATGCTGCCAATGGGTGATCCCGGGCATCACAATGTCTTCGAAATCGTTGAGGATCGCAGTCATGTCCTCGCCAAGCTCTGGGGGGGCCATGGGCAGTTGCGCGGCAATGTCGCCAAATGCGGTCTGCGCGCGCACGGGCCGGTCGCGCAAGGTGGTGTGATACTGCGCCGCCCAATCGGAAATATGCTTGCCCCAATGGGCGAATTCATCCCACTTCATAGGGGC
>JBGCEM010000012.1:0-14183 GCA_045106335.1 Paracoccaceae bacterium | reverse complement strand
CTGGGAGGCTTTGCTTGAAACCGGTCATATCACCGCCGCCATCCTGTTCCTGATCACTGCCGCCTCGATCTATTCACGCATGCTGGGCCTTGCAGGTCTGCCAAACCAGCTCCAAGACCTGCTTGCAGGAAACTCCGCAGGCTTCTGGACGCTCATGCTTCTCTATGTGCTGTTGATGATCTTCCTCGGCACGATCCTCGACACCGCATCCATTATTCTGATCGTCGTGCCCCTGTTTTTACCCCTCGTCGAAGCTTTGGACCTGTCGCTGATCTGGTTTGGCATCATCACTGTCGTCGGCGCTGAAATCGGGCTGTTGACGCCGCCTTTGGGCATATCGTGTTTCGTCATCAAATCGACGCTGGATAATCCCAGCATATCGCTCAAGGACGTGTTCATGGGCGCACTTCCGTTCGCCTTTGTGATGCTCATCGTCCTGTTTATCCTGATCGAATTCCCGATCCTCAGTCTTGCTCTTCTCTAAGGATACCTCCGCATGCGCAATATAACCAAAGACAACATTACAGACGTTTTTAAAAGCTACATGGCCGATGATATGCCGCCGCGCACACGCGAGGTTATGTCATCGCTGGTTCAGCACCTGCACGATTTTGCCCGCGAAACCAATCTTAGCCATGACGAATGGCGCCAAGGCATCGCCTTCCTCGAAGGATGCGCTGCCATTGAAACCGAAGACCGCCATGAATTTGTCCTCGCATCAGACGTATTGGGCCTGTCGTCGCTGGTCGACATGTTGCATTCCAGCTCTGACGCCACATCGTCATCCGTCCTGGGGCCTTTCCACGTCTCAGGCGCACCACCCTTGCCCGTGGGTGGCGATATGAAACGGGACTTTGGGGGGCCTGTTCTGCTGGCCCAAGGGATCATCCGCGACACAGACGGCAACCCGATTTCGGGTGCCGAAATCGACATCTGGCAAACCGCCCCCAACGGGCTGTATGCTAGTCAGGACGACGCACAGGACACGTTTTCATTCCATGGGTTGATGACCGTCGGCGATGACGGGCGGTACGCGTTCACCACCGTAAAGCCAGTGGAATACACCGTCCCGTCTGATGGTCCGGTAGGTGACATCCTGCGCGTTTGCGGGCGGCATCCATGGCGGCCTTCGCACTTGCACTACATCGTAAAGGCACCCGGATATCGCACGCTGGTGACAGAAATCTTCCCCGACGATGATCCCTACCTTGATCAAGACACTGTCTTTGGTGTGCGTAACGATCTGGTTATGAATTACGTCGAAAAGCCAGCAAGCGAATTTCCAGCTGGCATGGTTCTATCGGGAAAAGTTGATGTGCCGTTTTTGTCGGTAGATTTTGATGTGGTTCTTGCAAAAAAATAAGCGTTCTTAGGGTCAGATATCAGCCATTTGGTCTGAATGCGCGAGCAGACGGGCGACGCTGCAATGTTGCGCAACGCCGCCCAAGCTGCAAAAGCCGACCTTCGCTGTAATATTACAAACCAGAACTTTGGGGTTTGCCGTTGATTTCGGCGCCTGCGGCAAGACCTTCGGTTCCTGATCCGCAAAAGACCGCGCGCTGAGCAGGGCACCACTAGATCAAGGGTTTGTCGCAGTAGCGATTGCAGCCCAATTTCAAGCGCTGGCAAATTTTTCCGACGGATGTCCATGACCAATGGTCAAAGGACCTCAAGAAAGCCCGCAAGACGCGGCGCGTTGGCGATACGGCGCGAACACCATACATTGACCCACTAAATCAAAAGGCTGTCAACTTGGCTTTACTGGCGGCGACACTGTAGCAGCACGCGAGACTCAAGGCCGAACATGTGCATTTGACACCGTATGAAATTGTCTCACCAAAGCAGCGTCTGAATAGCCGGGTGTTTGTAGAACGCTAGCACTTTAAAGGTGCGCATTACATCCAGACTGGTCCGACCGGCGTGTGATTGCAGACTATTGGGCTTCTAAACAACCGCTTACGATTAGGTGCCGTTTTATCCAAAACCGCTGATACCATGACACAGCTTCACACCAAATTATGTAGATTACACAATGTCGAGCATTGGGATCCTTCAGTTCAGAACAAGGGAAAAGATCATTCCTTCATGATTAAATGGAACAGTTGCTCTAAGATCAAATCAAGGCAAGCACGCAATTGAGCAGACGTCGCGGCTGTTGCGGCAACATAAAAATCAGGACGAATTATTGCGTAGTTGGCTTGGGTTTGTGCAGCCCAGGTATCGTAGACGTCGCCGTCCGCGATAACATCGCAACCAGACCCCGGCCGCCCCACAGTAACGACTATTCCGCCAAGGCTTTTAAAGGCCTGCGTTTGCTGATCATTCAAAAGACCCTCTGTCGACGCGTTGAACGCCAATATCATCCATCCCGTGCCAACGGCCTGATCAAACCTGTCATGGCGCCCTTCAAATCGCACAATGCCCTGCGGCGAAAGCTCGCCCGCCCCTGGCGTGTCTTCACACCAAAGACCCGGCCCAAGCGACACCAAATCGCCGGTGATGGGTTTATGATTGCGCGCAGCCAAATCTGCCATCATGCGCGCATCGCGTTCTGCGGCTTTTTGCGGATCCGCGATGCAGATGATCTCACCTAATTCCCGACTGAACTGGATATAATGATGCGCATGGGCGCTGCGTTCGCTTTCATAACTCAGCAACACGTCAGGCGTTACTTTTTCGTCCAGTATCGCGGTAAGACGCCACGCAAGGGCGACAGCATCGCGCAGGCCTGCGCACATGCCCTCGCCAGCAAAGGGTGGCATCAAATGTGCCGCGTCCCCTGCGATCATGCAGCGATCTTTCACCCAGGTCTGCGCCCACTTTGCTTCAAATCGATAGACCGCACTGCGTTCCAATTGCGCATTTTCAGGTGTGAGTCCCCATGGCTCCAAGAGCGCCCAAGCTGTTTGCGCGTTCGACATCTGTTCTTTGGACTCATCGGGCAACAGCATGAATTCCCAACGTCGTCGCCCCGGCCCGCCGGGAACAATCGTCGTCGGGCGGCGGGGATCGCACAGCTGCCACTGCGCTGGTGATGCTTTATAGTCGTGATCCGGGATCATATCGAGGATCAGCCAGTCAAAGAAATACCCCTGATCGAACATCTCGATCCCAAGGCTGTCGCGCACAAAACTGTTCGCGCCATCTGCGCCCACCAGATAGTCGGAGCGGATCGATTGGCGGACCTGCCCGGTTTCGGTATCGGCAATTTCGATGTCGACGCCGGTGTCATCGTGTTGCAAGCTATCCGCCGTCCAGCCGCGCATGATTTTTACGCTTGGCAGATCATTGGCCATTGCCATCAACCGCGCCTCGAATTGGGGTTGATTGAACCAATAGGTCACATGCCAACCCGACGGAGCGAGGCTTTTCCAGTCGACAATCTGAAGGTCCTCAAGTTCGGCATTTTTCCAATAGTACAGTTCTTTGTGGTTTTCGAAATCAGGATCGTTGTCCACGTCAATGCCGATGCTCGCCAGAATACGCGCGACCTCGGCATCCATGGTGACCGCACGGGGGCGATTGTAAATTTCGGGCCATTTGTCGACCAACACAATATCTTTGCCGCGGCGCCCCAAAAGGATCGCCAACAGCAGTCCGACCGGACCGGCACCAACAATTGTGATTTGTGTTTTGATATCGGGCATTCCGCCTCCGGATTGATGTGAAAGGACTAAGTCGGTGTCTGAACAGACGGATTCGCATTGTCAGTTATGTTCATCCGCGCGTGCAGAATGACCAAGACAACCGCGATGGCAACGGCGCTCCATGCGACGACATCTATTCGGACAAGAACAAGCACTGCCAGTGCCAAGCGCACAAAGATCATCGGCAATGAGAGTGGGGCCCGGTCAAAGCCCGCCAACGCACTCGCCAACAGATACAACGCAACAGCCACGCGGGCCAACAATAGCCCAAGGTCCAGACTGTCACGCGTTCCATCATAGCCCGGCAAATAAACAGGGGTGCCAGATGTCCCAGCAGTCGGATCAAGGATCGCAGCCTCGATCAGCAGCAGTTCCGGATACATCGCAAAGACAAACGGAATCACAAACATGACGATCCCTGATTTGACAGCAGATACGCCCGTCGCCATTGGTGGTGCCTTGGTAATAGACGCGGCTGCAAAAGCGGCTAATGCAATAGGCGGGGTAATGGCGCTGGCGACAGCAAAATAGAACACGAACATATGGGCCGTAAACGTCGCAATACCAAGACCTACAAGCACAGGCCCCATCAACAATGCGACGTTGATATAGGCCGGGACGGCGGGCATACCCATGCCCAGCAAAATAGCGATGCACATCGTCACAAAAAGGGCGAGAAGTTGAAAGCCGACGGACCCGTCAGCACCCAAATTCATACCTTGCAGCCACCCAAGAACATCCAGTGAAATAAAATTCGGCAACCCTGTAAACTGAAGGCAAAAGTCGATGATCGAGACTGCAAGAAACATCAGATACAAGGTCGAAATCAAAACACCTGCATCCGACAATGACGCCACGATCTTTGAAGGTTTCGCACGCACCTCGGGATCAAGAAACAATAGGGCGATCAACAGCACAACAGCCCACCAACCCGCACTGCCGGAATCCCCGGCGGCATTCTTGATCAATTCCTGATACCAAGACAGGCTTTCGACAGTGCAAACACCGTCAAGGAACGTCCGCTCGGCCCCAAGGACACCCCCCAAAAGACCACAACCAACGGCTTCTTTCGTGGTGATCAGCAGCACAAGGATCAGCAAAATCGGCGCAAATATCATGGTGAGGTTCAACGCGTCCTGGCGCGTCAGCCACATATCCTCTGTAAGATCACCAATGGCTTTGATCCGCTGTTTGCGGGCCTGAAAAATAACAGAAAGGAACAGGCAAAAGAAATATGCGGCGGCAGGAATGATCGCAGCAATGATCACTTGCGAGTAAGGAACCACCGTCAGCGATGCCAAAATGAACGCCGCAACCCCCATAACTGGCGGCATGATAGACCCACCAGATGAGGCCGCCGCTTCGACACCGCCAGCAAAGATTTTGGAAAACCCGCGCCGCAGCATCATGGGAATAGTCAACACGCCCGTGGACAGAACGTTCACGATCGGCCCGCCCGAAATAGTGCCGAACATCGCCGATGACACAATCGCCGCATGGGCTGGGCCCCCGCTAAGTTTACGGGTCCAGCGAAAGGCAACTTTAATTAACGATTGCCCCCCCGCCGATGCGCCAAACAGCGACCCCAGAACCAGATAGGGAAATACGGTGTTGAGCATGATATCCATAAACCGGCCCAACAACCCCGACGCATTGTTGACGAGGATGTCATGCACGCGCGGTCGCCCATCCGACAACATGCGCGGTTCACCCGCAAGTTTTGTCATGAGATATTTATTGATGTCTTCGGGGCCATGAAAATACCAAACCAGCACAGTTATGATCGTATAAAGTGCAACACCAAGTGCGACCAAAACCAAGGCGAGCCCCCAAACGCGGGCATTGTAGGCAAGAAAGACGAGCACAGAGACGCCGACAATCAAAACCAGCCAGCCACCCGTATTTGCAACGCAACTGGGATCTTCGACGGTCGTGGGGGCAGGCAGGCCAAGCGTCAACGCGATTTCGGCCTCGATCTGCAAGGACTGCGCGATCAGGCGGGCACGTTCACCTGTCAGTTGGTCGATGATGCAAATTGCCTCAATCTCAACGATATAGGTGATGGAAATCGCTAATGTTGCCACGATCATCGCGATATCTAGGGCCAAGCCCTTCATGCGGCGCGCAGGCGTCTGATCTGCATGATTTTTCCATGTCGAATGTTTGAAGACGACGCAGAACATCATCAGGGCAAAGAAGATCGGATAAAACCATTCTGTTGGGAAACGACGCAGTTTCAGCCAATCCAGCCCTGTCATACGCGGCACTGCTTCATCCAGTCCGGGTATCCCTGGCATCGCGTTGAAAAGGCCCATAAAGACAATCGTAAGCGACAGCCAAAAGATCAGTCGCGATGACTGATTTTCTGCCATGGGTGGCGCGTCATTATCTTTTGTCATTGGGGACCTCTGCGTCAACTGCAAGGGGGTGCCGTGTCAGCGGCACCCCAGTCATGACACGCCTAAGGCTTTGCGCAGTCTGGTAAAGTGTACCCTGCCTCTTCCCAAGCGCGAACGGCGCCGGGATGATAGCGCAGCGGATTTGGGCCGCACATGCCAGTATAGGCCACATCGGTTTCACCCAACCAGCCATTCGGCATCGCAGGTGTGCGTGCCTGAATGGTATCGAGCCCCTCGATAAAGGTCTTAGTCAACGCATACGCAAGCTCTTCGTCCATGTTGACGTTGACAACGTCACCGCCAACATCAGCGTATCCACGGAAATATTCGTCCTCGGATTCGATGCGGATGTTCGGGCCGACCAGATCATCCTCTATCAAACGAACAACTGCGGCAGACCCGGGTGCATTGCCGAAATTCACCCCTGCCTCGGATTCAAATACATCTTGCGGGAAGGAATAAACAACCATGCCACCAGAGGACGCCGTTTGAGAATACCGCGCATCCGGGAAATTCATCGGCAGGATAAATGCATCTGCGGATCCATCGGTTACAGTGGCCACGGCTTGCCCCCAATTCACCTGAATGCCCTCGTATCCTTCGCCGTCGTTCAGTTCCGTCACCAACCGCACCATCGCGCGGGCCTTGTTCAGCGCGGCACCGCGCGGTGGGCCGTTATAGATCGTAGACCCCGGCACAGAACCCCAACCCGAAAAGTCCGAACTGTCATATGTGGCCAGCCCAAAAACTGACAGCTGGTAAGTGTAAAGAACCGATAAGTTCGCAGCGAGCTCTGCACCGTCTTCAGGGCCAACACTGGCATAAGGGCCTGCCCCACGTGACATGAGAAACGGCAAGATGAACGGTGCGGCGGCGATATCTGTTTTGCCTTCGGCAACGTTCTGCACCGAATTTGTCAGCGTTTGACCTGCTGCGATCTGGATGTTGGCAATCCCCGCATTGGCCGCCAGTTCGGCGACACCGAACATCGCTTGGGCTGCCACTTGTGTGGCGGGCGTCGTTTCACCTGTCAGGTTCGCCTGTGCGCTGGCAAACGTGCCCGCGCAGGCGATTACGGTGGCCGTGACTGCAGTTGTAAATCTAGACATAATTTCCTCCCTAAATGTCTAACCTTTTGTATGTGCTGGCAAATCCTTCCCATGTGCCAACACGTCGTCCTTGGTATGAAACCCGATATAGATACCCGGGGGCTCTCCATTGTCTGTCATTTGTTCGATTCTGGCGGCTGTGCGGGTGATCCGGCTGTGATGCTGGCGCGTCCACGCAAAGTGGTGCTCTTTCATCCGCTCAATCTGGTCAACGCAATCAGCATGAGCGCCAAGGTCAACCAGTTCGTTCGGGTCCGTTGCAAGGTCGAACAACATCGGGCGCATGTGTTCTACGTGAATGTATTTCCAACGTCCGTCGAAAATCATCACGAGACGCGCGTCGTTCTGGTCAATCTCAACCGCGCGACGGGCATCGCGGGTCGCATAGTCATATTCCGACACCGCAAAGTCCCGCAGCTTGGTCGCAGTGCCATTCAGCAATGGCGACAATGATTTGCCCTCGACGATTTCGGATTTGTGCCCTGCACCCATGATCTCCATGAACGTCGGCGTCAGATCGATCCCCTCGACAAGCGCGTCCGTGGCTGTGCCGCGTGTGCCATCAGCCTGCACGCGCGGATCATAGACAATCAAAGGGATTTTGGCTGAACAGTCAAAAAACAGGTCTTTCTCACCCATCCAATGATCGCCCATGTTGTCGCCGTGATCCGAACAGAACACGATCATGGTATCCTCCATGCGACCCGTGTCGCGCAGATAGGCGAACAGGCGGCCCATTTGGTCGTCGAGTTCTTTGATCAGGCCCATGTAAACGGGGGCTACGATATCGCGCACGTCATCACGCGAGAACGTCTGGTTCACGCGCATGTCCATCCATGCCTTCATCAATGGATGATCGGTTTGGCGTTCGGCATTACTGCGGTTCACATCCGGCAAATCCTGCGCGCCATACATGTTATTGTAGGGCGCAGGCGCAAGATAAGGCCAATGAGGTTTGATATAACTGAGGTGGCACAACCACGGCTGATCATCCTGTTCTTCGATGAATTCGATCCCTCGGGTGGTCAGCCACGCGGTTTCCGAATGTTCTTTGGGAACACGTGCAGCAAGCGGGGCGTTCTCCATCACCCAACCAGAACACATCGCACCATCTGGCCCGATCGCAGTGTTCGCCCATTCTTCCCACGGATTGTCGCCGTCCATCCCGTGGTGACGCAGATAGGCATCATAGTCCTCACCACACCGCCCGGGATAATCTGAGTGGTTTGTGCCATCATCGCGCACATATTCGTCAAAACCACATTGCGCCACGCGTGCGCCGATAATACTTTCGGGAGCGATGCCAAGACGTTTCATACCGTTTGCATCGGGCGTCATATGGGTTTTTCCAACAAGACTGCACTTTGCACCAACGTCACGCAGGTGTTCGCCCAACGTCGGTTCCCCGACACGGAGTGGAAAACCATTCCATGTCGATCCATGACTGCGCACATAGCGGCCCGTATAAAAACTCATACGGCTGGGGCCACATATGGGCGATTGGACATAGGCCTTGTTAAACCGCACGCCCTTGGACGCCAGCCAATCGATGTTAGGGGTATCGATGTGACGCGCACCGTAACAGCTCAGGTAATCCCAGCGCAGTTGGTCGGCCATAATCCAAAGGACATTCTTCGGTTTTTGCGTCATTCGTTTCGATTGCCCCAGATGTGTTTGGCAGGTGATCTATTCCGCCCCAAGAAAACTGATCACCCCACTATTCTCTTGTCTTTGATATCAGTCTAATAATAAAATGGTAAAACAATATGTGATTTTGATATGAAAATTGATCCGCGCCACTTAGAGCAAATCGCAGCCATCATTGAACACGGCACCCTGCGCGAGGCCGCACGCCAGCTTCGCACATCCCAACCCGCGCTGAGCCGCATGATCCGCCATGTTGAAGATCGCGTTGGCGCGAAATTATTTGAACCCAATAGCCGGCCCCTTGTGCCCACTGAAATATGCAGAACGTTTGCCAGACATGGCCGCTCAATACTTGCGATCCGCAGCAAGGCCGCCGAAGACGTCCAGCTGGATCGCAGCGGGATGATCGGTGAGTTGCGGGTCGGCGCACCGCCCTTCTTGTGCGAACGTCTTGTCGGGGACGCGATTGCATCATTTCTGAGGGAACGCTCTGGTATTAGATTTAATTTGACGGCGCAGTATTTCCCGGATCTGGAGCGGAAATTGCTTACCAATCAGGTGGATTTGATTATTTGCCCCTTGCGACATCTCACGCTGCCCAAACCCGATCTGTCGGTCGAACGCCTGTTTGAGGATAAGCATGTCGTTGTTGCCCGCGCAGCACATCCGCTAACCTCTGAGCACAGAATTACGGTCGAACACTTGGAACGTGCCATATGGATCAGTCATGCGCAGGCGAGTATCTTGCGAACGGATATGGCAACGGCACTCTCATCCGTTGGCATTCGCAACCCAAAGATTTCCTTTCAGACTGAATCCGCAGGATCGGTCCTTGAGATGCTAAGAAGCACGGATTTCCTGACGGTCCTGCCAAGCTATGCAATCTCAGACACCGATATGGACAAAGGTCTTTGTTCGCTACCAATCATGTTGGAAACACCCCCGATGATCGTCGGGCTTGTGACGGCTATGGATCAACCCAAAAGCAAACTCCAAAGTGCGTTTGAGATCCATTTGAAAACCTGCGCCGTTAACAAAATTCAGCACACCTAAACGTCACAGATCTACACGATACCACTTGAACGATTTTTGCGTCACCCACCAAGATGCACTGCCGTGAGCGCCAATAGATCTAGTGTCAGTGAGGTTAGAGAACGAAAGGACGCGTTTGTGCAGGTTGCGGTCATCTGTACGCTGTGCAGCATCGGTTGGATTGGGCTCCCAAGGCAAAGCCGACATCCGTTTGTTGGCTATAATACGTTGTCAGCGCTATGTTGATGTTGGGGCCGAAGGATTGAATGGCGGGCAATCTTCGCGATCTGGCAGTGTTCAACTTCGCAATAGGTAGCGAATTGCGCGACTGCGACTTGGTCGCGCTCAAAATTACAGACATCGTAAGGGACGAGAGATTTCGCGAATGGGTGTCCGTCATCCAAAGTAAAACACGCGTAAAACTGTGACCAACTTGATCAGGTCTGCTGAAATGATCAGATGCCAGTTCATGTTTACTAGCCGTTTTCGTGATCGCCCAGACATATCAACACGTCAGTATGGGCGCTTGGTTCGGGATTGGGTTATCTTAATCGGGTTGGAACCTAGCGCATGACCGATATACGATTAGGACAATAAATGACCGTAACGGCTTCACGCCTCAAACCTCTCGGCTTTGGCATTCTGGGTCTGACGGTCGGATTGGGTGCATCGCAATTAGTGTTCGCACAAGACGCCGCATTGATTGTTGACACGCGTAACGCCGTCGCAAGTGCCAACTGGGCTGACAATGTGACGATCACAATTGATGAAGATGCGAACACCTTCAACTTTAGCTCTGACAGCATTCCGTCACATGGGTTTGCAGATGCTTATCTGATCCCTATCAACCCGAACAATCAGCCCTTCGCAGGCCAACCCATCGAAAACTTTGATGTCGTCGCCGGAGCCGATCTGGAAGCGTCACCCATTGATACCGACATTACCACGTTACCCGTTTACGCAGACATGGCGACAAACACTGGCCTCGGCCGGATCGGGGTAGCGATCAGTGGCGCGAATATCGTTAACGACTACGAAAATACGCAACGGTCCGTCGTGGCGATGGATGATAACGTCATTCACGACCACGCTGCCTTCTTGGATGCATGCAACGGGCACCCTTTGGCCGTTGGCAGCAACTATCACTACCACGGCATCCCGGTTTGCATCACCGTTGATCTGGATGTGGCAGGCGAACATTCCTACATGCTGGGCGTGCTGGTTGACGGGTTTCCTGTTTATGCCAACCAAGATGTAAACGGAGAGATTATCGGTGATCGTGACTTGGATGAATGCAGTGGCCACTTTGGCCCGACACCTGAATTCCCAGAGGGCATCTATCATTATCACCTGACTGCAGATGACGCACCTTATATGATTGATTGCTACCATGGTGAAATTGAAGTCGCGGCAAACAGTGGCCCCGATGGTGGTGGCGGTCCTGACCTGACCAACGCAAAGGTTGAACATAATCACCGGGCTCTGGCGGTCGATCCGGAACTTCCAATCCCAAGCCTTACTTTTCTGGCATTTCCAGGCACAATGGATGGCTACAACGTGCAAATCCTTTCGCAAAATTTTACGTTTACGCCAGCGTCCATTAACCGTGACAACATCGCGAACGAAGGGCATGCGCATATCTATGTGGACGGGGCCAAGATCGCGCAGGTCTACGGCAATTGGTATCATCTGCCCGCGTCTTTCCTAAAACCGGGTGCGAATGCGGTAACCGTGACGCTGAACGCAAATGATCACAGCACATGGGCTTTGCCTGAGGGAGAGCTAATTGCATCAACTGTTGCCGTCATCCGGCCCACAGTTGATGAGTAACGTCGCAAATATAGCGGCGTTCGGCCTCCATAGAGTTTTTCACGACATATGTGGCCTTGGGAAAGGGGTCGTTGGCTGCGCATCCGGCAAGGCCAGTCCTGTCCGCACTTTGCGCCTTGGCTATCATGCCTTCGCTACAAATTGTTCGAATGACTGGTTTTTATGCCGCGTTGCGACAACGGAATCTTTGCATTTGCAGCAATGACCGCGCTACGAGCGCACGCAGCACAAAATCAACAGGTCTGCTGTGGGCTCAAAGCAGACCTTGCTTCCCGATCGGTTAAGCGGGTTCGCGTAAGACGCGGGGGACTTTGAATTCTACGTTCTCGACGGCGGTTTCAACCATCTCGACGGTCGTGTCATAACGGTCCTTGAAGGCGTTGATCACCTCGTCAATCAGCACTTCAGGGGCGGAGGCGCCGGCCGTGATCCCGATGCTTTCAATGCCTTCGAGGGCGCGCCAGTCGATGTCGGTGGCGCGTTGCACCAGTTGCGAATAGCTGCAACCTGCACGGGCGCCGACCTCGACCAGGCGCTTCGAATTGGAGGAATTGGGGGCGCCGATCACCAGCATGGCCTGCGTTTTGGCAGCCATAGCTTTGACAGCCTCCTGACGGTTGGTCGTGGCGTAGCAAATGTCTTCCTTGTGTGGACCGACGATGCTTGGGAACCGGGATTGGAGGGCAGCGACCACGTCGGCCGTATCATCAACCGAGAGCGTTGTTTGCGTGATATAGGCGAGCTTTTCTGGGTCGCGCGGCGTCAGGGTTGCGACGTCTTCTGCGGTCTCGACCAGCAGGACCTCGCCATCGGGAAGCTGGCCCATGGTGCCCACTGTTTCGGGGTGGCCATCATGCCCGATCATGACCATTTGCAAGCCGTTTTCGTGATGGCGAGCGGCCTCGATATGGACTTTGCTGACCAAGGGGCAGGTGGCATCGACATAGACCATCTCCCGCTTTGCGGCGGCAGCTGGAACAGCTTTGGGCACGCCATGAGCCGAGAAAATCACGGGGCGATCAACAGGGCATTCGTGCAGCTCTTCGACAAAGACTGCGCCCTTGTCGCGCAAACCATCGACAACAAATTTATTGTGCACGATCTCATGTCGGACATAGACGGGCGCGCCCCATTTCTCGAGCGCCATTTCAACGATCTTGATGGCGCGGTCAACGCCAGCACAAAAGCCGCGTGGGGCGGCGAGGTAGAGGGTTAGGGGCGTCTTTGTCATGCATTCTCTCCGAGTTGGCTCAAAGGTAGTGAGCCTTTGTCCCGGTTGCAAAAAAAAAAAGGGGGCCGAAGCCCCCAATCGCAAGACATTCTGTCTTCCCTGATCGAATGTTTACTCGACGGTTTCTTCTACAGGCCGGTTAGGCGCGCTCATGGTTTCTTCGCGAGGTGGGCGGCCAATAACGTCGCGCAGCTCGTCGAGCTCGATGAAATTGTCTGCCTGACGACGCAGCTCATCGGAGATCATTGGTGGATTTGACCGAATAGTAGATACGACCGAAACACGCACCCCTTTGCGCTGTATCGACTCAAGCAACGGGCGGAAATCGCCGTCACCCGAGAAGAGCACGATGTGGTCCACATGAGGAGCGAGTTCCATGGCATCGACGGTGAGTTCGATATCCATGTTGCCCTTTACCTTCCGTCTCCCTTCACGGTCGGTGTATTCCTTTGCGGCTTTTGTCACCATCGTGAAGCCGTTGTAATTCAGCCAATCAACCAATGGGCGGATCGGTGAATATTCATCATTTTCCAGCAGCGCAGTGTAGTAAAACGCGCGCAGTAATTTACCACGCCGCATGAACTCATGCCTTAGGAGCTTGTAGGCAATATCAAACCCCAAAGACTTGGCGGCAGCATATAAATTGCTCGCGTCAATGAACAGCGCCAGCCGTTCGTCTTTGTAGAACATTAATTTTCCTTCCGATGTGTGCCCGGCCTGATAAGAACCGTGAGTGTGAATGGTGTGTTTGGACGGGCCTCGGGGAAAATAAGGAAATTAATCTATGTCGCAACCCGTGGAACGAACAATTGTTAATAAATCAGTGTATATTGCCCTCGGAGCTAACGTTACGTCAAGCCACGGGCCGCCCGCGTTAACTATTAACGTGGCCATTCAGAAGCTAGAGGCCGAATCGTTAACTATAAGTAAACAGAGTATTTTTTATCAAACCCCGGCCTTCCCTGAGGGCAGCGGCCCTGATTTTGTCAACGCCGTGATCGAAGTAGAGACCACAATGAGCCCTGACGCACTTCTTGCGCGCTTGCATGAGGTGGAGGCTGAGTTGGGCCGCGAACGGCATGCCCGTTGGAGCGCACGCACGATTGATCTGGATTTGATTGCCTATGGTGCACTCATCCTTCCGGATGAAAAAAGCTACATGGATTGGCTAGATGCGCCGTTGGAGACCCAGAAAAACCGGGCGCCGGAACGCCTGATACTGCCCCATCCTCGCCTTCAAGACCGCAGTTTTGTGCTGGGCCCGCTTTGCGATATTGCACCTGATTGG
>JBGCEM010000011.1:0-10919 GCA_045106335.1 Paracoccaceae bacterium | reverse complement strand
CTTGGATGCATAACTTCGCACGTCGTCTCAAGACCCTGACCGGCCTCACGCCTTAAGAATACATCTGCAAAATCTGGATATCAGAGCCAGATCGATTCATCCTCAATCCGATCCACCAGATGCCGGGACGGAACACTTAGGAAGGCAAATCTCAAATGTTGTGCCCTGTGGCCCCGTTTCCAACAAATTTAAGGAACCGCCGTGTCCGCGTATTAATTCGGAGGAAATGGCCAATCCCAGCCCCGTTCCCCCTTTGCTGACGCCGCCTTGGAACGGTGTGAACAAGTGTTCTTGGGCCTTGGGCGGCAATCCGGGACCGGTATCGGACACTTGGATGTTCCAGGAGCCTGCTGTGTCATAGGCTTTCAAACATATCTCGCCCGGAGCGCCGGACGCCACGATCGCTTGACGCGCATTGCGTACAAGATTTGCGATCACCCGGTACAATTGCTCTGCGTCTGCGCGAACCTGGAATCCGACGGGCACGTCCTCACTGATGGAAATGTCGCGCCCGACAGTCGCCAAGCGCTCGCTATCGGCAACATCGGCGATAATGTCGGCAACCAATATAATGTTCAGACGGGGGGCCGGCTCTTCTGCTTTGCCAAATGCCAGTGTATTTTCGCATAAGTTCACGGCCCGAGTAATCGAGTTCACCAGTTTCGGGGCCAAGCGCGCGACCAATGGATCTTCTGAGCCTTCGATACGGTCTGTAAACAACTGTGCCGACGTTAATATATTGCGCAAGTCATGGCTGATTTTTGATACCGCCGATCCCAATTGCGCCAAACGGTCTTTTTGGCGAAGGGCTTGTGTCAGTTCTGTCTGAAGCTGTTGTAATGCGTCTTCGGCTTCGCGCAATTCGGTCACGCTCGCGCTTGGGGAAATGATCTGGCGGGCGTCTTCTGGCGCAGCAGCATATCTTTGCATGTGACCCACAACGCCCTTGATGGGTCGCACCAACAATCGTCTCACCGCAAGAAATAACAGGACCGCCGTAATAACCGAAATTACTGCAGAAAGGATCAAAATTCGGACACCATAGTCAAACATCGCGCCGCGCAGCGGGCCCGTTTCCATGGTCACTTCGATGAGCAATCCCGCCTCACGGACAGGGGCGCCGATAACGCGGATCACTTCGGGATCTGATTTCGTCAAACGCAGCATCGCATCGCGGATCAACATCATCGCAGAAGGATCCCGCAGATCGTAGGTCGCAACGATTGGCTGCGGCATGGGCGAGGCCAGGATCAGCTGACGCACCTCGTCGCGGCGCAACACGACGTTGAACACACCCGCGTTTTCCAGCAATTCCTGTTCCAGCTCGGCCGAAATCATGTTGTCATCAAGCAGCGCCAAGGATGCAATCTGCGCCCGTTCAAGCCGCGCCAACATGTAATCTTCGCGAAACCGCGCTATTGAAGGTACGAAAATCAATATCTCGGCCAGCATCACGAAGATCGTGGTTAGAATTAGGAAACGGCCAGAGAGCGAGTTCAACATGTCAATTCCCGATCAAGGCATGAAGCGTTGGATCAACCCAACAACTTTTTTGATTTTGGGATTATCAAACAGCCGAGGCGTGAAATAGGCCCCAGCCACACGTTTGTTGATTTCCCCCACTGTGGGATAGGGCGACACCATCGCCGAGATCTGACTGAGTTTCAGTTTGTTCACGATCGCGAGCGACCACATATTGGACAACTCGCCCGCCTGATGTCCAACGATTGTAACGCCAACAGGACGACCTTTGACGATCATCGCCTTGATGAACCCTTCGGTCTTCCGCTCGGCAATCAGGCGGTCATTATGATGAAAGTCAAAGCGCGCAATCTCAAGGCGACTGCCATGTTTGCCCCGCGCTTGTGCTTCGGTCAGGCCAACTTGTGCCAATTCAGGATCGGTATATGTGGCCCAGGGGATATGCGCGGCGCTGGTTTTTGACGGCAGGCCAAACAACATGGACCGAATGATAACACCCGCATGATACCCCGCCACATGGGTGAATTGCAGCCCACCCGCTGCGTCCCCAATGGCATAAACTTTGCGATTGCTGGTGCGTAGGCTGGCATCCACTTTGATCCCTGTTCCGGTGGTTTCGATCTCTGCAGCCTCAAGATTGAGCTTATCCGTATTCGTTTTGCGCCCCACGGCCATCAACAGATGCGATCCGGAAAACCGCCGCCCGTCTTTGGTGTGCACCTCAACTGTGCCCATTTCGCCTGTGATTTTTTCGGCCATCGCATGTTCTTCGATCGCAATCCCTTCGCGACGCAACGCAGTTAGCACGACCTCAGCGGCCTCAGGGTCGTCCTTGGCCAGCGCAGTGCCGCCTTCGATCACGGTCACGTCTGATCCCAAACGCCGATGCGCTTGCGCCATTTCCATGCCAATCGGACCGCCCCCAATCACCAACAAATGCTTCGGGCGGTCGCGCAGGTCGAAGATCGTTTCATTTGTCAGGTAAGGCACATCGTCCAAGCCAGGGATTGGCGGCACAAAGGGGCGCGATCCTGTGGCGATCACAATCCGGCGCGCGGTGATCACGTCTGGTCCTGCTTGGACCTCGGTCGGGGATATGAAGGCGCCAAATTCACGGATGACCTGAACGCCGAAGCCCTCGAACCTCTCTTGGCTGTCCATAGGTTCAATCGCAGCTATCGCGGCTTTGACATGATCTTTGGCGGCGGCATAATCCACTTGGGGTGCGACATTGGCCACGCCAAATCCAAAGCTATGTGCTTGTGCATAGGCGGCTTTGCCCGCCGCCAGCAACGCCTTAGAGGGCACACAGCCGAAGTTCAGGCAGTCTCCGCCCATTTTATGGCCCTCTAACAGAACCACTTTTGCACCCATTTGCGCAGCGCCCGCGGCCACAGACAGACCGCCCGAACCGGCCCCAATTACCAGAATATCTGTTTTGATCTTGCCCATTGTTCTAGATGTCTTTCTTGCCAGTGATCGCTTTGATCGCGATGGGCAGGGCCGCCAAAATGCACAACCCAAGGATTGGCAAAAGGACATGCGGCGCAAAGATGATCCCCAGATCTGGACTTTGACCCGCCGCAAACACCTCAGCCAGCCCAGCACCGATTGAGGTAAAGACGAGCGCGCCAGGAATTATGCCCAAAAAGGTCGAAATGACGTAACGATGCAAAGGCACATCTAAGAAAGCTGGTACCAGATTTGCGACAAAAAACGGGACCGCAGGCACAAGTCGGATCAAGAACAGCATTGACCATTGGTTTTCGTCGATCCCATCTTTGATCTTCTTGATTGCCCCGTCCGCGGCATCAAGCTTGGCGCCCAGTTTTCCGCCAAACCCATGTCGCACCGCCAGGAAAATCAGGGCAGCACCAAGTGTGGCGCATGTTACATTTAACAAAGTACCAAATGCCGTTCCGAACAGAAAACCACCCGTCAAAGTAGCAATCGCTGACCCCGGCAGCGAAAAGGCCACAATCACAACATAGCCCAACACGAACAAAAACGCCGTCAACGCGTAGTTGCTGTCACGAAAGGCAATCAATGCGTCGCGATTGTCGCGCAAAACCTCTAGGCTAAGCATATCGCGAAGCGCAACTGCCCCAATCGCGGCCACGATTAAGATGATGAAGACAGGCAGACGCCGTACCAGGTCCGGTTTTTGGAGATCGCTCATATCGCTCATAATATAGCCCTGCCTTTAACTTGTCTTCTGCATGCACTGTAGATTGGCCTTTGGGCAAGGACGTGACAATGTTCTCACGCCCGCTTGATCGGCAGTGACGGGAATCGCCCCTTTCTGTGACATTGCCCTTTAGATCAATAGATCAGCAGAAAGATCGCTTATTTGTTGCAAGATCAGGTTAAAACTATGCATGTGGGGTTTGACTTGGCTTGCATTGCCCTCTATTGGCCAGGCTTCGGATACCGCGCCGTGGCCGAATCCTGTTGGCCTGCGCTTTTAACTCGGAGAAGATGCGATGAAACGCACCTATCAACCTTCAAATCTTGTGCGCAAACGGCGCCATGGCTTCCGCTCGCGTATGGCGACAAAAGCTGGACGTAAAATTCTGAATGCGCGCCGTGCCAAGGGCCGGAAATCGCTGAGCGCGTAAGCGCCCCTGTGATGCAAGACACGTCAAACGCCGCCGCTGCTGGGTCCGCCCCTGCGGCGGCGTCTGTCGTTTCAGTTCTAAAAAATCGTCCCGACTTCTTGTTGGCGGCCCGTGCACACAAAATCGTAACCCCAGGGTTCATTTTGCAAATTCGCGATCGGCGCGATCAAAACACGTTGATCCGTGTTGGGTTTACGTGTTCCAAAAAGGTCGGGAACGCTGTTGCCCGTAACCGGGCCAAGCGCCGATTGCGCGAAATTGCTCGACTGCTTTTGCCCTTTCATGGGGCGCATGGTCACGATTACGTTTTGATCGGGCGCGCAGGCAAAACGGCCAACCGCCCTTTTGACGGGCTTTTGAATGATCTGCGCAAGGCGTTGACATGAGCCCTTTTGCCTATTGCCTGGCCTTTCCCGTCCGCGCCTATCGCCTGATCGCCTCTCCTTGGGTTGGGCATAATTGCCGCTATCAGCCGACCTGTTCTGCCTATGCATTAGAGGCTTTAGAACGTCATGGCGGAATGAAAGGCGGATATCTGGCCGCGCGTCGGATCTTACGCTGTCATCCTTGGGGGCCCTCGGGCTATGATCCTGTGACCAAAGACTAAGGTTCACCTTCCAGATACAAATCCCGCGCCCCAATCAAATCCCACAATGACCCGGCCGAGTGCGCTATAAAGATTTGCGCCGCCTTCGGGTCCTGAACGGCACGCCCCGCCCCAGTTTCGGCCTGACAAAACGCAACCCACGCCTGGATCGCCGCCCGCAACCCAAGCCCCTGCCCGTCCCGCAGGCGCAATGTGTCCACAATTCGGTAGGGCAGTTTTTGGCTTCCATCCATCGCGATCTGACGCAAAGCATGATCCAGGTGGGAATTTTCGAAACGCTGGATCAACGCATCTGCGTAAGCCGGGGCCTGCATACGGATGTCCTGCGGCAAAGTCGCGGCGGCCTCGTCCATCACGGCGCGTGCACCGGCCCGCAACGCAGGATCGGCAATCGCCTGATGCACAAAATCATACCCCGCCAAAATCCCCGCATAGGCCAAATAAGAATGCGCACCGTTCAACATGCGTAGTTTTCGTGCTTCATGGGGGGCGACATTTTCTACCCAAAGTACATCAGGCCAATTGGGTCGCGGCCCAGCAAAACGATCCTCAATCACCCATTCTTTGAACGGCTCACAAGGCACCACCAAAGGATCCCCGGTGTGTTCGCGCAAAGCTTGCGACGTGGCCGGCGTGATCCGATCGACCATCGCATTTGGAAAGGACACGTCACAGCGAATGTCCAGCTGCGCGGCCCGGGCAAACGCATGCACCGCTGCCCCCAACGCCTCGCCATTGCCCAACCGATTGTCACAGCTTAACACCGTAACAGGGGTCTTGCGCGCCGCCAAACCATGCGCCAAATAGCCAATCAACGTGTTGGGGTTGCCCGCCAGATCCGCAACAATCGGAGCCGCATTCAGATCCAGCGCGCCATCGACCCCAAGATAATAGCCCTTTTCCGTCACTGTGGCAGAAATCACCGCCACTGTCGGATCTTGGATTTGCACCAAAACAGCGGCCCGATCTGTCGGCGCGACCAACACACGATCTATCACATTGATCTGACGCGTCTTTTGCCCTTGGACGGCCAAAGAGTACCCCTGCGTCACATCCAACTGATCGCGAAACGCCGGACTGCGCAAAGACACCGCGGTGATCTGCCAGCCGCCCGCATCAAAGGTGTATTCCGCCAAATGCGCGCGGAAGAAATTGCCAGGTCCGAAATGAAGGATGCGGCTCATAACCGGTACGCCGCGCGCGCTTGAGCACCCGCCAACTGAACTGCCAAGTCTAAGGCTGTCGCCAGATCAAAATACCCGCGCGCGATTTGCTGGCTCAGATGCAGTGCCACACCGCGCCGCCATAAATCATGACGCGCTGGGATCGACAAAAACGCACGTGTGTCATCGTTGAACCCCGCCAGATTTGCATAGCCCGCCGTCTCGACCACCCGGTCAAAATAGCGCGCAATCCCAGCGGCACTGTCATGAAACCACCAGGGCGGACCGATGCGCAAACAGGGCCAATGCCCGGCCATCGGGGCCAGTTCCCGCGCATAGGTGGATTCGTCCAACGTGAACAAAATCATCCGGAAATTCGGGTGATTGCCCACGCGCGACAGTAAGGCATCCAAGCCCCGCACCCAATCCGTCGCGACCGGCATATCCGCGCCCATATCGCGCCCACAGGCCCGCATCACCTCAGGGTTGGTATTGCGCCGAGAGCCCCCATGCAGCTGCATCACCAGCCCATCTTCGGCCGACATTTGCGCCATTTCGATCAGCATATGCCCGTAAAACGCCTGCGCGTCACCCGGTGCATCCCCTGTCAGAATGCGGGCAAAGACCTCGGACGGATTGGCCAGCCAGTCAGTCCAGACCTGTTCAATTGCATGATCCGTGGCCGTGGCCCCAAGGGATTTGAACACAGCCCGGCGCTGGCGCAATGCGTCCAGATACCCTGAATAGGTTGACGTCTCGCAGCCCGTCGCAGCCCCCAAAGCCTTGACGTTGTGCACAAAATCCGGATGGCTTGGATCCAAAACCGCATCGGGTCGAAATGTTGGGATCACGCGGCCTTTCCAGTCAGATGCGGCGATTTCTTGGTGATCCGACAGATCATCCAGCGCGCCATCTGTCGTGGCCAAGACCTCAATCCCAAAGCGATCAAACAACGCCCTGGGTCGAAATTCGGGCCGCGCCAGTTGGTCAGCAATTTCATCATAGATCGGATCTGCGGTTGCGCCGGACAAAGGCAGCGCAACCCCCAACGTCTGTTGCAGCACGTATTCGATCCAAATCTGACTGGGCGTGCCCAAAAACACATGCCAATGCTGCGCAAAAAGACGGAACACAGCGCGCGGATCCGCGTCGACCCCATCAGGTCCCACGCCAAGGTCGCGCAAAGGAATCCCTTGCGAATACAGCAGTCTAAACACGTAATGATCCGGTGTGACCAACAATTTCGCCGGATTAGGAAAGGCCGCATTTCCCGCAAACCACGCCGGATCACAATGCCCATGCGGCGACACAATCGGAAGTGCTTTGATCTGCGCATACAGCTCTGCCGCCGCGCCTGTCAGGTGTCGCATATCGCCCCCATGCCTGTTTACTGCACCCCGCCTTTACCCCGAGGCACCCAGTATCGCAAATGCCCAAGAACGCGCAGCCTGGCCGCGCATTTGTTTCCTAGGTTTTAGACAAGATGCTTTAACGCCAGATTTGCATCTTTTGCTTTTATGTCCACCCTTTTCAGGGCAGCCTACCCGCAGGAGGATCCCAATGAATGGTGCTTTGATCGGATTGGGGATGGTCGCGGACACCCACGTCGCTGCGTCTGAGGCGTCCCAAAAAGTGCGTCTGTGCGGTGTGTTGGGACGCGATCCGGCCAAGTCCAAAGCCTTCGCAGCCCGTCACCAGATCGCGAAAGTCTATGACAATTTAACGGCTGTGCTGCGCGACCCTGAATGCGATTTTATTGTCTTAGCCACACCGCCCGATGCGCGACTGGACTATGTGTCTGCCTGCGTTGCGGCAGGCAAGCCCATCTTGATGGAGAAACCGATTGAGCGGAGTTTCGAAGCAGCCCGCCAGATTGTGAACATCTGCCAAGAGGCCTCTGTGCCTTTGGGAATTGTGTTCCAACATCGCGCCCGTGCGGCCAGCCAAGCTTTAAAGACAGCCCTTGAAGAAAACCGTCTAGGGCAGATTTGCTCGGCAGACATTCGCATTCCCTGGTGGCGCGACCAAAGCTATTATGACGCACCGGGCCGGGGAACGTATGCCCGTGATGGGGGCGGAGTGCTGCTGACGCAAGCTATCCATACACTGGATCTGGCATTGTGGTTTCTGGGGCCGGTCGCGCGGGTGCAAGCCATGCTGCGCACCACGCCATTGCATCAGTTAGAGGCCGAAGATTGGGCTGGTGGCTTATTGGAATTTGCCTCAGGCGCCGTCGCCACACTGATGGCCACCACTGCTGCTTATCCCGGCGCTGGCGAAACTGTGACGCTTCATGGCACCAAGGGTTCTGCACATCTTGAGGCGGGAATTTTGACGTTGCATTTTCAAGATGGCACCCATGACCATATCGGGGCTGAAGCCAGCACAGGCAGCGGCGCGGATCCGATGGCTTTTCCATTTGGGTGGCATCAAACGATCCTGGAAACCTTCGCCGCCAGTCTGCAATCTGACACCCCGTCCCTGGCCACAGGCATGGACGCCCTTCGATGTCACGCGCTGATCGACGCCCTTGAAGCCGCAAATCGCAGCGGCCAGATCACGAAGGTCCAACAAATATGAGTCTGACATTCGTCGCCCTTGGATTGGATCACCGCCACATCTATGGCATGACAGAAAACATGATCAAAACCGGCGCGCGCTGCGCTGGATTTTGGACACAAGGCACGCCCGGAACGCTGCCGGGCTTCCGCAACCGCTTTCCCGACATTCCACGCCTAGCCAATTTGCAAGCCGCTTGGGACACTGGCGCAGATTTGGCTTTGGTGTCGAGCATCCCGGCACATCGTGCGGATCTTAGTGTTAGGGCCATACGGGCAGGTATGGATGTGATGACCGACAAGCCTGGTTGCACAACGCTTGAGCAGTTGCAGACCATACGCACCTGTATAGAAGACACGGGCCGGATCTGGTCAATCAACTTTTCTGAACGATTTGAAACACCCTGTTCGACCCTGGCATCTGACCTTGTGGCACAGGGTGCAATTGGGAAGGTCGTACAAACAGTTGGACTAGGACCGCATCGATTGAACAAACACACGCGGCCCGATTGGTTCTTTGATCGTGCACAATATGGAGGTATTTTAACAGACATTGCCTCACACCAGATTGATCAGTTTCTGCATTATACCGGGGCAAAAAACCCCAAAATATCAATGGCTCGTGTGGCAAATTACGCCAACCCGGACACTCCGGACCTACAGGATTTTGGCGAAATCAGCCTGCACAGCGACACCGCTTCGGGGTATATTCGGGTGGATTGGTACACGCCTGATGCGCTGCCCAACTGGGGGGATGGGCGGCTTACGATTTTGGGCACTGAGGGGTATATCGAGCTGCGCAAATACGTCGATTTCGGTCACGCCGGGACCGACCATCTGATCCTTGTGAATGGTTCGAAATGCGAACGGATTGAGGCCTCGGGTGCGGGTCTGCCGTATTTCCAGAATCTCGCAAATGACATACGGAACCGTACAGAAACCGCAATGTCGCAAGACCATTGTTTTGAGGTGATGGAATTGGCGCTGCAAGCACAAGCCATCGCTGAGGGCACCACCTTATGATTGGTGTGGCCATTATCGGAGCCGGAATTGGCGCGCAGCATTTGGACGGATACCAAAAGATCCCCGGTGTTTGGGATGTGCGCGCCATTGTCGATCTGGATCTTAGCCGCGCGCGCTCTGTGGCTGGGGATATCCCGGTGTTTGACGATATCGCGCCTGTTTTGCAGCGCGCCGACATCTCGGTCATCGACATTTGCCTGCCGCCGCACCTGCATGTGCCAACCAGTTTAATGGCGCTTTTGGCGGGCAAGCACGTGATTTGCGAAAAGCCCTTGGCAACGTCGATGCGCGATATTGATCAATTACGGCAAGCCCAAGCCGACACTGGGATGCGCATCTTTCCGGTCTTTCAATACCGTTTTGGCCCCAGCTTTAACGCCCTAAACGCACTGCAATCCGCTGAAATAACTGGCGCGCCTTTGATCGCGGCGGCGGAAACACACTGGGCGCGCGGTGCGGATTACTACGGCGTGCCCTGGCGGGGCACTTGGGCCGGCGAGCAAGGCGGAGCCGTCTTGGGCCATGCAATCCACGCCCATGATTTGCTCTGCACCTATTTGGGACCAATCCGCGCGGTGTCCGGGGCCATTGCCACACGCGCCAATGCGATCGAAACTGAGGATTGCGCGGCCCTAAATTTCGAGTTTGAAAACGGAGCTTTGGCGACCTCCTCGATCACATTGGGGGCAGCACGGGATGAAACGCGGCTGCGCTTTGTCTATGAGAACATGACCGCCACTTCGGCAACCAACCCTTATGCACCCGGCCAGGACGTATGGACATTCACCGCCCGCAAGCCTGCCGACCAAAGCGCCATAGATCGCTGTATCTCAAACCTGCAAGCAACCCCTTCCGGGTTCGCCGGTGCCTTCGCGGAAATTGCCAAAGCGCTGCAAGGCGAACCCAATCGCGCAGTCGACTTTGACGCAGGCGCGGCCTCAATCGCATTGGTCACAGCCATCTATGACGCCGCGCGAAACGGCACACGCGTCACCGTGCCCGTGCCCAAATCGCACCCTCTGTATGTCGGATGGAGACCTTGAAACAATGTTGGCGCTGGTTCGAACCCAATAATCAGATTGCTTTGTTTGCAGCATCTGTGAGACGATATCAACATGGCCGCAACGTTTGCCGCGCTGATGGCCGAACAACAGCGCCATTGTGAAATTGGTCGGCCCGATTGGCACATCCCGATGCGCCCAGATCATGGCTCGGAAATTTTAACAGATCGCGCCGGGCATTCTTTACCCGGATATCCGCTGCCAAGACGCATGCCAGGGCTGGCGGAACTGCGCGGAATTATGGCACAAGCCCGTTAGCGATAACAGTCAAGAATGGTCACAGGAGAAGTTTTATGAGCCGCGTCATATCTATGCTGGACGGCACCACCGTCATTCCAGTTTTAGCCTTTAGCGAAGTTGCACCCACATTGCGGATGATCGAACGCATGCTTGGATCTGGCTTAAAG
>JBGCEM010000010.1:0-2821 GCA_045106335.1 Paracoccaceae bacterium | reverse complement strand
GCTTTCGAGTGGGGCCCCTTCAGCCTTGAGGACGGCATTCGAGAGCTGCGACATCAGTGCGTCTTGCTGCGGTTTGTCCAGATGACCCTGTGGGGCGTCTACTTCAATAAGTGGCATGGTTCTTTCCGATCAATGCTTGGGCTAGGTGTAGTAGGGGGAGTTGAGGCCGCGGCTGGCTGCCTCGGTGACGTTTGCGTCAAACACGCGGGTGTAAAACGCGGCGTTGAGTTTCGCTGCGGTATTCGGGAAATCATCAACTGCAAAAGCAAGCGCGTTTTCCACCGTGTCAAACGCATCAACTCCGCCGAGCGTGTTGGTATGAAGACCGCTAAGCCAAAGCTTGGAAATCAAACCTTTCTGCTGCTTCAAGACAGGGTTGCGTTCTGGCCAAGGGGCTTTTTCAAAAGGCACGTTGACCTGGACCTCGGTGTAGACAAACGCACCTGGGGCCAGCGTTGGGGCGGCCCCAAAATGTGGCGACCCCATACCACTGCTTGCATCCGAGACGATGCCCGCATCGAAGACTCTGGTTGTTTGGGCAACGCCAAATTCCTTGGCAGCGGCGGGGAAAAAGGTGGTGCAATACTGCTGAGCAGCCTCAACACTGTCGAAGCCGTAGATGCCACCAACGGAGTTGTTCCCAACCCCTGAGAACCACGTTTTGTTAAGAAAGCCCGGCTCATCCGCAATTTGGTCATTGAGCTTTTGCCAAGGCACAGTGTCGAAGGGCACGGAGATTTGCAGTTCGGTGTAAACGAAGGCCTTGGGGGTCATTTGTTCTTCTCCATGTGTAGGTGCGGTGCCGGCCAACGCAATCTGGCCGCCGAGAGTGAGGTTGGTAGTTGTCAAAGCCGCAATCGTGCCCGCGATGATTTTGCGTCGGCTGACCCCTTTGGCGATCCGAGTCTTTAGCTGGTGTGTCATTTGGCTCTCCTGTGCGTCCGCGATGCCCGGTTTGACCGGTTGCGTCATAACGGCGCTTTCTATATAACGATCTATATATAGCGATCTCTATATCGTCAACATAAAAATAACGATCACTATAAAAATATGGAAAGACAGCTGATGGCTACCCAATCTCCCACAAAGAAAGAACAAACCCGCGCGCGTATTTTGAAAGCTGCAAGCCAGAGTTTTAGAAGTAGTGGCTATGCGGGCACTGGCGTCGACGGGATCGCAAAGGCGGCCGGTGTCACTTCGGGCGCATTTTACGCTCATTTCGGATCAAAGGACGGCGCGTTTGAAGCTGCGCTCGCAACCGGAATGGACGAAGTAATTGAGAGCATTCCGAAATTCCAAAAAGAGTTTGGACCTGATTGGGTTGGCGCTTTTGCCGATTATTATCTGGGTGAGGTTCATCGTGATGATCTCGCCTGCGGGTGCGCGATGACAACACTATCACCTGAAGTTGCACGGGCAGATCCCGATATGCACACAGCTTACGAGACGAAAATGAACAGAATTGTAGATCTGATTGCCGATGGTTTAAGCGGGGACTCAGAGGAGGCCCGACACGCGCGGGCTTGGGCGATGTTAAGCACGTTGATCGGCGGGCTGACACTCTCACGCGCTGTTGCACACCCCGACATCGCGAACCGGATCGCTGAGGCGGCCCACGCTGCTGCATTGGCGGCCTCCAAAGGCTGAGGGTTACTACCAGTCTATCGTTCGGCACCTTGTGCGACACGTTGGAAGTTCCTCAATGCTGCGCAGATGCTCCTCCAGGGTAACGAGAGCATCGAGGTCATTTCCTTCGCCTGCGGCTATCATTCCCCATTGTCCCTTCTACGGGTGTTGCGGAGCTTCTTCGGCCAACCAACAAGCGAATATCGAGACATTCGCCGAACAACCGAGTGTCGGAAGCGGACATGCGCCAATTCGACATGAACGGCTGCAGAGTCCCGCATCGTCCCAGTTCGCTGATTGTGCAGCTAAAGTAAGCTATAGCTATTTCGACCCGGCAGTGACGCGTCCGCTTCGTGCTGGATGCGGTCATTCGATGGGACACTACGAAATATCCCTTTGTCCACTTAAAGGTCGCCGGTACGCGTCGCAGCTAACTTCCGGTTCGAGCCCAGACTGCGATCACGTTGCCATGTGGTGAAGGGCCGCTAAGCGGAACTGCTTGCCTGTGCTGCCTATATTCTACCTACTGCGATTTGCGACGAAATAGGTGGGAAAAACCGACCGTCAGTTACCGCGAAACCTAATGCGATGATGGCAACGCCGCCATGTGTCCGTGCTGCCAGAGCCTGTGAATCCCTATCGTTGCCAACCGGGCGTAACAAAATTTCACCGCACCATCGAAATCCTTCATCCCAATCGTTGAATAGCCAATCAAATCATTCTCCTACTCTTGAAGGTTTATTGCTCAGACTCTTCAGCGACGAACTCCGTTTCGGTGCCAAGAGCGCCCTAACCAAAACCTCGGCGATCAAAAGGTTGAGTGCCCAAGCAGACACCATCATAGCGTCACGCAGCGGTCCTGTCGCTTCTGTTCCAGAAAAGATCATCCACCCAATGCCGATGAACGTCTGTGTCGACGCACCCTGACCTATCGCATAAGCACGCGACATATTGGCGCTGTGTTGAAAGATGTTTCGTGACCGGATCGCAGCAATTGAACCAAAGATGCAGCCAATCATCAAAAAGCCGAGGACCATCCGCGCCCAATACAGCACGTTTCCCTGAAGGCTGATCGGAAAGCTGTAGAAATGAGTCATCCACAATCCACTTCCCGCCGAAAGACACCCTGCCACTGCAACAATCTGACCAAACGCGCGGTGCGCTGCAGGATGCTGCCGCCTGATGCTTGGCAGGA
>JBGCEM010000009.1:0-2915 GCA_045106335.1 Paracoccaceae bacterium | reverse complement strand
CGGTGCCTCCACCAGTGGCGGGACCAGTGGCGGAATCGCTGGCGCAAACGGTGGCGGCAACGGTGGCGGCAACGGTGGCGGCAACGGTGGCGGCAACGGTGGCGGCAACGGTGGCGGCAAAGGGAATGGCAAGAACTAGCTGACCAGCGTCACAACTTGAATTTCCGGGTCACATCAACAAGCCAGAGCGGGCACCCGGGAACAAAGTTCTATTGAACTGAAAGCGGTTAAACCGTGAAAATACGAATAAATCAAATGCGCCTAGTAAGCAGGCTGGCCACGGTCTTCGTGATCGGTCTCTCAACGCTCTTTGCACACATGGTGGGGGCGTTTCATCCTATCGACAAAAGCGTTGGTGATCTACGGATGTTATTTTCGCCTCAGGCTGTCAGCGAAGACGTCGTATTGATCGCAATTGACGATAAAAGTATCAAAGAAATTGGTCAATGGCCTTGGCCCCGAAGCATTCATGCAGAGCTTCTGGACCGATTAATGGGCGCGCAGGCCAGAGACGTTTTCTTTGACATCGATTTTGCTTTCGCCAGAGATCCAGTTGACGACCAAGAATTTGTTGCTGCTCTGGAAAGGGCGGCGGGCAGCACATATCTGGCTGCATTCTCGCAGCCCCAATCTGCGACCCATGACGAGAATTCAGAGCTCAGTTATAACCTGCCATATTCGCCCTTTTATGACGTGAGTTGGCCTGCACTCGTCAATGTTCCATCCGATCCTGATGGCCTTGTTCGGCAATATTTTTTCAGCGCGCCCGTGAATGGAGAAGATTTGCCGTCTGCCGCTTCATTCCTATCTGGTGTTTTCGGTCCACCGGGCGGACAATTTGCTATCAACTACGCGCTGCGCCCGGACACCATCCCAAGGTACTCGGCGATAGATGTATTAATTGGCACTGTGCCGGACACCGCATTCGAAAATAAATCAGTGGTGATCGGTGCATTCGCTTTGGAACTCCGAGACAACTTCGCAGTTCCAATTCATGGTATCATTCCCGGCGCCATGATTCACGTATTGGCAACTGAAACACTCGCTTTGCAAGTAGTTCCGCAACATTTCAATGGCCTGGTGTGTATTGCGTTGCTCCTTACAACTATCACCATATTTCAGACCAAAGGACGTGATTTCAGTCCTTGGGCGTTGATGGGACAGTCAGTTTTTGTGATAGTGATTACCGAAATTGCGGGGCTTCTCCTTTTTCGTGGGCAGACAATTCAACTGGCGACAGGTTCGATTTATCCGGGTTTACTGCTCTATAGCCTTTGGCGCTTAGGTCAGACGTTGGACTTAAGCCAATGGCTGATCCGAAAAACACAATCGGAAATCATGAATACAAAGCATGTCTTGCAGCAGGTGTTTAGTGACAGCTCGGACATGATCGTCGTCATTGATGAGTACGGCAAAATTCTTAACAGCAGCAAAAGTGCTGATCTTCTGATAAAAGACCGCCAGAGCGAAAAAATAGGTCTGCCTGAAGTATTTGGAAGAGTTGCCATGCAGGCAATTGCAGCACATCGCGATGGCAACTGGCGCGCTGATAAACTTCTGGAAACGACATTTGAAGAGCGGGTTTTGCAGTACTCGGTGACGCCCTCCAGCCTTGAGATAGTGGGAAACGGACGCAGCAAGCAATCCACCTACAAGAACATCGCTACTTTGGCGGCCCGTGACGTAACAATTCTGCGGCAAAAAGAAAATCAACTGATCTATTTGTCCAACCACGACGAACGGACAGGCGCGCTACGTCGAAAAGCATTTCTGCGATGCCTGCAGGATCATATAGATTGCGGCGATAGCGTAGCCGTTTTCGCGTTCAATCTGCACCGTTTCAAGACGATCAACATCACCTTCGGTCGTGATATTGGCGACCTTGTCCTAAAAGAAGTAGTTTTGCGTCTTAGCGTTCCCGAAAAAGGATTTTCACCCGTCGTTCGTCTTGGTGGGGACAGGTTTGCAGTTTTTTTTGTAGGCAGTCTGGATTCTAATGCGCCCAACACCATCGCTGAAGGCATCAAGGAGACGATTGCGGAACCCTATGTCCTTGGCGACGCGCACGCCCGAATTGGTGCGCGCATTGGTTTTGTGACCGAAACTGATCCTATTGAGGCTTCGGCTGGTGATCTCTTGGACCATGCCGAAGCTGCTCTCGATGAAGCTCAACAATTTGGTGGCACCCGTATTCAGGCTCACGAGCAAGAACAAGTATCACGCAAGGTTCGGGCCCGCGCAATAGAACGCGCGATGTGGACGGCCATAGAACAAAACGAGTTCAATCTTGTATATCAACCACAGGTCAGCATGATAGATGGAAGACTAATCGGCGTTGAAGCGTTGCTGAGGTGGACGAGTTCCAGCATTGGACAGGTTTTTCCAGATCAATTCATCGACATCGCTGAATCAAACGGCTTTATAAATGACATCGGCCGCTGGGTGTTAAAAAAAGCCACCGAGGATGCAATGTATTTGCCATCCGATGTGGAAGTTGCCGTCAATGTATCAGCATTGCAAATGCTGGATTACGATCTCATTGACGACGTGCAATCTTCACTTCGACAAAGTGGTCTACCCGCGCATCGTCTTTGCCTCGAACTGACGGAATCTGTATTCATGTCACCCTCACATTCCGTCGTTGAACTCATGCGCGATTTAGAGATGCTTGGCGTTTCCTGGGCGCTGGACGACTTTGGAACGGGGTATTCGTCACTCGCTTATCTCTCAACGTTGCCGTTGCGCAAGCTGAAGCTGGACAAGTGCTTTGTCCAAGCTTTGGGGAAAGACCCACAAGCCTTGGCCATCGTTCGGTCGGTTTCAAAGCTTTGCGAAGGTATGAGTATCGAACTACTTTGCGAGGGTGTTGAAACGGAAGAGCATGTTCAGATGCTATTGGCCGAATGCTGTACTCA
>JBGCEM010000008.1:0-32251 GCA_045106335.1 Paracoccaceae bacterium | reverse complement strand
TTAATGAGGGCGCATATGCGTGAAATTCATGGTTCATGAACGCAAGGCCGATACCGGGATTTGCGTCCAACCGTTGATAAAGATCGGCACGTTCCAATTTGCCGTGAAAAGTCACATTTGAAAGTGCGTCTAATGCTTTTTTTTGGCTTTGATTCGCAGGACCAGCAACTTGGAATTGAATTTGCCGCAGACATTGCGGATCGCGTTTGCCGACCTCTTGCATCACATCGATCAAGAATTGAGACTTTCGATTCCGCGGTTTCAAAGAACCAATATACCAGACTTGAACAGGATCTGAAGCTTTGCGGACTGTTTTACGAGAGGTGTTCGGCGCTGTGTCATATCCTAAGTCAATTATGGAAATGGGACGAAAGATCTTAAAATGATTGGTCTCAGGCGCCCAAGGATTTCCGGCCAAGTGGTGCGAAAAAGCTTGCATCACTTGATTTAACAGTCGTTTACGCAAAGAGGTCCAACCCTTCGCCAAGTTGACCGATCTATGATCCATAATAAGTTTAGTTCTTGCACGAAGCAGACTCAAAAACACGCGAATAAGAATGAGTAGGATCGCATTCTGCTGGCGGTAAAAGACATGTATGATATCCACGTCCTTTTGACGAGCAAGAGACGCAATGCGCGCAGCATACCGGACCCAAGTCTTTCCCTGTTTCAGGCGAACGAATATAGCTCTTTGTTGGTCCGTTATATATTTCTTATTTTTTTCAAAATCAGCAACATAGACTTGGTCGATCATTGGGTGCTTGGACGCTAGGCTCGGAAATAATTCCGCAGCATTTGCGCCGGCATCACCCAATACCCATGCGGTGACATAGAGAATTCTTAAACCAGGCTGTTCGTGTTCGTTCTTACGATCTGTGACTTTAAGTAGCCTCATGGTACGCAATACCCAGGATGCGAAAGCATTGGTGACGTTGAAGACCAAGCGGGTACATTGCAGACGATTATGCTGTCGAATGTTCATGAAACCAGCGCAGTGTTCTATCTAAGCCGCGCGGCAAATCAAATTCAGGAACATAGCCAAATGAATTCTGGGCATGATCTATGTTGCAGATATTGTGCTTCACTTCACCTAGAAGTGAATCGTGGAATTCTACGTTTAAGGCATCAGTTTTTAAGTGTCCTTTAAAGACGTCGATCAACTTGGAAATCGACGTGCCCGTTCCAGTGCCCAGCTGAAACGTCCCAGTCGCGCGCTTTTGAATTGCGCGCCAAATTGCATTGCAAATATCGTCCACATATACAAAATCACGCGTTTGTGTTCCGTCTCCGAACACTTTCAGCGCCTCTTCCTGAATTATTGACTTGCAATAAGTCGCGACAACAGAAGATTTCTTTTCAGAATTTGGACCGTAGACATTGGAAAATCGCATGGATGCAGTTGGCATTCCATACGAGCTTGAATACGCAGACAATAAACCTTCGACCGCGAGTTTTGTGGCACCGTAAGGCGAGACAGGTCTTGCAGCGATATTTTCATGTATTGGCCCATCGAAGTCGCCGATGATTGCACCACCTGTTGAGGCGAAGACAAAATAGCTTTTGGGCGCAATTTCAAGGAGTTGGTCAAGTAAAAATTGTGTCTTCACGACGTTGTTTTCAAAGCTAGTCGCAGGATCTGCGATGCTTTCCTGCACAGTGGTTGTTGCGGCAAGATGCACGACTACGTCCGCATCTTTATACAGAAACACAGCGTCTGGCGACGCAAAACAGTCAGTAATAGAAACATCAAACAAGTTGTGATCCGCTTCTTCCGCCTCAGTATCCCAATCAACGCAGAGCAATTGACTGGTCTCATCATGTTTGCGGATATACCGAGCCAGATTGCGTCCAATGAAGCCGAGGCCCCCTGTAATCACAATTTTCATTTCACCACCGTGCGTTCGAGAAGATTACGTCTCGGTCTAGGCGATCAGCATAGCGAACGACGGTTTGTTCTATTTCATCCACCAACGTATCATCAAGCGTTATGGGGTCAAACCCAAGACTGCACAGCCCCTTATTTGATACGCGTAAGTTGTTGCTTGGAAGCTCCTTGCGAGGGTTTTCCATGTAGTTGATTTTAGTGCCTGTTTTAACAGATATCATTTGGGCCAAATCGCCAACCGAATGAACTTCCGCAACTTGATTAAAGACTTGAATGCGTGTCTCAGGCTCGGGTGGATTTTCAACGGCCAGGGCAATGCATTTGACCGTATCTTGAATATGAATGAAAGCACGCGATTGCCCACCAGATCCGTAAACCGTGAGGGGATGATCTATCTGAGCTTGGCTAATCATCCGATTTAGGACAGTCCCAAATTCACCATCATAGTCAAAACGGTTCATAAGGGCTGGGTCAGACTTGGTAATTGGCGTTTCCGTTCCCCATACGATCCCTTGATGCAGATCTGTAATACGGAAACCCCAATTCTTGGCATAAAATTGCATCAATTGATGATCAAGGACTTTTGTCAGATGATAGATTGACCCAGGGTTTCCAGGATATGGAATGTTGACCTTCTTACCAGTTTGGGACACTTCAACATCAAGATAACCTTCTGGAATTTCACCAAAATCATCGTTATACCCATACACGCCCATAGTGCCTAAGTGGATAAGATGGGGGCGGTGCTTTAGGCATACCAGCGCAGATAGGATGTTATTGGTGCCGGAAACATTGTTGTTAATCGTGTAGGTCCGTTCCATACATCCCAGCATGGAATAGGGTGCAGATCTTTGTTCGGCAAAATGGATTACGGTGTCTGGTTCAACACGCGCAAAGATTTTTTTCAGTTTTTCATATTCGTTTGCAATGTCGCAAAATTCAAACGCCACATCGCCAACAGTATTCGCAGCTGCAATACGTTCTTTGATAGGGCGAATAGGTGTAAGAGATGGGGCAGAGAGTTTTTCCCCGATAGAGCGGCGCGACAGGTTGTCGACAATCGTCACATCATGTCCTAGTTCGGCCAAATGCAATGCACTGGGCCATCCGCAAAAACCGTCACCGCCTAATACCACAATCTTCATGTGTTTAATCCCCAGCAACCGTTCTGGTTACAAACCCGTTTCAGAGCGCAGGATTTCCCTGCGTGTGGACTAAATTGGCACGTTAATACTTAATATCGGTTTAAATCTGTTCTAACTTTTCACAGAATTTGAACTGGTCACGGGGCTGTGAATTAAGTTTCTGATATAACGAAGAAATTTCGACCCAAAGAGAATTTGAAAACAGATCATGAGGCAGGCGTAGATGACAAGAAGGATGGATTTTTGGTGCCAACTGAACGCCAAGTTTAGGTAAAAGCCTTGCATTTTCACTTGCAACGCGCGTCGTGCTGTCGGGCCGACGTGATATCCGCCCGCTAGGATTTGTAAGTTTCGAAACCTCAGACCGAGGCGGGCAGCGTCGAGAATGAAGGCTTTGTCCTCGAGCCGGCAATGGCGGTATCTGAGCCCTTTTTGAGACAGAGCTTTCAAGCGAAATGCCATAGTCGGGTGGAGCGTATGTCGGTTTTCAATATAATCGCGGGGCAGGGGTGTTTCGCGTGGCAGAACTTTTTGGCTTTGACCCGACATGTTGTAATACATCAGACCAGCTCCGCAAATGTCACAACTGTTTGAGGCAAGTGCCTCTGATTGCAGAACAAATCGTTCTACGGTCACTGTATCATCAGCATCGACACGGAAAAAGATGTCATGTTCTTCACACAGGGCTTGTTCGATTTGGGCGTTCAGATTTTGCCCATTGCTGTGATGGGGCAAGTGGTGAATTTGAAAACCTGCCGCAGTGCACATGGTTTTGATGTGCGGGTTTATTTTGTCCGCGCGATGCCAAAACAGGGTGATCTGAACATATCTATCCGCGCGCATTCGAAAGGCGCTTAAGGCCTCTACGCAGGATGCTATTCCACTGGAAACTTTGTCCAATTCATGGAACGGGTGGCAATTGATTGCAACAAAAACCTTTGGTCCCGATTGCAGCGACTGGGCGATCATACGCGCTGTGATAGAATTGCATTATGTGTGTGACGGGCCCAATATTTTACCTGTGTTAGGGCCCGTTTTTTGAAAGCGGATTGCGCGTCCGGTGGCGCGGTCTCAAGCATACATGCGGTAATGGCGCAAAGTCCGGGACCTTCTTTGCGCAAGGACGCCCAGTCCCCGCCAGAACCCCAATTGGACACACCGCTTAGTTGATATCCATTATTTCCGACTTGCCGGGAAGAAACACGGTAAAATGGCTGCATTTTCTGACCACTACTTCGGATAGCAAAGCGTGTGAAAGGCCGGTTTTGACCGCCCGATACCAGTCGTGCCGGGCGGCCTGGTTGGGTCCATTCGGACGCGCCGAACTCGGGATGGCCGACACGATATTCTAGGTCTATCGCTGTTTCGATCTGCAAGTGCGTCAGCCGATCTGGGGACATATGTGCGCCGCACCAATATCCCGCTTTGCCTTGAGACAGTCCCTTGTTCTTGTTCATCGTGGTAAGAGACAGCTTAGGTCCATCGACAATGTCGATGCTGCAAGCGTCTGCGCGGGTCATATACGCCTTCGGTTTGCGAAGAGCCCACATTGTTCCCACCAATTCGACCGGACACCCCCAAGTCTTGGCGCGTGCATCAACTTCGCGTTTTACATCTGGAAAACGCTTACAATAGTCGTGTCCACATGCGATTCCGCCCGGGCGCAACCGTGCCATCCAAAAATCCAAGTTCTCGGCGAGCTGTGGGTTGCCATGAATTGCGTCCTCAAAGTACAGATCGATTGGAGTTGCCCAGTTATGCACAACACGCGGGCTGGCACCGACGATCTTTTCGACATTCGGCAAATGCTTGGTGTAAGCTTCAAAAGCCGCGACGCCAAAAGTCGGAATGTCGCGAAACTGATTAGAATATTTTTCAGTCCAGGCCGCGGGCTGGAACGTGTCGATAGACGTGACTTTTGCGCCTGGATTTGCCATAGCCATCGCATTTGTAGAACGCCCGTATAACGGTCCGACTTCAATAATGCGACCGCCCTTGGGCACCTGCGCAGCCAGGGCTGCTAGGAATGCCAACTCATCAAGTTCCATTTTGCCAGGAACTTGTAGAACGCTTGGATGAACAAAACGATATGCCATACGTCTAGGTGCAGATTATTGGTAAAGAAATTGCTTATGCCACCGACGTAGAAAGAATAAACCGATGACCAAAGAGATTAACCCAAACGCAAAGACATATGCGGGGGACGCATAGGGCGCATCATAGGTCGGAAATACCCCTTTGCGTAGAATGCCGATAATATGGACCAACGGATTGTACCACAAAATGCTGCGATAGGGTTCAGGAACAGATTCGAGTAAAAAGAAAATACCAGAAATTATGAACATCGGCCTGTGGAAAACATTCCATATCCTTTGCCAGATCGGAAATGCAGAGATCAGCAAGCAATTCAAAACGCCGAGTCCCAACCCAAGCACAGCTGTCATCGCCAAAGCCAGCATGACCAGTGGTAAGTGAATCGCGATTTGTGGATCGTAAATAATGACAATGCCATAAAGGACGACGAAGAAAACGATGATTTGCGTTATCATCGCTAATGCAAAGCGACTAATAATTGCGTCGGCAAAGCTGACAGCAGGGTATTGTAGCAGCTGTTTTGAAAACCAGATCGAGACCATCAATTTTGAATAGATTTGAACATAAATTGTGAAGGGCAAAATGCCGGTCGCATAGAAAATTGCAAAGTTATTTCCCAAGGGGGGATTGTGAAATGCGAGAGAAAATATGAATGTTAACAAGGCGATACCAGCAATCGGTTCAACAATTGCCCAAACATATCCCCCCGCAGAACGACCATAAGTCGTTGCGATTTCACGCAGCATTAACGCAAAAATCGACCTTAACGATCTGATTTTCCATCTATCTGTCACTGCTGCAGTCTGTTGCACGGCGGGTTTCCAAATCCTGGTTAACCTCAAAGATACCATGAGGCTGTTAAAAAATAGCGACCATCCCCTGATGAGTGAGCACCGTGAAAGATTTTTTGGAAAAACAGGTATTGGTACGCCCGCCCCAGCCTGTACAGGCGCGCCCTGTGCCGAAAGCACGCGCGAAACGCCGCCATATTGTCTTATTCTTCAGTTTCTGGGCGTTGGTTGTTGGCCCGATTGCCGTGACGGCATGGTATTTGTACACACAAGCGGCGGATCAATATGCGTCGCGTTCTGGGTTTGCAGTGCGCTCCCAGGACCCAATTGCGCCGATTGAATTGTTTCAGGGGCTTGGTTCGATGTCTGGGACACAAAATCCGGACGCAGACATTTTATACGAGTTCATTCAAAGTCAGGAAATGGTGGAAATGGTCGACGCAACTCTTGGGTTGCGCACGCTGTTTAGCAAACCAGCGAATGATCCTGTTTTTGCGTTAGATCCGACTGTTCCGATCGAAGGTTTGGTCGATTATTGGAACACAATGGTGGACATCTTCTATGATTCAACAACGGGCCTGATTGAGCTGCGCGTCAAAGCGTTTGAGCCAGCAGACGCAACTGCAATTTCGCAAGAAGTTCTGGCGCAGTCGAGTACGATGATCAACCGCCTTAGCGCAATCGCGCGCGAAGACACTACGCGTTATGCACAGGGTGAATTGGACGATGCGATTACAAGACTTAAAAAAGCACGGCAGGCGTTGACTGCGTTTAGATCAAGCAGTCAAATTGTGGATCCTTCGGCGGATGTGCAAGGGCAAATGACGGTGTTGATTAGTCTTCAACAGCAACTGGCTGAGACGTATATCGAACTGGATCTCTTGGTGCAAACCAGTCGCGACGGCGATCCACGGGTTGTGAATTTACAGCGTGAAGTCGATGTAATCGAAAAGCGGATCGAAATTGAGCGCAAAAAATTTGGGATCGGCGGCGCAGATGACGCAACATACTCGACCGTTGTGGCGCGGTTTGAAGAACTGAATGTCGATTTAGAATTCGCGCAGGCTGCGTATCTATCGGCTTTGACAAGCTATGATACTGCGCTGCGAGAGGCGCAGCATCAAAGCCGGTACCTGGCTGCGTATCTTAACCCCACACGCCCGCAAAGCGCTGAATTCCCACAACGAATTGTACTGCTGGGCATCGTATCTTTGTTTTTGTTCCTGTTCTGGTCGGTCCTAACGCTTGTGTATTACAGCCTACGAGATCGCAGTTGATGATAGACATAAGCAATGTCACCAAAAGTTTCGGGTCCGGCGCTAAGCGCAAAGTGGTTGCGGACAATTTGACATTTCAGTTTCCGAAAGGTCGATGTGTGGCTTTGTTGGGCCGCAATGGGGCAGGAAAGTCGACTTTGTTGCGGATGATCGCAGGGACGCTTTCCCCGGATCGCGGACATGTTTCAAGGCAAGGCTCTGTGTCTTGGCCTGTTGGGTTCTCGGGCTCGTTTCAAGGGGACCTGACTGGTGCTCAGAACATTCGTTTCATTGCGCGGTGTTACGGTGTTGAAACGGATCAATTGCGCGATTTTGTTGAGAATTTTGCCGAACTTGGAGGTCATTTTCACCAAGCCTACAAGACCTATTCGTCCGGCATGAAGTCGCGTTTGGCCTTTGGCGTCTCAATGGGAATCGCGTTTGATACATATTTGATCGACGAGGTGACCTCGGTCGGGGATGCGGGATTTCGCGAAAAAAGTATCGAACTTTTACAGGATCGGATTGAACGGAGTGGTGCGATTGTTGTCTCGCATGGCAAAGGTGTGCTGCGGCGGGTTTGCGACTGCGCACTTATTCTGGAACAGGGCAAGTTGCAGTTCTTTGAAGATCTTGAGGAGGCAATCTTCGTACACGAAGAACGCATAACACGCAGCAAAAAACCTTTGGTCGGTCTCAGTTAGACGTGCCATGCAAGAGCAAAACGCGTTAGACGTGTTTGCCTATAAGTCATTCAAAGATGAGGTTTTATAGTTCCATCTGCGATCCATCCATCCAGCACCGCCAAAGCGGTCTCGGCGAATTCTGGGTCGTTGATATGACATGCAAGTTGGGTGAGCTTCGCAGGGGCTTTGAGAGCCTGAGCCATTTCATCGACCATCGCGGCAAGCCCTTCCGGATCATAAGCTGGCTGACCTTCACGGTCCCACTCTTCAACACCATGCGTCGGCATTAAAACATGTACTGGTCCTGTCGCACTGGCCAAACGTGCTGCGATATCACGCATTAAAATGCGGCGTTCATCGGGTGCCAGTGCAGAAGATTTGATGAGCCGGTTATGTGCATGGAAAGGGCGGTCTGCATAGGCGTCAGGAATGTCCTGCCATCCGGCAAAATCGATCAAATCGGCACATCCGGGTGAAACGATCTGAGGAATACCTTGGGCACCTGCGTTTGTCAGACGATCAGCACCTGCCGTGACAACAGATCCTACCATCAGATTGCTAAGTTCCGGCAGGGCAAAGTCCATAACTGCAGCAAAATAGCCTTGCTGTGCCAAAGCTTCAAACGCCATCCCCCCCATACCCGTCGCATGAAAAACGGCGACTTCAAATCCGCGCTGCTGCAGCGGTTCTCGCAAATATTTCATGTATTTCAGACAAGATGATCCTAGGCTCGTCATGCCGATAACGGGTTTGTCTGCATTCGGGGGCTCAACAGCTTTTGCCGCACCAAGAACAGCGCCAGCGGCTTGTGATAACGACGATTTGCATACGGAATTCAAACCGTAAAGCCCACCGGCCCATAGGATCATTTGAATGTCGGGGCTTAGGCGTTCAGCTGGGATCAAAGGTGAAAATGACACGGTCGAAACCACATATTTGGGCACACCCATTGGCAAAGCTTGTGCGCAATCTAGGGCAAGATCAGTGCCCATCGTTCCGCCCAACGCTAGCATCGCGTCAATCTGTCCTGCCGCATACATTTGCGCGGTTAAAATAGATGCCCCGCGCGCCATAATCTGCATGGCTGTATTTTCATCGCCGCTGTCAATTGCAGCCCGCACCGAGGATCCAGCCGCCTTCGCGACCTGGTGCTTGGACACATCTGTTGTCCTTGTAGGATTTCCCAAAACACTGACATCCATCGACACCACGCGCCCGCCTTGCGCTAGGATCCGCGCACAAATATAGTTCAACTCTTCGTCTTTTGTGTCGTAAGTGCCGATCACCAATATTGTTTTTGTCATATTTTGCCCTTTTGCACCCACATGGATATCGCAACAATAGGGTGAGAACCCCCATTCGGAAATGGGATGTTACTCGAATATCGCGTGATAATGCGCCGGTTCTTAGGATACTTGAGCGCTTGAACTTGTCCGGGTCGCCAGGCAAATTCCTGATGAATTTTGCATAGGCTTAATGGGATCGCAGATCGCATATATGTGTTCTAAGCGGTCAGATCTAAAGTCAGGTTAAATACCAATCCCGTCGGCTCGTAGGAAATCTTTGTCTGTGCATCTAAAGTATGGATTAAGCTGTGTTCTAACAGGATCGTGCCAAATCCTGTACGGGCCGGGGGGGTGACGGGGGGGCCATCTTTTTCTACCCAGGACAGAGTCATCATCACTTTTCCCGCGTTGTGTTGAACACCCCAAGTGACCTCGACGGTACCCGTTTCAACAGACAAAGCACCGTATTTCGCAGAATTTGTAGTTAATTCGTGAAACACAAGCGTAAGATTGTTCGCATTGCGTCCCTGAATACGAAGATGCGGCCCTTTCAAAACGATCTGCGCCATCTCGGCTCCGAAATACGGGGTGACTTGCTGTTCTATGAGCGCGCGTAAATTAGCGGACTGGTCGTCATCTCGCATCAACAAATCATAGCCTGTCGAAATAGCATGCAAACGTCCCAAAAAAGCCCGCGCAAAACTTTCCGATCCAGGTTGTGTGCGCATCGTATTGTTGGCCATGGCTTGAATATTGGCAAAAGAGTTCTTGACGCGGTGTTTCAACTCTTGGACCAAAATATCGCGATGCGCTTCAGTTTGCCGACGTGCTTCGATATCAACGGCCGACGGCACTAAAGACACAACGGCGCCTTTCGGATTTTTTAAAGGCGCCAACTGAAAATCGATGCTCATATAGGTATCATTGGCGATTCGGATAACCTCGTCGTAGCGGACGGTTTCGCCGCACCGTGCGCGCTGAACTGCATCTTTTAGACGGGCCTGCACATCTGCATCATAGGACCACCAATAACAGTCCCAAAAGGGTTTGCCCACCACATCCGCGCGGGTCAGTCCCGCGGCCTTAAGCGAGAAGTCATTGGCTTCCCACAACAATCCATCAGTGTCCATTAGGCCAACAAATGCAGCAACAACGTCCAAGATTTGTTGCAAACGATCTTCGGCAGAGCGATTGCTGGGGATGTCTTGGCCGGCGACAATTAAACCATCGTCGAGTTTTGCAGCATTGATTTGGAAGAACCCCGATACGCCATCGCGGTCGTAGCGTGTTTGATGGGACCAAGGCTGCCCACTGTCGGCAACTTTGCAATAGGCTTCAAAAATACCTTCGTCCTGGGTGCCGGGCAACTCACTCAAAAAGGATTTCCCAATCAGTTCAGACGCTTCACGCTGCAAGATCTTTGCAGCTAAAGGGCTGACATAAGCAAAGCGAAAATCCTGAATTGCGCCATCTTCGCCGCGCACCGAATGATACACCGAAACAGCTTCGCTGCTGACGGACTCAAGACCCTGCAATACAATGGCCGGGTCAATTGTGGCGGCTTTTGGCATTTAATAGGCTCCTGTGCAGTGCGTCAGATTCCCGACACAGGTCGTTTCTGCAACTTTAGATTATATGAATTGCGATGCGCAAAGAAAAAGGGACCGTACGGTCCCTTCATCGGTGCTTTTTGTTGCGTTGCAGCATCAAGTAAGATGTGTCGTCACAGCACTTACTTTTGTGGCAAAGGCCCGATCAACATAACCATTTGACGACCTTCCATTTTGGGAAAGTTCTCAACACGCCCGTGTTCTTTGGTATCTTCAGCAACGCGTTCCAGTAGTTCACGTCCAAGATTCTGGTGCGCCATTTCCCGGCCTCGGAAGCGCAGGGTGATTTTTACTTTATCTCCGCCTTCTAAGAATTTGTAAACATTGCGCATTTTCACGTCATAATCATTGGTGTCCGTGTTGGGTCTGAATTTGACCTCTTTGATCTCAATGATTTTCTGCTTTTTGCGTGCTTCGCTTTCGCGTTTCTGCTGTTCATATTTGAACTTGCCAAAATCCATGATCTTACACACAGGTGGGCTGGCATTTGGCGAAATTTCGACCAGGTCCAGGCCTGCGTCCTCGGCCATGTCCATAGCGCGCGAGGGTGTTACGACCCCAACATTTTCGCCTTCTGCGCCGATAAGTCGGATTTCTGTGGAACGGATTTTCTCGTTGACGCGCGGGCCGGTGTCTCTTTGGGGCGGCGCGTTGTGCGGTCTGCGGGCTATAGTCGTTTTCCTTGCATCTTGGAAGTAATGTAGAGGTGCCAACCTAGCGGGTTCGCCCCATATTTTCAAGGGAGTATTCCGCGGGATTTACAACCCTGAAGGTATGGCGCCCCACTGTTCTTTGTAATTGCAGCAATTCGTACGGCAAAACTTTGCGCAAGTTGTGCGTTCTGACAGGTTTGGTAAGGATTTCCCCCTTGTCGGCGCACGCCCTAATAGGCATTTGAGTGGGCATATCGAATGGATCGACGCAAGACGCGCGCTGAAGCTGAATTTGCATGACGCGTCGAGTATATGAGCGAAAAGGTAACAAAGCATGAAAAATTTAATTTGGGTGCTGGTCGCCGCTGTGATTGCAGTAGGGGGCTATGTTTTATACTCAGGCAAATCGCCACAGGAGTTGGTGACGCAGGTGGGGAATGCCGCTTCAAGTGCAGGCGAAGTCGCTCAAGATGCCGCGACGGCTGTTACGGAAACTGCGACATCCGTTGTTGATGAAGCTGTCACAACTGCCACAGACGCGGTAAGCGATGCGGCCTCTGCGGCTACAGACGCTGTCAGCGACGCTGCATCAACCGCCGTTGAGGCGGCAACAGACGCGGCCAATGATACTGTCGACGCTGTGACAGATACAGCTGGTGCTGCTGCAGATGCAGTGAGCGACACGGCTTCAGCTGCCGTTGATGCGGCAAGCGAAGCCGCATCAGACGCGGTAGAAACAGTGACGGAAGCAGCTGCCGACGCTGTGTCTGGTGCGACTGATGCCGCCACAGATGCAGCTTCGGCGGCAAGCGATGCCGTGAGCGATGCGGCCGATTCCGCAGTTGAAACGGCTGCTGAAGCAGTAGAAGCCGCAACGGACGCAGCAAGCGACACGGCTACAGCTGCAACGGAAACTGCAAGCGACGCCGCCGAAGTTGCAACAGAAGCTGCCACAGATGTGGCAGAGGACGCAGCTGCCGTCGTGAGTGAAAGCGGAGCCGACACAGCCAGCGATGTTGTTTCGGCCGCCGAAAATACGGCTGAAGCTTCAACTGAAGCTGTCAGTGACGCGGTCTCTGAAACTGCAGCAGCTACAGAAAACGCCGCGGAAGCCGTGGCAGAAACCGCTGCCGAAACTGCAACTGAAACTGCCGCCGAGGCCGCACCCGCCGCAGACGCCGTGACCGAAGCTGCAACAGACGCCGCCGTGGCCGAAACTGCCGCAGCTGAGACCACCAGCATCACTGATTTGCTGACTGTCGATGGGTTCTCGCTCGACAAGGTCGCCGAGTATATCGACGGCTCGGATGCGATTGGCGGGCTTGAGAAAACAGTCCTGAAAGGGGCGTTGGGCCAGGCGCAGGACAATCCTGAATTATTGCAAGCCGCTTTGGACAAAGTACGCGCGGCCTTGGGGCTTTAAACCAACCTGTCGAAGACTAAAAAACGCGCTCTGTTCAATTCAGGGCGCGTTTTTCTGTATGAATCTGTGTCAGTAGTGACGACATTGGCCAGAACGAGTCAGTCCAAAAACGCCTTTTCAACAACGTATTGCGCGGGCTTTGAATTGGCGCCTTCTTCCAGGCCGTACCCTTCAAGTAACGCTTTGATCTCCAAGTTGAAATCCAGATTTCCGCAGACCATCGCGCGGTCTGTATCTGGGTTCAATGGCGGCACGCCCAAATCTGCGTAAACCTGGCCCGAGCGCATCAGATCTGTGATCCGCCCCATTTTCGGGCTCTCTTCCCGGGTCGTCGTCGGGTAGTAGCGGATCTTGTCGCCAAAACCATCGCCCATCAATTCGGCCAGCATCTCATCGCTGCGAATTGCATCTATCAGATCGCGCCCATAGGTCAGCTCTCCGACTTCGCGACAGGTGTGGGTGATGACGATTTCTTCATAATCTTCAAAGGTTTGGGGTTCGCGCAGCAGGGACGCAAAGGGTGCAAAACCAGTTCCCGTCGCGAATAACCACAGGCGCTTGCCCGGCAGCAACGCATCATGCACCAAGGTGCCCACAGGCTTGGGTTTCAGGATGATTTGATCGCCGGGTTGAATATGCTGCAATCGTGAGGTCAGCGGCCCGTCTGGCACTTTAATGGAATAAAATTCCAGCTCTTCATCCCAAGAGGGCGAAGCGATGGAATAGGCGCGCAACAGTGGTTTTTGCTTGCCTGTTTCGGGATGTGGGTCGCCCATCAAGCCAATCATCACGAATTCGCCAGAGCGGAAGCGCAAAGAGGCCGGGCGCGTGCAGCGAAAGCTGAACAAACGGTCCGTATAATGTTGCACTTGCGTCACCGTTTGCGCATCGGGCAGGGCGGGGACGGCTTTTACAGCAGAAGTTTGGGTCACGGAGTTCTTGCCTGGCTCTTGAAGTGTCAACATAGATTTACACCTGCATGCATTCAGTTACAACTGGGGATGTGCGGATCCGCGCAGACGGGCCTGATAATTGTGCTGCTGCCAATCTGCGCGGAACAGCCATTGCGCCTCAGGTTGGCGCGCGGCCAGATCGTCTGGGATTTCCACCTCGTCAAATCCAGACCGCCGCGCCATCGCATATTGATCCGCCAAAACAGGACCATAAGCGCGCAAACGTCCACCATAGCCGCGAAGACGCAACGTCCGGGCAATGGTAAATCCGCGCCCGTCCGCTGAGGACGGAAACGCAATACGGATCAATTCAGGCGTTAGCGGCAAACTGGCAGGGTCTGCATCTGCATTGACATCCAAAGCGCGCACATCATTGGCCGCCTCGCCCAGTGGCGTAAACCCTGCGGCCCAATGCTCCTGCACAAATCCGGCATCGGTGATTAATTGTGTCATCTGATTTGCTTTCTGTTGTGCGGGCTTATTCAGCGGCGACGGCTTGATTGGGGTAAAGTGCTGCTTTGAACGGGGACATGCCCACGCGCTTGAACGTGTCGATAAAGGTCTCATCTTCGCCTGCCCGGATGTCCAAATAGGTGTGCACAATCCGCTCGACCGCGGGGATAATCTCATCCGCCGAAAAGCCAGGTCCGACGCGCGCACCCACTGCAGCTGTTTCGGTATGATCCCCGCCTAAGGTAATTTGATAGTTCTCAACACCGGCACGATCCAAGCCCAAGATCCCAATATGGCCCACATGATGGTGCCCACAGGCATTGATGCACCCCGAGATTTTGATCTTCAGTTGGCCAATTTCGTGTTCTAGTTTCAGCTGATCAAACCGGGTCGCGATTTGTTGTGCAATTGGGATCGAGCGTGCAGTGGCAAGCGCGCAGTAATCCATCCCCGGGCAAGCGATGATATCCGAAATCAGCCCGATATTGGCGGTTGCCAATCCGTTTGCTTTCAGGATTTTGTGCATCGCGGGCAGGTCAGATTGATGCACATGCGGCAAGATCACGTTCTGCTCATGGCTAATGCGCAGCTCATCATGACCGAAGCGCTTGGCCAAGTCAGCCAGCACCCGCATTTGATCTGCGGTCGCATCGCCGGGCGTGCCCCCTTGCTTTTTTAGGCTGATGGTCACGATCTTATAACCCTCGGCCCGGTGCGCGGTCAGGTTGGTATCGGCCCAGGCGCGAAACACCGGATCGCTGTGATAGGCGGCGTTGAACGCGCCTACGCTGTCGTTGCGAAAGTTTGGCGGGGCGAATTGCGCTTTAATATCGGTCAACAACTCTTGATCGACGCCGCCAAAGCTGGGCCGGATCAGCGCGTAACGCGCCGCGACAAGAGTGCGGATTTCGTCAATGCCATGTTCATGCACTGTAATTTTGATGCGCGCTTTGTACTTGTTGTCGCGCCGCCCGTTCTGGTTCCAGACAGAGACAATGGCCTCAAGATAGGGCAGCAGGTCGGCCTCGGAGACAAAATCGTTGATCACTTTGCCGATCATGGGCGTGCGGCCCAACCCGCCGCCTACAATGACCTCAAATCCGATTTGACCGTCGCGTTTCACAACGCGCAAGCCAATGTCATGGGCGCGCGTTACGGCGCGGTCATTTTCAGAACCCGTCACGGCGATCTTGAACTTGCGCGGCATAAACTGAAATTCGGGATGATCCGTAGACCATTGCCGGATCAGTTCCGCATAGGGGCGCGGGTCCAAATGCTCATCTGCGGCGGCCCCGGCAAAATGATCGGCCGTCACATTGCGGATCGTGTTGCCCGAGGTCTGAATCGCGTGAAGACCGACCTCGGCCAGCGCGTCCAGCATGTCGGGGATGTCTTTCAGTGCAGGCCAATTATATTGAATGTTCTGGCGTGTCGTGAAGTGGCCATAGCCCTTGTCCCACGTTTCGGCCAGCAGCGCGAGTTGCTGCATTTGCGCGGAATTTAACGTCCCGTAGGGAATCGCGACCCGCAACATATAGGCGTGCAATTGCAGATACAGCCCGTTCATCAGGCGCAGGGGTTTGAATTCATCCTCGGTCAGGGATCCATCCAAACGGCGTTCGACCTGCGCGCGAAACTGGGCGTTGCGCTGCGCAAGGAAATCGGCGTCGAAGTCATTGTAACTATACATATTGTGCGTCCTCGGCTTGTTTTCCGTGGGGGTAATTTGAAGGCCCGGTGCGGCGAAATTCTTCGCGAAAATGCACAGGTTCAGGGCCGGTCTGGGTGACTTTTACATCCGCCAGATACACGCCAACCACATGGCCAGTTTGTTGACTGGCTTCGATCAAGCGCAGATCCGCATGGGCGGGATCCGTCAGCACTTCGGCATCCGTCAAATTGCGGGTCCATCCGGTCAAAGTTTGATAAATCACATCGCCTTCAAGCAGCGCATTGGCGGTAACAACTTTGGGGGTGTTTGGCTTTGGCATTAGGCCAGCTCCTGCGTTTTAATGTCGGTTAGGGCTTGGGCGGCGGCGCGCGGGGCGAGGCCGTAGAAGGTCAGCGCGGGGCCTGTCAATTTCGCTTCAGCCAAATCGGTGGGCAGATGTTCCAAAGTGGTCTGCACGATACGCTGATTTGGGCGCGAGGCATTTTCGACCAAGGTAATCGGCGTGCCCCGATCTGCACCATGCATGATCAGGCGACCTTGCACGAAGCGGGCGGATTTTTTGCCCATATATATCGCAGCGACCTCGCCGGGATTTGCCAGCGCGGCCCAATCCTGATCGGCAAAGCCCTTCATGTCATGGCCCGTTATCAACCGCACCGACGTGTTGCGTCCGCGTTTGGTCAGGCTTTGCCCGATGGCCGCAACAGCTGCCGAGGCCGAGGTGATACCAGGCACAATATGCCAGCCAACGCCCGCCGCATCGACGGCGTCGATTTCCTCATCCAGCCGTCCGAAGACCGTCGCATCGCCGCCTTTCAGACGCACAACTTGCGCACCTTGCAATCCGTGACTGACGATAAGCGCATTGATATCGCCCTGTAGCATCGACGGCCCAAAACCTTCTTTGCCGGCGTCAATCATCACCGCTTCACGGCGGCACAGTTCCAGAATCTCTTTCGAAATCAGACGGTCGTGGATGACCACATCGGCCTCATCCAAAGCTTTGCGCGCCTTCAGGGTCAGCAAATCAGGATCCCCTGGGCCTGCACCGACAAAGGCGACATGCCCTGCGCGGGCTTTGTGGTTCAGGTGGTTTTGTAATGTGGTTTGCAAAGTGGATTGCAAATTCGTCTCGCCCAGATCGGCGGCGCGCGGGCCAGTGTTGAAATAGTAATCCCGCCAGAAATCGCGACGGGGACGACCGAAGGGCAGGGCTTCTGCCGCTTTGCGAAACGCTTTGCCGACGCGCGCCAGGGTGCCCAAATTCGTGGGCAGTTTGGCTTCCAGATCCGCCTTAATCGCACGGGCCAAGACAGGCGCGGCCCCTTCGGTTCCGATGGCAACAGTGACTGGATCGCGGTCCACAATCGCAGGCGTGATGAACTGGCTATGCGCCAAATTGTCGACCACATTGACCAAGGCGCCGTCGGCGCGGGCGATGGCAGCGGTGCGCGCGTCCTCAGCATCATCCTCGTCTGCCGCATAAAACAGCGCCGCACAGAGGGTGTCTCCAGGATCCATAGACCGGCGGATCAACGTGATCTTTTCTTGCTCGGCCCAAGTTTGCAAAGTTGTCGATGGATTTTGTGCAAACACAGTTATGCGGGCTTGGGTCTTCAACAACAGACGCAGTTTGGCCTCGGCAGCCTCACCACCACCCGAGACCACGATGCGCCGCCCGGCGGTGGATAGGAAGATTGGAAAATGGTCCATCGTTTGGTCTCCGTTGTTGTTACCCTTGATATAGGAAAAAATTCTGGTATTGCGCTAGTAGTGCTCAGAATTAAGAACTGATGTTCTAAGTGTCGTGCTAAATGGGACAGAAATGTCCCCAAAGTGGAGAATTCAGAATGCCTGTTCGGATAGATGCGACAGATCGAAACATTCTTGCCCAGCTGCAACAGGATGCAGGGCAGTCTTTGGACGATATCGCCAAGGCTGTGGGGTCTTCAAAGACACCAGTGTGGAACCGAATCCGCAAATTGCGCGAGGCTGGCGTGATCGGGCAACAGACAGTGGTGCTGGATGCCGAAGCTTTGGGATTTGAGGCGTGCTTCTTCGTTCTGATCCGCACATCGGAACATGAAGCGGATTGGCAGGCCAAATTCCTGAAAGCCCTGCGCGACCGCCCCGAGGTCCAAGAGGCGCACCGATTGGCGGGTGATATTGACTATATCTTAAAGGTCCGTGTTCAGAATGCACGGGCCTATGACGCGTTCTATCAGGCGTTGATCAGCGAAGTGCGGGTGCACAATGTTACCGCTTTGTTGTCGATGGAGGAAATCAAATCCACCACCGCGCTGCCATTGTAATTTGCTTTAGGCGACGGCCTCGGCAAAGCTGGCGCGATAGATTTGGGACAATTCGTCCAGGGGGGCTTCAGAGCGGCCCATGCGCACAGTATCGCCGGTGAACTTACCGACAGAGTCGATTGTTACACCCGCAGACCCAGCCGCCACCATCAACGCTTCGGCCTGATCAAAGTTGCAAGCGATCAGATAGCGCGCCTGATCTTCGCCAAACAATAGTGCGGTGTCATCGCTGTCCAATTGCACGCCAACCCCGGCAGCCTCGGCCAATTCAAACGCGGCCAGCGCCAGCCCGCCATCGGACAGGTCTGTGCAGGCTTTGATAAACGCGTGATTGTCGCGGATGAAGTCGCCGTTGGTTCTTTCCGCGTCCAAATCCACAAAGGGCGCGTCGCCCTCAACCCGGTTAAACACCTCGGCCAACAAAGCGGACTGACCTAAATGCCCTTCGGTGATCCCAACGACCAATGCCACATGACCGTCCCGGATTTCTGTGCCGATTATCTGATCAGTCTGCGCGATTAAGCCGACCGCACCGATCGTAGGGGTGGGCAGGATGCCGGTGCCGTCGGTTTCGTTATAAAGCGAGACATTGCCGGACACGATAGGCATATCCAAGGCTGCACAGGCCGCACCGATGCCTTTGATCGCGCCGACAAATTGGCCCATGATTTCAGGCTTTTCCGGGTTGCCAAAGTTCAGGTTATCCGTCGTGGCCAAGGGGCGTGCGCCCACGGCCGTGAGGTTGCGATAGGCTTCGGCCACCGCTTGTTTGCCGCCCATTTCGGGGTTGGCCATAACGTAGCGCGGTGTGACATCCGAGGTGAACGCGACGGATTTTTCGGTGCCATGGATGCGCATGATGCCCGATCCAATGCCGGGTGTACGGGCAGAATCCGCCATGACCATGGTGTCATATTGCTCGTACACCCACTGTTTAGCAGCATAGTTGGGCGAGGATATCAGCGCGCGCAACCCGTCGATTGGGTCGATCTGGGGGACATCTGTCAAAGGCTCGGGGGCAGCGGTGGGCACCCATGGGCGATCATATTCGGGTGCGGACGAGGCCAGCTTGGACAGCGGCAGATCTGCCTTGGTTTCACCCTTGTGCAGGATCAAAAACCGGTCTTCGGCGATGGTGCGGCCCACAATCGCGAAATCCAGATCCCATTTGTCAAACACTGCCTTGGCTTCGGCTTCAAGGTCCGGGTTCAGCACCATCAACATGCGCTCTTGAGATTCGGACAACATCATTTCATAGGCGGTCATATGGGCTTCGCGCACCGGCACGTCTTCTAGGCGCAGCTCAATCCCCAATCCGCCTTTGTCGCCCATTTCAACGGCAGAACAGGTCAGCCCTGCCGCGCCCATGTCTTGGATAGAGATCACCGCGCCTGTTTGCATCAGCTCAAGCGTGGCCTCCATCAGGCGCTTTTCGGTGAAGGGATCCCCGACCTGGACCGTGGGGCGTTTTTCTTCGATCGTGTCGTCAAATTCCGCCGAGGCCATAGTCGCACCGCCCACTCCGTCGCGCCCGGTTTTGGCCCCCAAATAGACCACAGGCATGCCAATGCCCGACGCAGCTGAATAGAAAATCTTGTCGGTATCCGCCAATCCGGCCGCAAAAGCATTGACCAAACAATTGCCATTATACGCAGGATCAAAGCGCACTTCGCCGCCCGCGCAGGGCACGCCAAAACAATTGCCATAGCCGCCGATGCCCGCCACGACGCCATTCACCAACTGACGCGTCTTGGGATGATCCGGTTGGCCAAAGCTCAGCGAATTCATAGATGCAATCGGACGCGCGCCCATGGTGAACACATCGCGTAAGATCCCACCAACACCAGTCGCGGCACCCTGATAGGGCTCAATGTAGGACGGATGGTTATGGCTTTCCATCTTAAATACAATGGCTTGGCCGTCACCAATATCGACGATGCCGGCATTCTCTCCGGGACCACAGATAACTTGCGGGCCTGTGGTGGGCAGCGTCTTAAGGTGCAGTTTTGAGGATTTGTACGAACAATGTTCGTTCCACATCGCCGAGAAAATTCCCAGCTCGGTAAAGCTGGGCGTGCGCCCGATGATGGTCAAGATTTGTTCATACTCGTCCGGTTTCAGCCCATGGCTTGCGATCAATTCTGGTGTGATTTCTGGTTCACTCATGCGCCCGTCGTCCCCCGGTTGGCAAATCTCTGCGCGGCTTGGTTCAAATGGCGCGCGACCGGCTGGCCCCGATCTGGCGCGGGGTCTTTTGCGAGTCACACGCGCGGCTGCCGCGCAATTTGGACGCGTTCTTACAGGCTGGCACCGCCCGGGGAAAGGGCTGCCCGTGGATGATCGTGATTAGCGGTCGTTACTGGATCCAGCAGCGGCATCGCCCGCAGCTTCGGCAGCTTGTGAGGCCGCGGCGGAAATGGCGGCTTTGTCTTCTTCGGTCAGAGCTTCTTTGGTGTCCAGCCCGGGCAGCGCGACGCGTACTTCGCGCCGGGCAAAGTCGATCCCGTTTTCCGCAAAGGCCGCCGAGACACGGTTAAAAATCTCTTTGCGGATCATGAATTGCTTGCCCGGCTTGGCCATGAACTTGCCACGGATCACCATCCCAACATCGTCGATTTCTAAAACACCTTGGGATTTAAAGGGCTGCAGAAAATCTTCACCCAGCACGTCGTGGGTCATCATTTCTGCACCAATCTTCTTAAAGATTTTCTTCACTTTGTTCGGATCCGTGTCGAACGGCACGGTAAAGCGCAGCTTCATGATCACCCAATCGCGGGAATAGTTGGTGATTTTCGGGATCTCGCCGAAGGGCAGAGTGTGAACAGGACCTTTGTGGTGGCGCAATTGCAGCGAGCGGATTGAAATCTTTTCGACCGTGCCAAAAGTGCCATCAATTTCAACATATTCGCCAGTGCGAAACGCGTCATCCACCAAAAAGAAGATGCCCGACACCACATCCGTCACCAATTTTTGTGCGCCAAAACCAATGGCCAAACCGACGATCCCGGCACCTGCCAGCAGCGGGGTTGTGTCGACACCGATATTGGACAGACCCAGCAGCAAGAACAGCACCACAATGGTGACCCGGCTGACTGCCAGGATCAGGGGCAACACAGTTGACAGGCGCGACCCACCCGCACCGCCACCATCGCCGCCAACCTCGGCACTGTCAGGATCAAAGCCTGACGCGGTCATCTCAGAGGCCAGTTTTCGGTTGATATAAAGCGAGACCAGCTCATAAAGCAGATACCCAATCGACAGGATCATCAGGAATTCCAGCAACGCCGCCGCCAGCTGCGCGCCCACACCTGCAGTCGCGATGGACGCCGGCGACATGCCCCAAAATCCAGCCATAGCGATCAGCACAAGCCCAAACACAATCACCCGCCCAATGCGGATATAGCTGCGTTTGGTGGCTTGATAGGCGCGCTCGGCGACAGTTCCTTCGCCCTGCATGGGGGGAACGAGGTGGCGCACCAACCCGCGAATGGTGGTGTCCATTAAGGGCGCAAACATCAAAAGCCCCATGGTTTTATAGTGCGGTGCCGTGCGCAGCAGCCCAAAGGCTTCATAGCTGACCAGGATATTCACCAACCACCAGGTTCCCAATGTGACGAAAATTGCGAAATAGGGGAAGATCTGGGCGACTTTTTCCTCAGTCGGGGTGACCGCATCACGCCCGCGCATCATGTCCGTCATGGCCCCACGATAGCGCCAGACGATGATCGCAAGATAGGCATGCACCGAAGCATTCAACCAAAATCCCAGCCGCGTTTCGCCCATCGGGACGCCATTCATCGCATTGAATTGAATGATTACCTGCGCGCCACCGATCAAAAGCGCCATCCAGATGTTGTGAAACACGGTCGCTTGGGCCGCTTCATCTGAGGCGTTTACGATCCGATAACTGGGATTGTCCGGAGCCATAATGAAGCGTCCCACAGCCCAAGCCAGGCGCGGAAAGCCGATCAAATAGAAACCGATCAGTGACGAATATTCATGAAACCCGTCAGGCATTAAGATCCGTGAGGCCACAACCGCGACAAGGATGAACACAGCCACCGCGCCGATATCGCGACACAGACGCACGAACAAAACCTTGAGCGTTTCACCGATGCTGCTGTCATCGCGCAAGGGCGGCATGCTGTGCAAATGACGGGTGAAATGGCGAAAGATCAGCTCGGCCGCACCAGCAATAAGCAGCAAGACAGCGAATATACCCAGGAATTGCAGAATTCCGGACGTGCCGAATGTGTTGGAAAAGGTGGAAAATGCGCGGCTTTGGGCCTCAACCAAATTGGGCAAACGTTGCAGAGGAACTATGAGCGACTGAATCGCCCCTGTTGTCGCGTGGTACAATAGATCCGAAAGCCCGCCGCTTTGGGCCGTTTCGGCAGTATCAGTGGCGGTCCCCAACTGATCCAGCAACATTTGACGCACTTCGCTGTCGGACAGCCGCGACATGAGCGACTCGGCTTGTGTTTGGGTTAACGGCGCATCCAGATCCGGGACTTCAGGCTCTGCCACTTGCGTTTGGCCCAAAGGGACAAGGCTTTGAGCGAAGCTCACATAAGGAACTGACATCACACAAAGCAGGGTCAAAAGAAAAATCAGCGCGCGCATAGCAGATCCTTTACAAGTGATTTCGGGACAATGGGTCAGACCGCGCACCAGAGCAAGCTCTTTGCCTACAGCACCCTGCCTTTGACCTGGGGCACCCTGTTTCGCAAATGTCCCAAGAACGCGCAGCCTAGCAGTGCATTTGTGATTTTAGAGTGAAACAGGGTGCTTTGGTTCACGAACCGGGCGGATGCTTGTGTGGGGGAATATAAAAAAACGGCCGGACCTAAGGCCCGGCCAAGTCCAACAGGGAGGATGAAGAGACCACAAAAATCGGCCGCTTCATTGATCAAATTAGGCACCATAGTGCTGCCGTTCAAGTTGGAACGTGCAAATATAAACGAATGTCCGCTATGCACGAGGCGCATAGCCTAAATTTTGTGCAACTCTCGTGCCTTTTGACGATAGGTGCGGATTTCTTCTTGAACGAAATCCCGAAAGGCCCCGACCCGTTTGGATTGGCGCAGTTCTTCGGGATAGGCCAAAAAGACAGGCACCTCGCCCGATTGCACGTCGCCCAAGACACGGTGCAAATCTGGATATTCAAGCGCCACATAATCAGGAAGCGCGCCAATGCCCAAATCGTGGCGCACAGACTGCAAAACCCCGAAATAATTGTTGAGCGTCAACAACGCGCCCAAATCATTGGTCAAAATATGCTGCGACAGGGTTAGGCCCGCAGAGACTTGCGGAGAGCTTGGGCTTTGCAAAATCACACGATGTGCTGATAAATCCTCAAGTTTTTCCGGCGCGCCGTGCTTGGCCAGATAATTGCCAGACGCAAACAGGCCCATCCGCACGGTCATCAGCTTTTTGCGCACAAGATCCGCCTGGCTTGGCTCTTTCATGCGGATGGCCACATCGGCTTCACGCATAGGCAGGTCCAGTACGCGTTCCTCCATCATCAGATCGACCCTAAGATCGGGGAACTTATCGTAAAGCTTGTGCAGACGCGGCGCCAACCAAATGGACCCAAAGCCCGTGGTGGTGGTCACGCGCAGCTCGCCAAAAACTTCTTCTTCGCTGTCTTTGATCCGCGCAGCAGCCGTATCCAAACGCCGCGTCATGGCGTTGGTGGCGTCAAAAAGCAGCTCACCCTGTTCGGTCAGGATCAGCCCGCGCGCATGCCGGTGAAACAGTATGGTGTTCAATTGCTCTTCCAGTGCACGCACCTGGCGGCTGACGGCAGATTGACTGAGATTCAGCCGATCCCCTGCATGGGTCAAACTGCCCACATCCGCGACGGCGTGAAATATGCGAAGTTTGTCCCAGTCCATAACGGCAGTTCATCCTAAATTTGGCTTCGTGTAGCCCAATTCCACAGTAATGGCACCGCTAACATGAAGGTTCCGTAAAAAAGTGGCTCGCAAGGTCAGGCCCTATGACCTATATTGGTGAAATATACGCCATAAAGGCGCACAGGGAGGCATTTACATGAGCCAGCAGAAACTGACTTTGAACGATCGATACGATTTGGAAAAAAGCCCGGTTCTGTTGAACGGCACGCAGGCGCTTGTTCGGTTGATGATGATGCAAAAAGCCCGCGATGTGGCGGCGGGGTTGAACACGGCAGGGCTTGTGACGGGGTATCGCGGCTCGCCGCTGGGGGCTGTGGATTTTCAAATGACGCGCGCGGCCAAGGAATTGCGCGCTTCAGACATTACCTTCCAACCCGGATTGAACGAAGATCTGGCCGTGACGGCGATTTGGGGCGCACAACAGGCAGAGTTGCGCGGCGAGGGCAAGTTTGATGGCGTGTTTGGCCTTTGGTATGGCAAAGGTCCCGGCGTGGATCGGTCCGGCGATGCGTTTCGCCATGCGAATATGGCGGGGACCTCTAAACATGGCGGCGTTTTGGTCGCGATGGGGGATGATCACACTGGCGAATCCTCGACAGTTTTGCACCAATCGGAATGGGCCCTGATCGATGCTTATGTGCCAATCCTATCGCCCGCGGGCGTGCAGGAAGTGCTGGACTATGGGCTGTATGGCTTTGAGTTGTCACGCTATTCGGGGCTGTGGGCCGGTCTGAAGACCATGAAGGACACGATTGAGGCCACTGCTGTGGTCGAAACGGGGCTGGATCGCTATGATTTTGTGCATCCGCAATTTGATATGCCCAAAGGCGGCGTGAATATCCGACTTGTGGATGACCGCCACGAGCAAGAAGAGCGTCTTATCAAGTCCAAACGCTTCGCTGCCGAAGCTTTTTCCCATGCCAATAAAATGGACAAGCGCATCTGGGGCAAGCCGGGGGCCAAGATCGGGTTTGTGGCAGCGGGCAAGAACTGGTTGGATCTGCTGCACGCGATGTCGTTGCTGAATATTGATGCCAACGAGGCCGAGCGTTTGGGGCTGACCACCTATAAAATTGGGCAAACCTTTCCTTTGGATACAAAAGGCTTCAATGCCTGGGCGCAGGGCTTGGATCTCATTGTTGTTATTGAGGAAAAACGCAAGCTGATCGAAGTTCAGATCAAAGAGGCGCTGTTTGATGATCGGCGCGGGCGGCGTGTTTTTGGATGGTACAAAGGCGGACAAGGCGCGATGGGGCGCGAAGAGCTGTTCCCAACGCATGGCGACCTGAACCCACATCTCATCGCCCAAAAGTTGGGTGAAATCCTGCTGGATGAAGGGCGCAACGCCGAAGGGATCAAAGCGGGGATGGTGGCGCTGGACGAGGCGCGCCGGGCCGACAATGCCGAAGAAATCGCCGCGCGCTTGCCCTATTTCTGTTCGGGCTGTCCGCATAATTCATCGACCAAAGTGCCTGAAGGCAGCCGCGCCTATGCCGGGATCGGCTGTCACTTTATGGTGCAATGGATGGACCGCGACACGCTTGGTTTCACACATATGGGCGCAGAGGGGGCGAATTGGATCGGCGAGGCCCCGTTTTCCACCCGCGAACATGTGTTCCAGAACATCGGCGACGGCACTTACAACCATTCCGGCGTTTTGGCGATCCGCGCGGCTTTGGCGGCGGGCACCACGATGACCTACAAGATCCTCTATAATGATGCAGTCGCGATGACGGGCGGGCAGGGCAATGACGGAAATATGTCACCCTATCGCATCGTGGACGAGGTTCGTTCAATGGGCTGCCAGTATGTTGCTGTGGTCTATGATGACAAAGAAGATTTGGATGTCACCCGGTTGCTTGCTGGTGTGGATGCCCATGAGCGCGCCGATTTGCAAACCGTCCAAGAGCGCTTTGCAAAACTGCCGGGCGTGTCAGTGATTGTCTATGTGCAAACCTGTGCGGCGGAAAAGCGGCGGCGGCGCAAGCGCGGCACCTTCCCCGATCCCGACAAGCGGGTGTTTATCAACAGCGACATTTGCGAAGGCTGCGGCGATTGTGGGGTGCAATCCAATTGCGTGTCCATCGTGCCCAAAGACACCGAGTTGGGGCGAAAACGGACGATTGATCAATCCAGCTGCAACAAGGATTTCTCTTGCGTTAAAGGGTTTTGCCCGTCTTTCGTGACCCTCGAAGGGGCTGTGGTGAAAAAGCAGGCGACCGCAAACATCGACCTGCCCGATCTGCCCGATCCGAACTTGCCCGAGATTTCCGGCACGTGGAATATCGTGGTCACAGGCGTTGGCGGCACAGGTGTTGTGACCATCGGGGCTGTCCTGGCGCAAGCGGCGCAAATTGACGGCAAAGGGGCTGCCATGATGGAAATGGCAGGGCTCGCGCAAAAGGGCGGGGCTGTGCATATCCACTGCCGGATTTCTAATGCGCCCGGCGATATTAGTGCGGTGCGGGTCGCCACGGGCGAAGCGGATGCATTGATTGGCGGCGATCTGGTGGTCAGTGCTGGGGCCAAAACGCTGGGTCTGACGGCCACGGGGCGCACGGGCGGTGTGATCAACAGCCATGAAATTATCACAGGCGACTTCACCCGGGACACCGAATTTGCCCTGCCTACAGATCGTTTGCAGGTGGCGCTACAGGCGCGGCTGCAGGACCGGGTCACGCTGTTTGATGCCTCGGATTTGGCGAAGGCGACTTTGGGGGATTCCATCTTTTCCAACATGATGATCTTTGGGGCCGCCTGGCAAATGGGGTTGGTGCCAGTCAGCGGTGATGCGATCCGTGCAGCGATTGAGCTGAACGGTGCCGCGGTGAAACGTAATTTGCGCGCCTTCGATTTGGGCCGTTGGGCGGTTCTGCACCCGGATGCGGCGGCCAAAGTGTTGGAACCCAACGTGATGCAATTGCCCACGTCGCTGGACGACAAAATCGCCTTTCGCGCCGATCATTTGGTTCAATATCAGTCTAAAAGGCTTGCCAAACGCTATCGCAAATTGGTGGATACGATCGAGGATACGGATCTGAAAGCAGCTGTGGCCAAGGGCTATCACAAACTTCTGGCCTATAAGGATGAATATGAAGTCGCGCGACTGCTGCGCCAAACCCGCGAAAAAGCCGCCGAGCAGTTCGAGGGTGAGTTCCGTATTCGCTACCATCTTGCCCCGCCCATGTTGGAAAAGCCGGGGCCGGATGGACGGCCGCAAAAGCGTGAATTCGGACCGATGATGGAACGGCTCTTTCCGCTTTTGGCGCGGATGAAACGACTTCGGGGCACGCCTTTTGATCCATTTGGGCGCACGCAGGAACGCAAAATGGAACGCGCGCTGATCCGTCAATATGAAAAGGACATCGCCCAAGTGCTGCCCGCGGTTACCGATGCGACCAAAGACGCGGTGCTGGCGTTGGCTGAACTGCCCCTGCAGATCCGGGGGTTCGGGCCGGTCAAAGCCGCAAACGAAGCAAAAGCCGCCAAGCGACGCGAAGAGCTTTTGTCGGTGATCCAAGCGGGTGGCGCAGATCTTGCAAAAGCCGCCGAATAGCTGCGCGCGCCAAACGTCCAAAACGGAGCCTGCTATGGCGCCAAACCGCCACATTATCCGCGACATCAGCTATGCCCCGTCAGCGCAATCACGCAGCGGGCGAGCGCTGATCCGGTTGATGGAAAACGCGACCGGGCGCCGTCGAGTCATCAAACGGGCGCAAGGCTATGAACGTGATGTGGCAGCCGGACGTGATTTCTGGTCGGTGATGATGGACCGCTATGGCATCTCTTTGGACATAACGTCCGGCACCTTGGAAAACATTCCGCAAACGGGTCCTCTGATCCTCATCGCCAACCACCCTTATGGGATCTTGGACGGGCTAATCCTGGGGCATATCCTGGCGCAACGGCGCGGCGATTTTAAGATCCTGGCCAATTCGGTGTTTCGCAAAACGCAGGACTTGGACCGCGTGGTTTTGCCGATCTCGTTTGAGGACACCAAAGCGGCCCTGCGCCAGAACATCCAAACGCGCAAAACCTGCCTGAGCCATCTAGACCAGGGCGGCGCAATAGGTGTGTTTCCGGGCGGAACGGTGTCCACGGGCGCGCGTCTGTTTTCGCAGCCACTTGATCCGCAGTGGCGTCGCTTTACCGCGCGGATGGTGGCAAAATCGCAAGCCTGCGTGGTGCCGATTTATTTTCAGGGGCGCACCTCGCGCCTGTTTCAAATCGCAAGCCATGTCCATCCAAATTTGCGCCTGGGGCTTTTGATCCAAGAATTTCGCAAACGTACAGACACGCCCGTGCGCGTGGCAATTGGTACGCCCTTGACGCGCGCGCAGCTCGACCCGCTGGCCCAAAGCCCGACCCAGATGATGCAATTTTTGCGAAAAGAAACTTACGGACTTGCGCCAGATATAGCCAACCCGCTGGCCTTGGGCTATGAGTTCGAAAAGGCACGCCAAATTTAACGCGTGATTTGGATAGGGTTATGGCAGTTGGAATCTTCGATAGCGGGCTAGGTGGGCTGACTGTGTTGAACGCAGTGGCGCAGAAATTGCCAGATGTTCCGCTTTATTACTATGCCGACAGCGACCATGCGCCCTACGGCGTACGCACCATGGAGGACGTGCATGGTCTGACCGAAAACGCGGTGCATGCCATGTGGGATGCGGGTTGCAATTTAGTAATTTTGGCCTGCAACACAGCCTCGGCAGCCGCTTTGCGCAGAATTCAAGAGGCGGGCGTGCCCCAAGGCAAGCGCGTGCTGGGCGTGTTCGTTCCGATGATCGAAGCCCTGACCGAGCGGCGCTGGGGCGACAATTCTCCGCCCCGCGAAGTGGCTGTGCGCCATGTGGCGCTGTTTGCGACCCCCGCAACAGTGGCAAGCCGCGCGTTTCAGCGCGAATTGGCATTCCGCGCGATAGGTGTGGATGTAGAGGCCCAGGCCTGCGGCGGCGTGGTCGATGCCATTGAAGACGGCGATATGATCTTGGCCGAGGCCTTGGTGCGCAGCCATGTGGACGCGCTGCTGCGCAAAATGCCCGATCCGCAAGCCGCGATTTTGGGCTGCACACATTACCCGTTGATGCATGCCGAATTTCAGGCGGCACTGGGCGCAGATGTGAAAGTGTATTCGCAGGCGGATCTGGTGGCGGACAGCTTGTCGGACTATTTGGATCGTCACCCGGGCATGGTGGGCGAGGCGACCCCAAAATTTGTGACCACTGGCGATCCTGGCCGGGTGAGTGACCGCGCCACGCAGTTTTTGCGACGACAGATCACGTTTGAAGCCGCATAAACCTTCGACAGCCATCTGACTGAAAAGACTATACATATGAAAAATATCGTAATTTTGGGCGCGTCTGGATATACAGGCGCGGAATTGATCCGGCTGATTTCCAGCCATGGCGGGCTGCAGATCGCAGCTTTGGGTGCGAACTCTAAAGCCGGTCAACGTATCGAAACTGTGTTCCCGTTTCTGCGTCATCTGGACCTGCCGCCTTTGGTGACCATCGATCAAATCGACTGGAGCGACATCGATCTGTGCTTCTGCGCGCTGCCCCATAAAACCAGCCAAGAGGTGATCTCAGCCCTGCCACGGGATCTAAAAATCGTCGACCTGAGCGCTGATTTCCGGCTGCGCGACCCTGAGGCTTACGCGCAGTGGTACGGCAATCCGCACAGCGCGGTCGATTTGCAAGGCGATGCGGTCTACGGGTTGACCGAATTTTATCGCGAGGACATTCGCGCCGCGCGGCTTGTAGCCGGCACGGGGTGCAACGCAGCCACGGGTCAATTTGCGCTGCGCCCGGTGATCGAAGCCGGCGCGATTGATCTGCAGGACATCATACTGGATCTGAAATGCGCGGTGTCCGGGGCAGGACGGTCGTTGAAAGAAAACTTGCTGCATGCGGAATTGTCTGAAGGCTATCACGCCTACGCTTTGGGAAGCACGCATCGGCATTTGGGTGAATTTGATCAGGAATTCTCGGCCATCGCAGGCCAGCCCGTGCGGGTACAATTCACGCCGCATTTGATCCCTGCGAACCGGGGGATTCTGGCGACCTGCTATGTCAAAGGGGACGCCGCGCAGATCCACGAGGTTCTATTGCGCGCCTATCAGGACGAGCCGTTCTTGCAGGTGTTGCCTTTCGGGTCGGCCCCCTCCACCCATGATGTGCGCGGTTCAAACTTTTGCCATATCGGTGTGACAGGGGATCGGACCCCCGGGCGCGCGATCATCGTGGCTGCTTTAGACAATTTGACCAAAGGCTCGTCCGGCCAAGCGTTGCAAAATGCCAACCTGATGCTTAACTTGTACGAAACCCAAGGTCTGATGATGGCCCCCTTATTTCCGTGAGCCGATGAAAAATCTGAAGAAACAACGCCGGATCCAAGTGATCGCTTTGACTTGTGTCGCGTTGGTCGTGTCCTCTGTGTTGATTGGCTATGCGATGCGCGACGGCATTAACTTTTTCCGCTCGCCCAGCCAAGTGGTCGAGGCCCCGCCCTCGGCTACGGAAGTTTTCCGCATTGGCGGCCTGGTCGAAGAAGGGTCCATTGTGCGCGGCCAAGGCGCGCAGATCCGCTTTTCTGTGACGGACGGAGGTGCGAGCGTTCCGGTAACCTTTACCGGCGTTTTGCCTGATCTGTTTGAAGAAAACCAAGGGATGGTCGGGATGGGCCGATTGGTGGACGGCACTTTCGAAGCCTCTGAAATCCTTGCCAAACATGACGAAACTTACATGCCCAAAGAAGTCGTCGACGCCTTAAAGGCGCAAGGCGTTTATCAAGATCCCGAAAGTTAAGAACGCTCCTCAAAGCCGGTCTTAACCCAAATTTGACACGTTTCCCCAGGTTCGCAAACGCAAATCTGAGGGGCGCATGCCATGCTAAGTGTCAGAGACATTGCCGAAGAAATTGTCGTCCGCGAGGGCGGTTATGTTAACGATCCCGACGATCCTGGGGGGGCCACCAATTGGGGGGTGACGATCCACACGATGCGCCGATTGGGGCTGGATCTGAACCGCGATGGCCGGATTACGCCTGCGGATGTGCGCAAATTGGGGCGTGATCAGGCGGTGGATATTTTCGTTACGCACTATTTTGAAAGGCCTCGAATTTCGGGTTTGCCCAAAGTGCTGCACGCCTCTGTATTTGATATGTATGTCAACGCGGGCGGCAATGCGGTGAAAATTCTGCAACGTCTGCTGCGCGATATGGGGCAAAAAGTCTCGGTCGATGGGGCGATTGGTCCGCAAACTTGTGCGGCGGCCGAGGCGGCGTATCGCCGGGCACCTGGCCATCTGGCGGATGCATATGGAATTGCGCGGCGCAATTATTATTTCCGCTTGGCAGATCGTCGCACAGCGTCGCGCAAATATGCACGCACAAGACGGGGTGGCAAAGGCGGTTGGATCAAACGCGCCGAGGAATTCATCAGCGCCAAGTACCAAATGACAGACACACAATTTGCAGCGAGGGTCGCAAAATGGGGTTGATTGACGGAGCTTTAGGCGTGCTGTTTGGCAGCGGGCGCAATGTGGTGCGCGACACGGTGCAGGTGTTTCGGGAAAATGCAGAGACCGGTGCGGTGCGAAGCGCCGAAGTCCAAATGCAGGCGATGAAACAGCACGGTGCAGAGTTTGCAATTGCGCGTAAAGGTGGGTTTGATCGATTTATGGATGGGTTGAACCGCGTGCCGCGACCGGCTCTTGCGCTTGGGACATTGGGGCTGTTCGTGTCTGCGATGGTGGCGCCTTTGTGGTTTGCTGAGCGGATGCAGGGAATTGCGCTGGTGCCAGAGCCGTTATGGTGGCTCTTGGGGGTGATCGTCAGCTTCTATTTCGGGGCGCGTCATCAGATCAAATCACAACAGTTTCAACGGGAAATCGCCGCTACGGTCAGCCGGGTTCCGCAAGTGATGGAAAATATTGCAAAGATTCGCGAGATTAGGTTCAGCGATCCCGGGATTGCCAAAACGGCGCCGGATGCGGCGCTTACGGTCGCCAGCCTCAGCCCGGACGACAATCCCGCCTTAGAGGCCTGGCGCAAGACCATCGCCTGAGTTTGTCACTGACCTGAAGCAGTTTCTGATCAATTTCGATCGTCCG
>JBGCEM010000007.1:0-15138 GCA_045106335.1 Paracoccaceae bacterium | reverse complement strand
CTCTTTCAGAGCTTCAACGCAAAAGTCTGCGTCCATGCTGTTCGATAGCCGCCAGCTCAGAACCTTGCGGCTGTGGCAATTCATAGTGGCGACAAGGTACAAGAACCCGCGCCGCATCGGAATGTAAGTTCTTTAATTAATCATCTGCGCTCGTTGATATTGTCGCGTGTATCTGCCACCTGCAAGGCTCATTTCGAAGTCATCCCGATTGGCGCTTCATCCATTGCCCGGCAGGCGGTATTTGCATCGCTGAGAGGGTCGGCATCCAAGGCGTCGACGTCCCTAAGGTTATATTCGCGATGCGTAGAGCTCGCCTGTAGATCTCACGGGTTTCGCCGATTGCCTGCCGCTGTGGTCGGTACGGCAACTTTGAGCGAGCGCGTTTAACGTGGCTCGCAGGTACTTTCCTCAGGCCTCCTGCCATTCAAACTCGGTTCCGCCTATCCAGATCGCATGCATGATAACAGCAAGCTTTCTTGCCAACGCAACAACGGCTTTCTTGTGGCTTGTCCGTTTCTTCAGCGCGATTGCCCAGTCCTTTAGGTGTTGGCCGAGATCGGTTTTCACACGACACAACAAACTATTGGCTGCCTCATACAAAACTGTGCGTAACTTGGCGCACCCCGCTTTGATATACGACCACCATAGTCAATGTCTCCCGATTGATAGCGTCTGGATGTAAGGCCAATGTAGGCTCCAACAGATCTTGACCGTTTGAAACGACCTGGCGGGTCAATCGTTGCAACAAACGTGACAGCACTGACTGCTCCGACCCCGGGGATCGTCATCAGCCTGCGGCAAGCTTCATCATCGCGCGAATGGCGGGTCATCTCCTTGGTCAAGATTGCGGCCTGTCGAAGCGCTTCTGTACGCAACTTTAAGAGCGGCTCAACGATACCAGCCAGGACAGTTTGACCAATCAGAACTTTGTGCACGCGCTGTTCGTAGGTCTTTAAATGTTTGGGCAATCTGATTCCAAAACTGGCCAATAATCCACGGATCGTATTCTCAGAGTTCATGCGTATTTTGATCGCAACCTCCCGAGCACGCAAAAGGGCGCGACGTTCTTGCGCCAGTCGGCTTTTGACCTCGATCTTTTTGTAAAAGCCCGTTCTGGCGCGTTCCGCCAGCATGGCGGCGTCATTCTCATCGTTCGGCGGATAAATGATCCACTGGACCATTTCCTTATTCCGCCTCACTATTGTGCATTTGGCTCAGGACGGCGTGGGCTTGACGTGCATCGATACAAACCATTGGCAGGCCGCGCTGACTGAGTTCATCATATAGCCAGTTCGCCATCCGACCAGTTTCAAGGACCACACAAACGATATGTGCCAAATAATTGCTCAAAGCACGCGCCAAGACATCTGGGTCGGTAGGCTTTTTGAAAGAGGTCACGACCTCGCCGCGATCGTCTCGCACACAAACCGCCGTTTCAGCCTTAGATACGTCAAGGCCAACAAAATAACGTTCCATCACAGCTCTCATTTTTCTGATGCAGCAACTATGCACTGCCCGAGAGCGCGGATGATCAATTACTCAGAGTGATGTCGACGCACCCGCTGCCCGACAGCACATGTTAACATGTGTGAGAGGGGGCAGTGGATGATTTCCATAAAACGCAGGCTCTCCGCGCTTTCGCCAACGGGCTGATAGTAAAGCCGCGATCGCGGCAGCTGCAACAGTTCGCACTGTTTACGAAGGCTTAACCTATGATCCCGGCTCACCATTTTTTGTCCCGTTGACCGGCAGTGCCTTGCCAAAGGCATGGTCACGGCAGGGGCGCGTCCCGAGCAACTGATGCCAGGCTTGCATTGCCACCCTTTCGGGACCCTGCTTTGCAGGAGCCTTTCGGGCAGTGGGACAAGGCGCTGCGTCGTCTCAAGGGTTACACCGGTCGCGTGTTGCGCGACATTGAGCGGCAGCTGGATAAGGTTCCAGAGGGTGCATTGAAGGCGCGCCTATTAGAGATGGTCGCGCTGGTAAACCGGTTGCTGGCCCAGAAGCCGAAAGACAAAAAGAAGCTTTATAGCCTGCACGAGCCAGCGGTGGACTGCATTTCGAAGGGCAAGGCGCACAAATGCTACGCGTTCGGCACCAAGGTCAGCATAGCCACGACCAACCGGGGCGGCTTTGTCATCGGAATGCGGGCGCTGCTGGGCAATCCCTACGATGGCCATACGTTGCGCGAGGCGCTGGAACAGGTCAAGATCCTGACCGATCAGCGGCCCGAGATGGTCTTTGTCGATCGTGGATACCGGGGCCACGGCGTGGAAACCTTGAAGGGTTTCATCAGCGGTGCGCGGCGTGGTGTTTCCAGGACGATTGCCAAACTCCTGCGGCGGCGCAGCGCCATAGAACCGATGATCGGGCACATGAAAAACGACGGCCGACTGAGGCGAAGCGCCCTAGAGCACCCTGCCTAAAACCTGAACCACAAATTCCCTGCCACGCTGCGCGTTCTCGGGACATTTACGGAACATGATGCCTCAGGTTAAAAGCAGGGTGCTGTAAAAGGAACCGAAGGCGATGCTCTTTGCGCCGACTGATCCGTCAGGTTGGCATGGTCACCGACGCTGAAATGCCGCGCTGTCGAGGAGATCAAGTCGACAAAATCGCAGACTGAAAGCGATATTCAGGACAGACACCTTAAACACTGGCCCGAATTTCCGCGACCACCTCTTTGGTCATGTCTTTTGGGTATTTTATATTTATGCAAAACTGTCAGACGAAATAACGCATTTTTCATAAAAAACCCGAGCAGATTATCTCGAGTAAAATGAAGACGTCGAATTGCCTTAAGATGCTATTCGGTGCTCCTTTGGGCCGTTGTCTGATATAGTAAAGCGTTGCGTAAGATCGCGGAGTGTTTTTGCACCAAGTGCGAGATTTGAACACGCTGCGCTGGTTTCTTCAAACTTAATGGCATTTCTTTGCGTAACCCCATCCATTTCAGCAATAGTACCGTTTAGCACTAATATCCTGTCACTAAGGACTTTACTGCTTTCCGAAATGGATTCCATCTTGTTTGAAATATCCGAAATTGTCGTTTCTACGGTTTGAAGAGACTGAACGGTTTCGGTTATGCGATCAGATCCATTTTCAACTTGATTTGCGGATCTCTCGATTAATGCTCTGATGCTTGTTGCGCTTTCTGATGACCTTTGCGCAAGACCTCGGACTTCTGATGCAACCACTGCGAAACCGCGCCCGACATCGCCAGCACGTGCGGCTTCAACACCTGCGTTCAATGCCAACAAATTCGTTTGAAATGAAATACCTTCAATAAGCTCAACAATTTTTGCGATCTCGGTGGCTTCGGTTTGAATGGCTTCCATTGCGAGGGAGGCCTTTGAAACAACGTCGCCGCTATTTTTCGCCGTTGATTGCGCAGTTTGTGTGAAATTGTTGACCTCTTCGACACTTTCGTTGCTCTGAACAACGCTTTGAGTAAGCGAATCTAATGATTCAGCCGTCTGTGTTAGGCTCTGTGCCTGTTGGTCGGTTCGCCGGGCTAAGTCTTCTGTGGCGCGTGAAATTTCTTCAATTTCTAAGTCCATTTGATCAGACCGTTTTGCAACTTCTGAAACGGCAGTTTCAAGCGTTTCCAAAGCGGCATTGAATTCTTCGCTTAGTGTCGCGTAGGCGGCAGGAAACGGCGTGGTAATGCGCGTGGTTAAATCACCAGTGGCTAATTTTGTTAAAGCCACACGAATTGCGCCGACAACGTGTTCTTGTTCTTCGCGATGCGCAGCTTCACGGTTTCGGCGCTCAGCGTCGATGGATGCTTTTTCTGCTTCTGATGCTTGTCGCACGCGTTCAGCTTCTTGTGCTTTTTGAAGGGCAGCTTCCACGTCTGTCTTAGCAGCGATTGCGCTTTTCTGTGCGTCTTCGGCCAAGTCTTGCGCGGTTTGTGCTTCATTTCTGGCGCGATCTGCGTCTTCCAGGCTGTCTTTCAAAGTTTCGGTTTGGCGCAGCATGTCGCGATCCAAACGGTTTAGACGGTGCACGGTTGCCACCAAAGCGGCTGTTTCCATGACAACGATGACAGCGTGGAAAACTGTGCGTCCGAGGTTTTCGAAAAAGTCCCCGCTTGGGTAAATCAAGGACGGCATGATGAATGACAGCGATAAATGGTGCAGCGCAATAAGCGCTGTTGCAACCACAAGCGCTAAAATGCTTCTGAGGGACACCAAGCAGGCCAGTAGGGCAAAAAACATCATATGGCTATCAAGTTGCCAAGGATGGCCTTGGAACGAGGCTGTGAATGCAATGGCTTGACCGATCAGTGCAATAGACGCGCCGATCGGGGCTAAGGTGGGTCGGCTGCGTGCCATTGCCAATCCAAGCGCCAAAAAGATGACTGACGTAGTAACTGTTGATACAGGATGCGACGTCATTAGAAACGCAACTGCCGTTACACATAACAGAAGGACCGCCGACAGCGCGAAAATCATCGACTCAGGAGACTTGAGAACAAAGCGAAACATCTAACTAGCTTTCATTTTTGAAACGTATCAATTGGAAGTGCCGCAAGCCCGCAAATCTGGGCTAGTGTACTGGCGGGCAGCATTAGATGACCCGATTGGACGAGGTAATGATGTGCTTCCGTTGAAGCATGTATCATTTGTGCCCAAAGGCCGCGGATCGGACCGATCTGATTTATATCTGCATCCAAGATTGGGTTCTCCCGGCCGAAATCGAGCAATAAATAAAGGTCAGCAGGATCAGGGTGTCCGATTTGGGATGAAAGAATACTTATCGGACCCACAACGAGTGTGAGTAGAAACGCCCCCAAAATCCAAAAACTCTGAACCAACATATTTGGACGACCTAAACAAGCGACCTTTAGACAGCGTTAATTCCAACGCGCCGATCCGCTGCGCTGTGCGAAATATTGCCTTCACGATGAATGAAAGAAAAATAAAACGTCTTAAACTTGAAACAGCTTGCCGCCCCAATTCGGTGCCAGTTCTATCCCTGCGGCATGTGACATGTCCCAGGCAAGGGAATGGTTGCTGGACAAAACGGGCATGCCCAAGTCTTTTTCCAATTTGGGGATCACATTCATCGTTCGCAGATTTGTACAGGACATAAAGACCCCATCCACCTGTGTGTGTGCGACCAGAGCATGAGCTGCGCGCACAAGTGACGAAGCCGAGATTCGGACAACATTTGCCTCGGTCGGTTCGTCAAACGTGATGGCGTGCGGGATTTGCAGTCCAGCATCCTCAAGGGCGGATTGAACGGGTTGCGCGATATCGATTGAATAGGGGGAAATGATGCCCAGGCGCTTGATATTCAATGCAGAACAGGCCTTTATCACAGCACTTAACGGATCGCTCACAACGGCGGTGTCACATCCGTCGCGCACCAAGCCCGCCACAGCACGCGCCCCGATCAGTGTCGTGCCCGAAGTGCACGCATACCCAATTGCAGCAAAACTTGGTGCACGCGGCAAAAGGCTTGCGGCTTGCGGCAGGTCCCGCTTCATCTGACTGATACTGTCGGCAGTTAAATCGGCGCCAGAGGGGATGCGGGTGACATGGATGCGGGCAGGTGTTGAGGCGAATAGGGTTCGAAAGTCGCTCTCAATGGTTTCATCGGCTTGCAGAACGATCAACCCAAGCACCGGATCTTGCAACGTGTCCAATTCGTAAGGTGCGGATATCATATCTCAATCACCGGCATCTCGGCAGGTGCACGCGGGCTTAGAAGTTCTGCTCCTGTATCCCTTAGAACAATATTTTCCTCATGAATAATCATGTGTGTTGCGTCCACAAGCGCCCCTGGTTCCAGGGTAAGAACCATGCCGCTGCGCAAGACGGTCGTATCCTTGGGCGTAAAGGACGGCCATTCTGTTAAGGTCACGCCCAATCCGTGTCCCAATCGGCCCCCGCCGGGGGTCACTGCTTGATCCTGCAGCGTTTGGGACAGCATTGCGTGAACGTCGCGCGCCAACATGCCTGTCCGTATGTTTGCGAGCGCTGTGTCAATGGCGCATGTCAGGGCGGCGTGTATGCGACGCGTCTCTTGGCTTGGTGGGCCGATGGAGTAATTGCGATCAAAGTCACAGAAATAGCCGTCTGTGACTGCGCCCGTGTCCAGCATCAGTACATCGCCAGTTTGGACGGGACGCGCAGCGGCAGGCGAGATCACATCGCCATACCCGTTTTGCCCGGCACCCCCGGCGACATAACTGACCCAATCAGCGCCTTCTTCCAGCAAGGCCATTTGGAAATGGCGGAAAATCTGGTCTAAGCCTGGAGTGGTCTTGACGATTTCCGGCACACGGTCAAAGGCACGCCCTGCGATTTCGCACGCGGTGCGGATCTTGTCGATTTCAAGCTCGGATTTGATTTCGCGCACGCGCTGCAGGCAGGATGTGGCATCGACGATTTGGCGCGGTTTCAAGGTCTTAAGAAGACGGTGATAGTCCCCAAGCGGCATGCGCAAAGATGTTTCCAACCCCATTGCGACGCCAACGCGACCGGTCGCCCCGGTCTGTTCTGATAGGGTATCGCACAGCAGCGAAAGCCCATCATCATCAGGATCAGGTGCGTCCCAGGTTCGAATATCGCAGATCCAGCACTGGGCCATCAAAGCCTGACCAATCGAGGGAATAACCGCAATTGGATCGCCCTTCGAGGGAACGACCACAAACCAAGGGCGCGCGGGACTTTCCCAAAAACGGGTGAGAAATCCTGTGGTATAAAAGATATCCGCTGGGCTGGTCAGCAATAAAGCGTCGATGCCATCGTCTTCCATACGTGTTTGCAGGGCGCGGGTGCGGCGTTGGAATTCTGACGTTGGAAAGATCATTTAGCGCTTAGCCATCCTCGGGACCTTCACTGACAATTGTTAAAACGCGGGATGTTGCGTCGATCTGGGGTAAGCCTGCCAAAAGGGCTGCGATACCGGCCCCACCAGACGGCGTCGTATGGACGCCATTATCGGCCAAAACACGCACGCTGTGGTGGGCCTCGTCTTCTGTAATGGCGACAAAACTGTTTGCATCCCGCGACAGGCCCGCCAGCGCGACTAAAGACGGTGTCTTGCAATCAAGCCGCCCCATGTCAGATACAGGCCCCGGGGCAGTGACCGGTTTGCCATTTAGAATGCTGGACAAAAGGGCCGGGGCGGCATCGGGTTCAACGACAATGATCTGCAGGTCTTCCCCCCAGACTTGACGGGCATAAGCGGCAATCGCGCCGGCAAGCCCGCCGACGCCAGCCTGTAACAGCAAATGCGTCGGGGGTTGGGGAACCTGGCGTGCCATTTCTGCCGCCATCTGAGTGTAGCCCTCCATCACTCCGTGGCCTTGGTCGATGTATCCATCCCAGGTGCTGTCGGACAACAAGGTCCAGCCATTATCTTGTGCGCTCTCAAAGGCTGCTTGCATGCTGTCCTCATAGGTGACCCCGGCGCGCATCACCTTTGCGCCTTTTGCACGCAAACGGTCAGCAAAGGCTTCGGGAACTGTGTCGGCCAAGTAGATCACTGCCTTAGCGCCGAAAATAGCGGCACCCGCGGCGACAGACAGCCCGTGATTGCCCGCACTTGCTGTCACATAGGTTGTGTGGGTCAAACTGGTTGCATCGGGTTTCGTACCCCGTGCGGCAGCATCGCGCGCGATGACATAGGCCGCCCCCAGCGCCTTGAAGCTGCCAAGCCCCATGCGCGCGCTTTCATCCTTGATCCAAAGCTGGTCAACCCCAATCCGGGCCGCCAGATCCATCATCTGGCGCAGAGGCGTTTCACGGTGGGCCGGGCAACGCTGCAGCAAGCGCGCGACCGCGGCGGCATCGTGCGACGGGACGGGGCAATCTACCGTCAGACCGCCCTGGGCGCGGTGCGGATTAGGGACAATCGTTGGCATAAACGTGGGTTCCGTCATTGCAAGCTTTGGTGCTTACGAAACGACAGTCGCGGCGGAATGGCAATTGTAAATGTGATGGCCCAGCTTGGCGGACAGCCAAACGGGCGCAACAGATATGCTGCGCCCGTTGTCTGAATTAACCGTTCATCCGATTGGCAATCAGATCGTCGACCACAGCTGGATCCGCCAAGGTCGAAGTGTCGCCCAACGCGCCATAATCGTTTTCGGCAATTTTGCGCAAGATACGGCGCATGATTTTGCCCGAACGTGTTTTGGGCAGGCCTGGCGCCCATTGGATCAGATCCGGTTTGGCGATGGGGCCGATTTCTTTGCGCACCCAGGTTGCCAACTCAGCGCGCAGCGCGTCGCTGGGCTCTTCGCCGGACATCAAGGTCACATAGCAATAGATGCCTTGGCCTTTGATATCATGGGGGTACCCCACAACGGCGGATTCACTGACTTTGGGGTGGGCAACCAGCGCGCTTTCGACTTCGGCTGTGCCCATGCGGTGGCCAGATACATTGATTACGTCATCCACGCGTCCGGTGATCCAGTAGTCGCCATCTGCATCGCGGCGACAGCCGTCGCCTGTGAAATAATAGCCTTTATAGTCGCTGAAATAGGTCTTTTCAAAGCGCTCATGGTCGCCCCAGACCGTGCGCATTTGCCCGGGCCAGCTGCTTTTGATCGCCAGAACGCCTTCGACGCCATTGCCGGTGATTTCTTCGCCCGAGGTCGGTTCCAGCACCACCGGTTCGACGCCAAAATAGGGCTTCATCGCCGAGCCGGGCTTGGTTGCATGGGCGCCGGGCAGGGGGGTCATTAAGTGTCCGCCGGTTTCGGTTTGCCACCATGTATCGACGATGGGACAGCGCGCGCCACCGACCACTTTGTGATACCAAGTCCAGGCCTCTGGATTGATCGGCTCGCCCACGGTGCCCAGCAATTTGATCGAGCTGAGGTCAGATTTCGTCACGAATTCATCGCCTTGCCCCATCAGTGCCCGGATTGCGGTGGGGGCGGTATAGAACTGGTTCACTTTATGCTTTTCGCAGACCTGCCAGAAACGCGAGGCATCTGGATAGGTCGGCACGCCCTCGAACATCAGCGTGGTCGCGCCATTGGCCAGCGGGCCGTAAACGATATAGCTGTGCCCGGTCACCCAGCCCACATCCGCCGTGCACCAAAAGACATCGCCGTCGTGATAGTCAAACGTGATCTCATGGGTCAGCGCCGCATAGACGATATAGCCGCCTGTTGTATGCACAACACCTTTGGGCATGCCGGTAGAGCCCGAGGTATAAAGGATGAACAGCGGATCTTCGGCATTCATCGGCTCAGGGGGGCAGTCGGCAGAGACCTTAGCTTCCATTTCGTGTAGCCAAAAATCACGACCGTCTACCATCGCGATATCGCCACCGGTGCGCTGGGTGACAAGCATTTTGGCATCACCCGTAATGGTTTCGAACGCTTTATCGGCATTGACTTTCAGGGGCGTGTTTTTGCCGCCGCGGGGGGCCTCATCTGCTGTGATCACGACCTTGGCATCGCAGCCATTGACACGGGCGGCCAAAGCATCTGGCGAAAAGCCTGCGAACACAATCGAGTGGATGGCACCAATCCGCGTACAGGCCAACATCGCGTAAGCAGCTTGCGGGATCATCGGCATATAGATCACCACGCGATCGCCTTTGCTGACACCCATGTCTTTCAGAACATTGGCGAATTTACAAACAGAGGCATGCAGGTCGTTATAGGTGATATGTTCAGCAGGGGCGTTCGGGTCGTCCTGTTCCCAGATAATCGCGGTCTGATCACCGCGCGTTGCCAGATGCCGGTCGATGCAATTGGCCGAGACGTTCAGAACGCCATCTTCGTACCATTTGATCGACACATCGCCCAACGTGTAGTTCACATTGCTGATCTTGGTGGGGGGGGTCATCCAATCGATCCGCTTGGCCTGCTGGGCCCAAAACGCGTCCGTGTCGTTCAGCGAAGCGGCATACATCTCTTGGTATTTGGCTGCGTCCACATGCGCATTTTCTACCATCGTGGCAGGCGGTGCATAGGTCTCGGACATCGTGTTCTCCCTGGATCCGTCAAGTCTAACGCACGCGAATGTCGCGCGCTTGGCGAAGCATAGACCTTGCGCCCAAAATTTAAACACGTCTGAGGCGTCACGCGCAGGCTCGGTCAATTTATTTTCAAACGGCGTTCCTGTTTTGTAAATCTCAGTCGCTTCTTGGCTGGAACTTACCCGTGCTTCAGGTCGGCGCATCCGCGCGCAGAAGGTTTTGGGATTTTAGATCGGCCCACAGATCTGCCGGGATCTCGGCTTGGGCCGCGGCGACATTGGCCCGGGTTTCATCCGCACTTTGAGCACCGGGAATGACACTGACATGCGCGGGATGAAGCAGGGGGAATTGGAACGCGGCATCGACCAGGCGCACGTTGTGATCTTGACACACAGCTTCAATTGCGCGCACGCGGTCCAAAATTGGTTGCGGCGCAGGATCATAATTGTAAAACGCGCCCGGTTTTGCGCCCGTAGCCAAGATGCCAGAATTATAGGGCCCGCCCGTGACTATGCCGATGCCACGCTGTTCGCAAAGCGGCAAAAAGCTGTCCAAAGCGGTCTGTTCCAACAGCGTATAGCGCCCGGCCATTAGGAACAGGTCAAAATCCCCGCGTTCGGCCAAGGTTTGACAGACCTGCCACTCATTCACACCCCCGCCAATGGCGCGGATCACTCCCTGATCGCGCAAAGATATCATCGCATCATAACCGCGCCCGGCAAAGAATTCTTCGATCCGCATATCCGAGATTTCTTTCGAGCCATGGCTGAAAATGCACAAATCATGCACGTAGAGGATGTCGATCCGGTCCACCCCAAGACGCGAAAACGAATGTTCGAACGAGCGCATCACACCGTCATAGCTGTAGTCAAACTGTTCGCGCCGTTGCGGGACTTCAAACCACTTGCCGATGCCTGCCCGATGTTCGGGTGCGCAAGGTTGGATCAAGCGGCCCACTTTGGAGGATAAGACATAGTCATCGCGAGGTTTGTCGCGCAAAAACGGGTTCAGTCGGGTTTCTGACAGGCCCAGCCCATACAGCGGGGCCGTATCGAAATAGCGCACGCCCCCGTCCCAAGCCGCATCCAATGTGGCGCGCGCGTCCGCGTCTGAAATGGCGCGATAAAGATTGCCAAGGGGCGCTGTGCCGAAGCCCAACTCGGTCAAGGTCAAGCCGCCATTGCCCAACCGGTCCCAACTGCGTATTTTCAAACTCATGAGGATGTCCTTTGTTTTGATGACCCTCTAGATCGGGCGGTGTGGATAGGACTTTGCGGCCCTGACGCGCGAACCCGTTTACGCGTGCAAAGTGGGCCCGTCTACAGAACTCCGATTTCTGCCAATGCCCGGTTTAGATCTGCTGGAAGCGTGGGTTCCGCTGCGCGACCTTGCCGCAAATCGGGTGGGGCGTCTTCGGGTTTCAAATACCGCCACCCCTGAAACGGGCGCTTTAGCACGGCAGCTGTGCGCACAATTTCGCGGTCCAATACGATGCCACAGCGGGCAATTCCGTCAGATCCAACAACTTCATCCAATCGCACAATCGCTTGGCGGCACAGAACCGAGCCTTTGAACACCCAATAAAGCGACCCCCCGTTCAGCAACGCTTTGGATTGTTTGGGCCACATGCGCGTGACATGGCGCGGGGCCCCATCTGGCCCCTTTGAGCGCGGATTGTTTTGCCAATCGACCAGGTCTTGAACCTCTTCGGCACCGACGCACAGTTTTACAAGGTTTATTGTTTGGTTATCCACAGACTCGTCCCCATCAAGTGCTTTATATGGTAGCTTGATTGACGTTGACTGCAACAGCTTGTGCCACACATGTAAGTTGAGTTACTTTCACGACCTGCGTCATCTAAGGGAATCGCCATGACACGTTTTTCAGCCCCCATCGCCGAACAGATCTGGGACATGAAATACCGCTTTAAACAGGCCGATGGCACTCCGATTGACACAGATGTGGAAGACAGCTGGCGGCGCATTGCACGGGATTTGGCGCGGGTTGAAAAAGAGCCCGACGCCTGGGAACCGAAGTTCTACAGTGCCCTCGAAGATTTCAAATTCCTGCCCGCCGGGCGCATCACGGCCGGGGCAGGCACCGCACGACAGGTGACTTTGTTCAATTGCTTCGTGATGGGCACCGTCCCCGACACAATGGGGGGCATTTTTGACGGGTTGAAAGAGGCCGCTTTGACCATGCAGCAGGGCGGCGGGATCGGCTATGATTTTTCGACCATTCGTCCCAAAGGGGCGGATGTTAAAGGCGTAGCGGCAGATGCATCTGGGCCGCTGTCTTTCATGGATGTGTGGGATGCGATGTGCCGCACCATCATGAGCGCCGGGTCGCGTCGCGGCGCGATGATGGCCACGATGCGCTGTGACCACCCCGATGTCGAAGATTTCATCACCGCCAAATCGGACGCAGCGCGTCTGCGGATGTTCAATGTCAGCGTGCTGATCACGGACCCGTTCATGGATGCCGTCAAATCGGACAGCGCTTGGGATTTGGTGTTTGATGGCAAGACCTACCGCACCGTGCAGGCCCGCGAATTGTGGGATAAAATCATGCAAGCGACCTATGACTATGCCGAGCCTGGGGTGATTTTCATTGACCGGATCAACGCGGCGAACAACTTGAATTACGCAGAAACCATTGCCGCCACCAATCCATGCGGCGAGCAACCCTTGCCCCCCTATGGCGCCTGTCTGCTCGGCTCAATCAACTTGGCGCGGTTGGTGGCCGACCCGTTTGAGACCTCAGCGCATCTGGACCAGACGCAGTTGTCCGAATTGGTCGCAACTGCTGTGCGCATGATGGACAATGTCGTCGATGCATCCAAATTTCCACTGGAAGCGCAGGCCCAAGAAGCCGCCGCCAAGCGCCGCATTGGTCTGGGTGTGACCGGATTGGCCGATGCATTGTTAATGGTTGGGTTGCGCTACGGTTCTGATGCTGCGGCGGCGCAAACCGAAGCATGGTTAAAAGCCATCGCCAATGCGGCCTATCTGGCAAGTGTCGATCTGGCCAAAGAAAAAGGCGCGTTTCCCTTGTTTGATGCGGAAAAATACCTGGCCTCGGGCACAATGCGCTTGATGGATGAACCTGTGCGCGCGGCCATCGCCCAGCACGGAATTCGCAACGCGTTGCTGACCTCAATCGCGCCGACTGGGACGATCAGCTTATACGCGGGCAACGTGTCGTCCGGGATCGAGCCGGTCTTTGCCTACGCCTACACCCGCAAAGTCTTGCAAAAAGATGGCAGCCGGACCGAAGAAGAAGTCGTCGATTATGCCGTGCAAATGTGGCGCGACAAAATGGGTGACGCAGACTTGCCCGACTATTTCGTAAACGCCCAGACTTTGGCACCGTCCGACCACGTCAAAATGCAAGCCGCCGCGCAGAAATGGGTGGACAGCTCGATCTCTAAGACGATCAACTGCCCCAAGGATATCTCGTTTGCAGAGTTCAAAGACGTCTACATGCAAGCCTGGGACACGGGCTGCAAAGGCTGCACGACTTACAGGCCGAACGATGTGACCGGGTCGGTTTTGAGTGTGTCGGAGGAAACGAAGCCGCAGGACCTTCCGGATTTAGAAACTGTTGCCGAACGCCTGAACTGGGCGATGATGCACTCAGGTTTTGACAAGAAAAAGGACCTTGCAGAAAAAGTGGGGCTTACAGAGCAAGCTGTTGGACCTATCCTGAACGGCAAACGCGATCTTTCGCGACAGGCCGCTCCAAAGTTTGCCGAAGTCCTCAACGTATCCGCGGGTTGGTTGCTATTCGGTGAAACGACCAAGCCGGTCGCCAGCGGCGTTGATCACGATGATAACACTAGCTCTCAAGGCGACGTCATCTACATGTCCGAACCCTTGGACCGCCCCTCAGATCTGGGCGGACATACCTATAAGGTCAAATGGCCCGACAGTGAACATGCGTTGTATATCACCATTAACGACATCGTGTTGAACGGCCATCAACGTCCGTTTGAAGTGTTCATCAATTCGAAGAACATGGATAATTTCGCGTGGACCGTGGCGCTCACCCGAATGATCTCGGCTGTGTTTCGCCGGGGCGGTGACGTGTCCTTCGTCGTCGAAGAGCTTAAAGCGGTATTCGACCCGCGGGGCGGCGCTTGGATGAACGGAAAATACATCCCGTCCATCCTTGCCGCCATCGGAGGTGTCATCGAGCAGCACATGATCCGCATCGGCTTCATCGCGGGCGAGGGTATGGGCCTAAAGGCCGATCCGAAATCCGAAATCGTCACCCTAAATCGCCCAAAAGGATCCGCCTGTTCCAGTTGCGGCGGTTTCGATCTGCGTATGGTCGAAGGCTGCATGACGTGCGGATCCTGCGGCCACTCAAAATGTGGTTAAGTTCAGGTATTGTGAATTTGAAGTCAGAAAAAGGTGAAGCGTGCGCAAAAGAAACTTAGAAGCGTACCCAAAATTCTTTGCTGGATCAGAGTTTGCCTTTTTAAAGAAATCATGTCTGGCATCTGCAAATGCAAAAGGCGGAGCTCTACGCTCCGCCTTTTGCATTTCAAGCTTTGCGAAAGGTCTTATGATGAGACAGCAGTCTTCCTACTGTGACAATGCCGCTTCGACATCTGACCGCAAAAATATGTTGCCGTAGTCAACTCCGTCTGGTGAAAACGGAAGAATATCAGCACTCTTTAGGAAGGCACCTGAACGCTGCCATGACATACCAGAGAACTTTGATAACGTTCTCAATGTGAAGAAATTTGCATGGAAAGCTATTGTGTCCTCTGGAGAGAAATAGTGTTGAACCGCATTGGTTTTTGGATTTCGTAGGGATGTTGCCGGTGTGTGACCATTCACCACGAGACGGCGCAGAGCGGGCAGTTGATTGGCCCCGACAGCCTTTCCGAAAACTTCGATGGACATTGCGGGGGCAGCATTGCCCTTCAAAACTGACGCAACTTCGTGATGGTAAACGTAAATAGCAGCGTAGCCGTCAAAATCCGAATGATTGCCGACACGGTTGATACGCCCATCCTTGATAGCATCAATGATAGCTTCTCTAATTGGGTGTTTGGGTCAAGCTCGTTTTTCCTTTTTCTTTCGGGTCATTGTCGCTCATCCGGGTCACGCTTCTCTTCGCAGTCTGGTTTGATGCCATGATGGCACCGCTGCACGCATATGTCGGATCGGTTGT
>JBGCEM010000006.1:0-10389 GCA_045106335.1 Paracoccaceae bacterium | reverse complement strand
TGCGGCGTTCTTCTGTTTCATGTTCTCATGGGTTGAATTGTTGCTCAGCCGGACCTTGACCACGGTAGATGCCAAACCCATCGCCGCGATCATGACCCGGACCCAAGGGGCGGCAGGGATCGACTGGGGCGTATTGGCTGCAGCGGGCGTGCTGACGGTCGTGCCGGGTGCCTTAGTGATCTATTTTGTGCGCAACTACATCGCCAAGGGCTTTGCCTTGGGTCGCGTGTAAGTCTGGACGTTGAGAGGATACTGACATGGACTGGATGGCATGGACCTGGCCCACGGCGATCTTTTTTATCTGCATCGCATGCACGTTGACAGTGTTCACGGTGCTGGCGATCAAATTCCCCGAAACGCCGCGCAAAGGGATTTTGCGCATTGAAACAACGCGTGGGGATCGTCTTTTTATCACACTTCTTGGCTCGGCCTTTATCAACCTGGCCTGGTTGGGGATTGTCGGTGCGAACCAACCGTTCGCATTGCTGGTCTGCCTTGTTTATGCCGCAGCGGTGTTTCGCTGGGTGTAACAGGGACGCGGGGGCATAGCAGGGGCTGAAACATCTGCCGTGCACTCAATCTGAAACGTCATTACCAATATGGGAGGAAATAATGACATTCTCACTCAAATCAAGTACGGCGCTGGTGCTGTCACTTGGCCTGCTGAGCACACCTGCTTTTGCAGACATGGACGCCGCCAAAGCGTTCCTAGACGGCGAAATCGGGGATCTTTCGGTCCTGTCGCGGGCGGACCAAGAAGCAGAAATGCAGTTCTTTGTGGACGCCGCCCAACCTTATGCGGGCATGGAAATCAAAGTGGTGTCCGAAACCATCGCCACTCATGAATATGAGGCCAACGTGCTGGCCCCTGCGTTCACAGCCATCACGGGTATCAAAGTCACGCATGACTTGATCGGCGAAGGCGATGTTGTTGAAAAGCTGCAAACGCAAATGCAGTCGGGCGAAAACATCTATGACGCCTATATCAATGACAGCGACCTGATCGGAACCCACTGGCGCTATAAGCAAGTGCGCAATCTGACCGATTGGATGGCGGGCGAGGGCAAAGACGTCACGCTGCCAACTTTGGATGTGGGTGATTTCATCGGCACTTCGTTTACGACAGGACCGGATGGCAAGCTGTATCAACTGCCCACTCAGCAATTCGCGAACCTCTATTGGTTCCGGTATGATTGGTTCAACGACGACAAGAACAAAGCCGATTTCAAAGCCGCCTTTGGTTATGATTTGGGCGTGCCGGTCAATTGGTCCGCTTATGAAGACATCGCCGAGTTCTTTACCGGGCGTGATCTTAGCCACATGGACGTCGAAGGCGAAGTTTATGGCAACATGGATTACGGCAAGAAGGACCCTTCGTTGGGGTGGCGCTATACCGATGCGTGGATGTCTATGGCAGGCATGGGCGACGCCGGCGAGCCGAACGGTTTGCCTGTGGATGAGTGGGGCATTCGTGTGAACGAAAACTCGCAACCCACTGGATCTTGTGTGGCGCGTGGCGGTGCAACAAACGCACCTGCGGCGGTCTATGCTGTGACCAAAGCGATTGAGTGGCTGAACAAATACTCGCCCCCCGCAGCGGCTGGTATGACCTTCTCTGAAGCTGGACCAATCCCGGCCCAAGGCAATGTTGCTCAGCAAATGTTCTGGTACACGGCCTTTACAGCAGCCACAGTTGAGCCCGGATTGCCTGTGATGAACGAAGATGGCACGCCCAAGTGGCGTATGGCGCCGTCTCCGCACGGGGTTTACTGGAAAGAGGGCCAGAAGATCGGCTATCAGGATGCTGGATCCTGGACCTTGATGGAATCCACACCTGTGGATCGCGCCCAAGCCGCGTGGCTTTATGCGCAGTTCGTTGTGTCCAAAACAGTTGATTTGAAGAAATCCGATGTGGGTCTGACCTTCATTCGGGAATCCACAATCGACAGCCAGCACTTCACGGATCGTGCGGATAAATTGGGTGGTTTGATCGAATTCTACCGCTCACCTGCACGGGTTCAGTGGTCGCCAACAGGCACAAACGTACCAGATTATCCAAAGCTGGCGCAGCTGTGGTGGCAGAACATTGGCGATGCCATGTCCGGTGCGAAAACGCCACAGGAAGCGTTGGATCAACTGTGTGAAGATCAGGAAAAAGTGCTGTCGCGTCTGGAACGTGCGGGCGTCCAAGGTCCGTTGGGTCCCAAGCTGAATGACGAGATGAGCGCCGAGCACTGGTTGTCGCAGCCTGGTGCGCCTTATGCGAAACTGGAAAATGAGGACGAAACACCTCAGACCATCGCGTATGACGAGCTGATCAAATCTTGGCAGTAAATGCAACATCGTGTGGGGCGCGTTTCGTGCCCCACATCCTACGACTAACAGGGGAATTTTCATGAAATATATACTTGCGATTGACCAGGGCACCACCTCTACCCGATCGATCTTGTTTGATGAAAGCCTCACACCTGTTGCGCAAGCGCAGGAAGAATTTCCGCAGATTTTCCCCGATTCCGGTTGGGTTGAGCATGACCCCAGCGACCTTTGGAGCACAACCGCAGGCACCTGCCGCGCAGTGATCGAGCGCGCCAGTGTGGACGCAGCTGACATTGTGTCCATCGGGATTACCAACCAACGCGAAACCACCATCGTCTGGGATCGCGCCACCGGGCAGCCGATCCATAACGCCATTGTTTGGCAAGATCGCCGCACGGCTGATTTTTGCAAAGAACTGCGCGATGCCGGTCACTCAGACATGTTTTCAGACCGCACGGGGCTGCTTGTTGATCCGTATTTTTCCGCTACCAAACTGAAATGGATCCTGGATCATGTGGACGGCGCACGGGCGCGGGCGCAAAAGGGCGAGCTGTTGTTTGGCACAGTCGACAGCTTTTTGATCTGGAAACTGACGGGCGGCACATCTCATGTGACCGACGCCACCAATGCTGCCCGTACGATGCTTTACGACATTCGCAAAGGCCGGTGGAGCCAAACCATCTGCGATCTGTTCGACATTCCTATGGCGATGCTGCCAGAGGTCAAAGACAGCGCCGCCGCGTTCGGGGACAGCCGCGCGGATTTGTTCGGGCGGTCCATTCCAATTTGCGGTGTGGCAGGCGATCAACAGGCCGCAACAATAGGGCAGGCGTGTTTTCAACCGGGCATGCTGAAAAGCACCTATGGTACGGGTTGTTTTGCGCTTTTGAACACAGGCGACACCCCGGTGAAATCGAACAATCGCCTACTGACCACCATTGCCTATCAACTGGATGGCAAGCCAACTTATGCGCTGGAAGGCTCGATCTTTGTTGCGGGTGCTGTGGTGCAATGGTTGCGCGATGGGTTGAAGATGATCCGCGATGCGTCAGAAACACAACCCTTGGCCGAAGCGGCCGATCCCACGCAATCGGTTGTGTTGGTGCCAGCCTTTACCGGGCTTGGCGCGCCCTATTGGAACCCGGAGTGTCGCGGCGCGATCTTTGGGTTGACGCGCAATTCCGGCCCGAACGAACTGGCCAAGGCGGCGTTGGAAAGTGTTGGTTATCAAACCCGCGATCTGCTGGATGCGATGCGCGCGGACTGGGCAGCGGGTGCCAGTTCCAGCGTGTTGCGCGTAGATGGCGGGATGAGCGCGTCGAACTGGGCGATGCAATTCCTGGCCGATATTATCGATGCGCCAGTGGATCGACCCAAAGTGCTGGAAACGACGGCCTTGGGCGCTGCTTGGCTTGCGGGTATGAAGGCTGGGTTCTTGCCGGGCCAGGACGAATTCGCCCAACGATGGGACCTTGATCGTCAATTCCAGCCGCAAATGTCTGCCGCGCATCGTGACAAGAAATATGCCAATTGGCAACGCGCTGTATCTTCGACTTTAAGCTATTAAGCGCGATGACACCGTTCTCGATCCTGTGCAGCACCGAGATCCAATTTGGGGCAGGCACGCATCGCAGATTGCTGGATATGGTGCCCAAAGGGCCGGTGCTGCTGGTCAAGGGTGCTTCAAACGCGGCGTCAGCCCCGGTGCGGACAGTGTTGGATGCGGCGGGCGTGCCCTATGAAACTGTGGAATGCGGTTCTGAACCTTCAATCAAGTCGGTCAATGTGACCTGGCAAGCCGTTCAATCCACACGCTTTTCTGCGCTCATCGCCTGCGGCGGCGGGTCAGTCATTGATACAGGCAAAGCCCTGCTGGTCGCGATGCACAAAGGTGCGCCACTGACGGATGAAGACTTTGCTAAGACCCATACAACGCTGGGTGATTTGCCCCTGATCGTGCTGCCAACCACTGCCGGGACCGGCTCTGAAGTCACGGCCAACGCAGTTCTGGGTGCGGCGCAATCTGCCGCCAAGATCAGCTTGCGCGGGTCTGGATTGCAGCCAAAAACCGCCATAATAGACCCTGATATGATGCAAAGCGCGCCGAAGCATGTTGTGCTTTATTCCGGTTTGGATGCGGTGGTGCAAAATATCGAAGCCTACACATCTGCCAAGGCCACCCCGTTCACGCGTGCATTGGCGGGCCCGGCTGTGGCCAGCACTTTGACTGCTTTGAAAGACGTTATCACCACGAACAGCCCCGAAGCCTGGTCGCGTTTGGCTTGGGGCAGCGTGTCCAGCGGGATCGCCTTGGCCAATGGGGGCTTGGGCGCGGTGCATGGGCTTGCCTCGATCTTGGGCGCTGCGGTGCCGGCCCCACATGGCGCCTTGTGTGGGCGCTTGTTGGTGCCGGTGATGCGGGCGAATTTGGCGTCAAATCTGTGCACATCCGACATTCGCCGCGACATCATGATGTGCCAAACGGCGATCACGGACCTGTTCGCGCCTTTCGATGCGCAGAACCCCTATTCTGGGTTTGAAGCTTGGCTGGGCGCACAAAACCTGCCGCGTTTGGCAGAGTGGGGTGTTCAAGACGACCAGATAATGCAGTTGGCAGAAGCGTCTGTAACCGCCTCGTCTAGCTTGAAAAACCCCGTCAAACTCACTGCATCGGAACTGGCGCAGGTGCTTCGGGCGGCGTTGTGAAACAAACGCGCAACGCGGCGTGGTGGCTGGTTTTGCCCGCCGTGGCAGTGCTAAGTTTCGTCGGCCTTGTGCCTTTGATCGCAGTGCTAAACTATTCTTTTTTCGATATTTTCACGTTGGATAGTCGCTTCTGGGTTGGTTCGGAGTGGTACACCGACCTGGTCGGCACACCGGACCTTTACGCCGCTTTGGCCCGCAGTTTGTTGTTCACAAGTCTGGTGCTGCTCATCCAGTTTCCCTTGGGCATCGCGATTGCGTTAATCATCCCAAAACACAGCTGGGGCAAAAGCGCGATTTTGATGATCTTGGCGCTGCCATTGGTGGTGCCGTGGAATATGATCCCTGGGATTTGGCTGGGCTTCATCAATCCAGAATATGGGCTTTTGGGTCAATTGATCGCGCTGTCTGGGTGGGATTTTGATCATAAATTCAACGCTGTGCATACCTGGATCTTGATCCTGACGATGGACACTTGGCATTGGGTCGGGCTGGTGGCGATCTTGGTCTATTCAGGTCTGTCCGCGATCCCACATGCCTTTTATCAAGCTGCGAAAATTGATGGGGCCGGGGCATGGTCCGTCTTTCGCTATATCCAACTGCCAAAGCTGCGCGGTGTGTTGATGATGGCGTTGATCTTGCGGGTGATGGACAGTTTGATGATCTACACCGAGGCGTTCGGCATCAATGCGGGCGGGCCGAATAAGGCGACCTCGTTCCTGTCTTTAGAGCTGGGCGAGGACATCGCCGCGTTCAATTATGGGCCGGCCGCGGCGCGGTCTGTGGTGTATGTTTTGATCGTTTTGCTGGTGGCTTGGGCGATGAAAGTCGCCAGCGCGCGCCAAGGGCAGGCTGCCCCATGATGTGGCGCGCCCCGAAAATCCTGGCATTGATCTGTCTGGCAATCGCGATGTTGGCCCCGCTGGCGCAATCTGTGTTGCTCAGCTTTATGTCCACACTGCCCCGCGCCGAGATCGCCACCGGATCCTTTACCCTTTTGAACTACAAAAACCTGTTCGCGGACCCCGATTTGGTGGCCTCGCTGTGGACCTCGATGACCTATGTGGCGATCAATATCGCTTTATGTCTTAGCGTCGGGCTGCCCGCAGCTTACGCCATTTCGCGCTATGCGTTCATCGGGGATCGCCATCTGTTGCTGATGCTGCTGGCCTTTCGGATCACACCCCCGGTGGTGCTGTCACTGCCGGTGTTCTTATTGTTTGCAAAGGTGAATTTGCTGAACACCCCGCTGGGTATTGCACTGATCCATTGCTTGTTCAACATCCCCGTCACCATCTGGATTTTGGAAAGTTTCATTTCGGCTGTGCCCCGCGAATTTGACGAAAACGCATTTGTCGATGGGCATTCCTTGCCGGGCTTCTTCGTCAAACACTTGCTGCCAATCATCGCGCCCGGGATCGCAGTGGCCAGTTTCTTTTGCTTTATCTTTTCCTGGGTCGAGGTCGTGTTCGCACGGATCTTGACCTCGACCGGGGGCAAGCCGATTTCCATGGCGATTGAGAGCCTTTTTGGGTTTCAAACCGATGTGGGGTTGGTCATGGCGATGACGATCCTGTCGCTGCTGCCTGGGGTCTTGTTGATCTATTTTGTCCGCAATCACATCGCCAAAGGCTTCCAGCTGCGCGCTTAAGGCGCCTTATCCGGGTGCTATGTTGGCTTTGCACAAAATCGCCCTAACTGGTTTGTCACATCGATTGGGGCCACCATGACACGCATATCTACCTTTTGGACCGCTCTGGCGGTTATCCTGTTTGCTGGACAAAGTTTGGCGCAAGGACGCGCCGCCGCTGTGATTGTACAACAGGTCGATATGCGGGCTCTGACCGAAACAGTGCCGGTGTTTGCGGATGTGGTGACGGCGCGCGATGGGGTGATTGCCAGCCGGGTCGCGGGCAATGTCGACCGGGTGCATGTGTTGGTCGGCGATGTGGTGGCGCAGGGCGATCCGTTGGTGGATCTGAACCAGGAATTGTTGGCGATCGTTGTCACCCAATCCGAGGCCGAGCTGCAAGAAGCGGCCGCCCGCATTGAGACAGCCCAAGCGCGCCTGAACAGCGCCGAAACTGTGTTTCAACGCACGGACGCATTGCGCGGCTCCAGCTCGTTCAGCCAGGGCCGTTTTGATGATGCCAATGCCAATGTGTTGGAAGCCCGGTCCGAAGTGGTCGCCGCGCAGGCCCGGCGCACGATTGCGCAGACCCGGTTGGATGAGAGCCGCTATCGCCTGGCGCGCAGCCAGATCACAGCGCCCTTTGCTGGGGTGATTGTCGATGTGCAGACCATTCCTGGTGCGTTTTTGCAGGCGGGCACGCCGGTGTTGCGCATGATTGACACGGAAAGCTTTGAAATCGATGCGCGCGTGCCCGGACGCTATGTGGCTGGGCTTAAACTTGGGCAACAGGTGCAGGCCACAACACCGCAAGGGGCGCAATTGTCCGCCAATGTGCGCGCGATCCTGCCGTTAGAAGATCCCGCAACACGGACCCGCTCGGTGCGGTTGACGTCCTCTGATTTGACGGCGCTGGCAAGTGTCGCTGTGGGCGCATCGCTGACTGTGCAGATCCCAATCGGCAGCGCGCGCGAGGCGTTGTCCGTGCCCAAAGATGCGCTGGTTCAATCCGCGCGCGGCTGGACTGTGTTCGTGGTCCAAGAGGATGCCGCGCAACCGCGATCTGTGGAACTGGGTGTCGCCATCGGGGATCGGTACGAAGTTGTCTCGGGCCTAACTGCGGGCGATCTGGTGGTGGTGCGGGGCAATGAACGCTTGCGCCCGGGTCAAGCGGTCTCGGCCCGCCGCGCTGAGGGCGGATAATGGATATCATTCGCTTTGCTATCGACCGTCCCGTCGCGGTCATTGCCACCGTTTTGATGGCTGTGTTGTTCGGCTTGATTGCCCTGACGCGGATCCCGATTCAGCTGGCCCCGGATGTGCGCAAACCGATCATCGTGATTGAAACGGCCTGGCCTGGCGCGGCGCCCTCTGAGATTGAACGCGAAATCGTGAACCCGCAAGAGGAAGCCCTGCGCGGACTTGAGGGGCTGGAAATCATGACCTCACGCTCACGCACAGGGCGGGGCGAGGTCACGCTGGAATTCGCTGTGGGCTCGAATATGAGCCAGTCTTTGCTGCTGGTGTCGAACCGTTTGGACCGGGTCGCCAGTTATCCAAATGAGGCATCTGAGCCGTCGCTGAATACCTCTGGGGCCGATGACAGTCCCATCGCTTGGGTGCTGCTGACCGCCGCCCCGGGCAACACACGCGCGATGCCCACCTATGGTGATTTTGTCGAGGATGTCATCAAGGATCGGCTGGAACGGATCGAAGGCGTGTCCGCCGTGAACGTCTTTGGCGGTGTGACGCGCGAACTGCAGATTGTGGTCGATCCGCGCAAACTATCACGCTTTGGGCTGACCGTGCCCGAAGTGGTGCGGATCTTGCGGGCGGAAAATATCTCGGTCTCGGCCGGGGATGTGGACGAGGGCAAGCGCCGATATGTGGTGCGTACCGAAGGCAATCTGAACACCGAAGCGGCCATCCGCGATGTGGTCTTGCGATCTGAAGCCGGGTCTGGGGGCACCGGCCGCGTGCGGGTCGCAGATGTGGCCGAGGTCGCCTTTGCTTATAAAGAGCCTACTTCGGCGTTACGTTTCAAAGGCGCGCCAGGACTGGCGTTCAACATCGTGCGCGATTCCGGCGCCAATGTGATTTCGGTGATGGAAGAGCTTCGCGGCGTGTTGGCGGATCTGGAAACAGGTCCCGTCGCGGAACAAGGCCTGCAGCTCAAGCAAGTCTATGACGAGACAATCTATATCGACGGTGCGATATCCTTGGTCACGCAGAACATCTGGATCGGTGGCGTGCTGGCGGCGATTATCCTGATGCTGTTCCTGCGCTCGCCCCGCGCCACGCTGGTGGTGTCGCTGTCTATCCCGGTGTCGATCGTGGCGACCTTTGTGGTGATGGCACTGACCGGGAGAACGTTGAATGTGATTTCCTTGGCGGGCATTGCTTTTGCCGTCGGTATGATCGTGGATGCGGCCATTGTTGTCTTGGAAAATATCTACCGGTTGCGTGAAGCGGGTCACAGCCGCAAAGACGCCGCCTATCACGGCGCGCAACAGGTTTGGGGCGCGATCCTGGTGTCAGCTTTGACGACTGTTTTGGTGTTCTTGCCGATCCTGATTATGCAGCTGGAAGCCGGGCAATTGTTCCGCGACATTGCTGTGGCGATTTCGGTGTCGGTCCTGCTGTCTTTGGTGGTTGCTGTGACCGTGATCCCCGCCCTGGCCAGCCGCTTGTTAACAGCTAAAGACCAAAAGCCCATGCGCCTATGGGGACTGGATCATATCGCTGCGGGTTTCCGCGCGTTGGTGATGGCCTATGTGCGCCTGACGGTGCGCTTTCGCATTATTGGGCTGGTGATGGTCGGCGTCATTGCGGGCGGGGCGGCGCTTGCCAGCTATACGTTTTTGCCGCGTCTGGAATACCTGCCCGAGGGCAACCGCAATCTGGTCTTTGGGCTGATCATTCCGCCCCCGGGTTATAATCTGGAAACCACGCAAACCATCGCACAGCGCATTGAAGCTGTGGCAGAACCGCTTTGGGATGCCGCGCCGGCGACCCAGACCGAAGATGGGACTGCGACGATTGAGAATTTCTTTTTCGTCGCCACGCCGGGCAATTCCTTTGTGGGTGCGGCAGCCGTCGATGGACAGCGGGCGGGCGATCTGATCCCCGTGCTCAGCCGTCCGATTTTCGCAGAACCTGGCACCTTTGGCTTTATGACACAGCCATCGTTGTTTGGCCGTGGTGTTGGTGGGGGCCGCGCGATTGAGCTGAATATCTCAGGCCAAGACCTAAATGAAATCTTAGGCGTTGCCGGGCGGGCCGCTGGGATTGTCGCGGGATTATTGCCGCGCTCGGAAGGCCACCAATTTCGCCCGATTCCGGGGCTGGAACTTGGCGCGCCCGAGGTCCGTTTGATCCCAGACCGTTTGCGCTTGGCGGATGCTGGGCTTGATAGTTCGGGTCTGGCGGCCACAGTTGACGCATTCAATGACGGGCTGCGCGTTGCGGAAATCACCATTGGGGCAGAACGTGTGGACCTGGTGCTAAAGGGCGACACGAATGTCAGCGCGGCTGTACGCACCCAGGATGTGGGCAGCTATCCCGTAGTCACGCCCAGCGGGCTGATCGTGCCTGTGTCCGCCCTGTCAGATGTTGTGTTGACGGCAGGTCCGACGGAAATCCGTCACCGGGATCGTCTGCGCACAGTGACGCTGGAAATACGGCCATCGGATGCACTGCCCTTGGAAGCAGCCGTTGAGATGCTGGAACAAAACGTCGTG
>JBGCEM010000005.1:0-5695 GCA_045106335.1 Paracoccaceae bacterium | reverse complement strand
CCTTCGATGAGCATTACAACCATCAGCGATACCACGAGAGCCTAAAGAACGTCACACACGCCGATATACATACGGGCTGAGGCCACACTATTTTTCTTGAACGGGAGAAGATCAAAAGGGAAACTATGACGTTAAGGCGATTGCAGTACGCCAAGTCCGCTGCTTAATTAAACCCAGGTGAGCGATGACTCCTCAAAGTCAAAACGCCCTCTGTCTCAAACTATATGATGACGGACAGGCTGGAATGAAGAAAATACGATCAATGGAGCGGATTAAGCCGCGAACGTTCTACTTTAACTCAGCTCGGGACCAACGACTGCATGCCGATGAGGCACTTCTAGAATTGGCTTTACTGGCTTACGAGCGACCATCACAAAAGGACGCTGAGGAATATTTCGCTCTCTTAAGTTTGGCACCAAGTAGTCTACGTAACAAAATTCTACAAGGTTGAGACCGGCCTGATGCACAGCCATTTTGTACTCACATTCCCGATAGGAGAATTCATTCCTATCTTTCTGCTGGATATCAGCAACACCCTGAAAATTCTGGTGCGCATCATATGTTTCACTCAATGCCTCAACAGTGGTATTATCGGGCCAGCACCAATCTTGCACGATCAAACAAGCCCCTGGCTTCAGCCCTTTGTAGCATTCACTGGCGACGTGGAAGAGATAACGAGCGTGGTGCATACTTCCACTCGCTATCATCCAATCGAAGTGGTTTGTGACTGGGATACTATTGAATGAACCTCGCACGGGTTGAACTAAACCGACCGGCGTACCCACGGCTTCTAACACTTTAGGTATAAGGCTCGTAACTGCCGAAGTTGTTTGCTCCAGTGCATAGACCTCATCGACTTGACGGTTCATGGCTAGCCAGGCAGACAAGTAACCTGTTCCACATCCCAGATCCAAAACGCGGCCGGATACAGGATTTCCAACTACTACTTCGGCAATAGGCAAAGATCGGATTCGCATATTGTCGAACAGTTTTTTTGGGGTTTTTAGTGAAGAAGCCAGTTTTTCATGGTACGCTTCGTGCAACTCAGTCTCTTTGGTACCATCACTCGCCTCAGTGGCATCTGTCCAATCAATGAAAGGCAAAGCTTCTTGCTTTTTCTTAAATAGACCGTTTTTCCAAAGTTGAGAAGTCGTGCTCATAATGTGATCCTATCGACGGCCATGCGGTTCTGTAACCGCTTTTTAACAGCTAGACTTAAGCCTATTCTACTGGGAGTTAAACGACAAGCGAACGCTTCCAAACCAGCTCAGATCAATGAATGTATAAAAACTATTATCGTTGCCAAAAATGTTGATCAAATTCTTCAAGTTGCCTACAAGTTTTTGGCCAAGTTCCCGCTCGAACCGTGTCAAAAGATTTGCTAAAGTTTCTAAGGAGTTCCGCTGATTGACAATCGTCAGTTATAGCCAGTGGGAGCAATAATGACGCTATCGCAAATGTCTAACATCAGCGCTTTTGACCCCCAACTTCACTGCATTATTGAGAGCTTTCTGAGCGTCTCACAAATTGCGCAAAATAAAAGTGGGGTTCAAAGCACACTGGATCAAGCTAAACCAGCTAATACCCCTGTCATAGGAAAATTTGAGATGTTAAGAGCTGCACCGCGCTGCGTAAAAACCGCTTGGCCCTAAGGAAACGGCCCTTATGGCTTCACCAAAGCAGACGAGATGCTACAGATCTGCCGCCCCTCGAGGATCACCCTAGAACGTTGCTTGGTGAACCGTCCAGTACATCACAGGCTGCTATGACCACCCCTGATAAGATTTACACCCGATTTGAAAATAAATCACTGGTGCGGGAAAGCGAGAGAATGAAGTCCTCAGCAGTTACGGTCCGATCATGGAATCCTGCAATAAACGACGCGCTTGTCTGGCTTGCCTGTGGTTCGGAAGAGTACGGTCAACAGATACATGCGGGAAAATGATCTTGCTCCATCTCCAAAACATTCCATCAGCAGTCTGCGTTACGCGTGGCACAGCCGCCTGAAGAATATCGGAATCGCAACAGACGATCGAGGATAAATGATGGGGCAGCTCATGGCTTCCGCGCGCTTAAAGTCTATGGCGACGCGATGCTATTTGATCGGAAGTTCAAGCTGAGCACAGACATTATGCTGCCGGCGCCGGCGAATCTTCAGTGACAGATTACTGTTTAAAGGAGCTCAGCCTGCACAATATGCTATTCGACTAACATTCGATAAACCGTTCTCGACCGCTACTGCCGGTCCATTGCTGCAGTTCGTGCTGTTTCCAGCGGAGGGTAGGATGGAGCCAATTTTGCTGGATCCTGCCAAGTGTACGATTTTCTGCTATCTCGCCAAGCCGAAAGCTCGACTGACGCTTCGCTGGGATTTTGTATTGTTGACGTGTGTTTGAAAACCCACCGATCATGGGCCGAGTGGATAAATCTCACAGCTTTGGCCAAGCGGAATAAATCGAAAAGTCAGTTACTGTATCATATGCCACGACAACCAGGAACCTAGTCAGGGTGGAGGCAATAACGCTTCGCTACCTCGAATGGAACATTGGAGAATTTGAGAAAGCCTCCGGGTTTTCTCGAAACCCCAAAGATTACTTGTCCAAAACATTGGACAACCTTGACGATTACATGCAGCTCGATGGCCGTTTCGCGATGGCGGGTGACGAAACCGGAACTCTCCTTGGACTTATTTTGCTTAAGCGGCTTTCCGAAAACTCTGGCGAGATCAATTGACTGTACGTAGGTTCAGACGTTCACGATGTTGGTCAAAAACTGATCGAAAACATGCTCGACGACGCCCGTCAAGTTGGCAATGAACGGCTCTTTCTTGATACTGCGGCCTAAATGTCCTCCGCTCATCCTCTGTACCGAAATTTCGGCTTTTGCGACACGGATCCATGCCTCGGAAGTGAGAAGGTTGAGGTTGTACAAGAATTCTTAGTTTTCACCAATTTGGAATTACGACCATCCGAAGGATGTCAATAAAGCGCTGAGCACTACTTCGATCGTTACAAGCTATTTCAAGCAGTCACTAAATCGGACACACGCCAGCGCAGAAAGGTCATGGATTTTGGAACTGACAGCGACAACTGAGGTCTTTAACCGCATTGCGTCAGCAGCCGAAAGTTCAGCGTGACAATCGCTCTGGGCGTTCGCAACAGTAAATGAAAGCCGACGTCCAGTTCGCGCATCATTTGCGGTCAAGCCTATTTCCTATTGGATAGCGAAGACACCGTCGGAACACGCAGCGAAGTAACGAGACACGTTCATGTGACCAAGAAAAACACGACCCGACAGGTCTGCGACCGACCAGAAAAAATCAAGGCGTGCATCTGTTTCCTCCATTGCATTCTGTCAGCAAAGTACTGAGGAAATTGTGATCTCGTTAGGTGAGCTATGGGCTCTAAGCCAATTTGCGGCAGCGCGACGGGGATCGAGCTTTGGAAGGTTTCTGTATGTTAGTTTCATTTGTTTGCGCCAAAGGATTTCGCATACGCAGACAATGACTGGTTTCCGCCCTCCTTGCCGCATCCTACACCTCAAAACCCGTCGTCCAGAAACGATTGAACGCGCGGCTCGGCCGGAGCAGTACTGTCCTTGCTCCACCTGTATTCGCACGTGCAGCCTAGAATGCCTAGGCTCTGCCCAGTAACAGCGAAATGTCTCGGTCGATCATTTGAAGAAACCGCCCGCGCTCAAATTAAATTGAGTGACCCCGCGAAAACAAACTCCATGACATTTAAGTTTCGCGTCCGCTAAACTCGCTCAGGAATTGGTCAAGGAACAATCAAATGAACGGCGCTCATTCGTTGGTGAAGACATTTTTGAACAATGGCTTGAACACAGTTTTCGCCAATCCTGGCACCTCCGAAATGCATTTCGTGGCGGCCCTAGACGAACACCCGGAAATGAACTGCGTTTTGTGCCTGTTTGAAGGTGGCACAACGGGTGCAGCAGATGGTTATTTCCGCATGAAGCAGGATGTTGCAGGCACGCTTCTGCATCTCGCACCGGGCTTTGGCAATGCGTTCGCAAATCTACACAACGCCCGAAAAGCAGGGTCCGGAATTGTGAATGTCGTCGGCGATCATGCAACGCATCACCTGCGTTACGAAAGCCCTCTGAAAGGCGACATATTGGGCATTAGCCACGCGGTGAGCCATTGGACTCGCGTGTCTGGCGATGCCGCCAGTGTTGCTGTGGATGGAGCGGCAGCGATCCAAGCCGCTAGGTCCCAAAACGGTCAAATAGCGACACTTGTTCTGCCTGCCGATACGGCATGGAACAAAGGGAACGCCGCGGCCCGGCAGCATATGCACGAGCAAACGCTTCATCGACCCTCTTCAAGGGACATCGAAGCAGCGGCCGCGCGCCTGAAGATGCCAAACGCCGCCCTCATGATAGGTGGTAGCGCTCTGTTTGGACCGCTGCGCGAGTTGGCTGGCAAGATTGGCTCAGCGACAGGATGCCGTTTGATGGCGGACACGCTGATCTCTCGGATCGCCAAGGGTGCAGGTACCGCGAAACTGGACCAGCTGGTTTATCCAGTCGGTCCCAAGATCGCGCAGTTGGTCGGAACATCATCGATCACATTGGTCGGCACGGACAGACCTGTCGCGTTTTTTGCCTACCCCGGAAAGCCAAGCGTTCCTGAGCCCTCTGACTGCGTGATTGCCAGTTTGTGCACCTCGACGGATGATATCACCTGGACTTTGCAATCTTTGGCGGATGCTGTCGGGGTTACGGGCAAAACCGCTGTAAATGTTCAGCCGCTCAATCTCCCGTCGATTCCCAGCGGTCAACTGACTTTGGAAAAAGTGGGTTTGGCTTTAGCGGCCCTCATTCCGGAAAATGCTATTGTGTGCAATGAATCTGTTACTTCGGGGTTGCAGGTCCTGCCCCCTACTGCGACAGCGCGACCTCATGAAATGCTGGCAGGAACTGGCGGTGCAATCGGTCTATGCTTGCCCTGTGCTACTGGCGCAGCCATCGCGTGCCCTGAGCAGAAAGTTATTGCCCTGACAGGAGACGGATCCGCCATGTATACCCTTCAGTCTTTGTGGACCATGGCGCGCGAAAACCTAGACGTAACGGTGATCGTATTCGCCAATCGCGGCTATCAGATTCTGCGCAATGAACTTGTAAATGTAGGAGTGGAGCGTTTCGGGAAGAATGCTCAGGCAATGTTTGACGTCGAAAATCCAACGCTGGATTGGGTGTCTTTGGCCAAGGGTCACGGAGTTCCCGGAACAAGAACAGCAGACATGGACAGCTTTGTGAAAGCACTCTCTGCCAGTCTTTCAGACAGTGGTCCATCTTTGATCGAAGTTGTCTGCCCTGCAACAGCTTGAGACTAAAAGTGACAGAACTGGGATGTATACAAATGATATTAGGTGGATCGGCCTATTTTAGACCTTGCATTGACAATCGAGCGCTTCGCCGCAGCACTCCAAGTATACTCCAGCATTTGAGGCACGCCATTTCATACAATGCCAGGCTATACCGCCTTCCGCGAAAAGGTCAAACCTGATCATATGGTCACCGTACAGACAGTATTTCTCTTAGCTGTGCCCAAGTTACTGCTTCAAAGCTCTCAGGCCGCTCCACCCCCAATCGTGATGCCTTGTCCGTGCGGGTGGTAGGTATGCGTTGGCATGGGCAAGATGGACGGAAATCATCATATCTCGACTTGGAA
>JBGCEM010000004.1:0-25510 GCA_045106335.1 Paracoccaceae bacterium | reverse complement strand
GTGGGGTTCACGCCGGAAAATGCAGCCGCGCGGGGCGCGTCCCCGGTAACACGAATGGCAAAACCTAAACGGTGACGGGTCAGCAAAACATAAGCAAAAATCACCGCGATCAGGGCGGCGACCACCCCCCAATGCATCCCGGAATTGGCGAAAATATCCGCGTTATGTGCGGACGGGTATTGCTGCAAATTGCGCGATCCAGGAAAGCCAAAACCTTCGGGATTTTTCAACGCGCCCAAGGCCATAGAGGCCAAGAATTTCTCGGCCACATAGACCAGCATCAGGGACACGAGGATTTCGTTTGTGCCTAACCGGGTTTTGAGGATCGCGGGGATCATCGCCCAGGCCCAACCGCCCAACGCCCCCGCCAAGATCATCGCCGGGAAGATCAGCGCACTTTCCAAAGGGTACAAAGCCAACGCAACTGCCGCGCCCGCAATAGCGCCCATGATGTATTGCCCCTCAGCGCCGATATTCCAGATGCCGGCCTTAAACCCCAGGCTTAGCCCGATGGCGATCAACACCAAAGGCGCGCCTTTGATCAGCAATTGCGGCCGGTAGTAGAAAGCGAACTCGCCAAATAGCGGCTGCCAAAAAATAGTCAGGATCGCATCGACCGGATTTTTGCCCAGGGCGGCGAACAGGCATCCCCCCGCCAGGATTGTGGCCAGCACGGCCAACACTGGCGCGCCATATGCCCAAAGCGTTGAAGGTTGGGGGCGTTTAACCAGTTGGATCATGACGCGATCCGCTCGCATTTGTTTGTTTTGGCGCAGGCGGGCTTAGACATGTGCCACCTCCATCCCGTGCGCGCCACCCAGCATCAGGCCAATGTCTTCCAGACTTAGACCTTGGGTTGGACGCGGTGGGGACAATTGGCCTGCGTTTAAAGCGGCAAAATGGTGCGCGATTTCCATCAACTCATCCAGATCTTGGCTGATGACAATCACGGCCGTCCCTTTGGCTGCCAGGTCCAACAACGCTTGGCGGATCGCGGCAGCCGCAGCGGCATCAACGCCCCAAGTGGGTTGATTAACGACCAATACTTTAGGGTTCTGCAACACTTCGCGCCCGACTACGAATTTCTGTAAATTGCCCCCCGACAATGCGCGTGCGGCATTTCCAGGCCCCGGCGTGCGCACATCAAAGTCGCGAATGATCGTTTCAGCAAAACTGCGCGCGGCGGGCCACTTCAAAAAGCCTATACGTTCCAGCTTTTGACGCACGCTGCCGGTCAGCATAGCGTTTTCGGTCAAGCTCATATCGGGGGCAGCGGCGTGGCCCAGTCGCTCTTCTGGGGCGGCAAGCAATCCGGCGGCGCGGCGCGCACGGGGGGCGTGGCGGCTGATATCTGTGCCCTCCAACCAGATCGACCCCGGGGGGCTGCGCATTTCACCCGACAGCGCGGCCAACACTTCGTCTTGCCCATTGCCCGCAACGCCGCCGATGCCCATAACTTCGCCACTGCGCACGCTCAAGTTGATATTGCGCAATGGCATGCCAAACGTTGACGGGGCGGGCAAGGACAGACCGCGAATATCCAACGCAATGTCCCCAAATGCCGCAGGCTTAGCGGCAGGTGACTTCAACGCAGACCCCACCATCAATTCCGCCATGTCGCGCGCCGAGGTGGTTTGCGGTGCGCAAGTGGCCACGACCTTGCCGCCGCGCAGAATTGTCGCCGTGTCACACAGCGCGCGGATTTCTTCGAGTTTGTGCGAGATATACAGGATCGACGTGCCGCTGGCCTGCAATTTGCGCAACGTGGCGAACAAAATATCGACCTCTTGCGGGGTCAGAACCGAGGTTGGCTCGTCCATAATCAACAGTTTGGGATCTTGCAGCAAACAGCGGATGATTTCGACCCGCTGACGTTCGCCTGCGGACAAATCGCCAACGCGCGCATCCGGCGTCAAAGGCAAACCAAAGGTATCTGACACAGTGCGGATCTGCTCGGACAGATCGCGCAGTTTGGGTGGGTTTTCCATGCCAAGCGCTATATTTTCGGCCACGGACATCGCATCAAACAGCGAAAAATGCTGAAAGACCATCGCCACACCGGCGCCACGTGCGGCGCGGGGGGTGGTCGGTGCAAAGGGGTGACCCTGCATCTGCATCTGACCCGAATCGGGGCTGACCAGACCATAAATCATCTTCACCAACGTGGATTTACCGGCCCCATTTTCGCCTAACAAAGCGTGAACTTCACCAGGCATAATGTTTAAGGACACCGCATCATTGGCGATCACACCGGGGTAGGACTTTGTCAGCCCGTCCAGTTGGATCAGCGGCGTGCTCATAGGGCAGCTCCTTTGGCGGCCAATTGCAATGCGGGGATTATTAGACAGCCGGTTGGCAGGATGGCAATGGCTGGGACGTGATTTTGCCCAGACAGTCCGCTTTTTCAAGGTTTGGTTTGGCGAGGACTTGACTGAACGGCCTTTATTTTCAACTCGAACGGCCTCAAGCGCTGGCAGGCGGGCGCAAATGCGATAGATAGGGAAAAACGTAACGACGACAGACGCCTCGATAGGAGACACCATCATGACCCTCAACGTTTATTTGTCCGGCGAAATTCACACAAACTGGCGCGAAGAAATTATCGCCGGTGCGTCAGATTTGGATGTGCAATTCGCCGCCCCGGTGACGGATCATGCCGCCTCCGATGATTGCGGTGTGGCGATTATGGGGGCCGAGGACAGCAAGTTTTGGCATGATCATAAAGGCGCGAAACTGAACGCGATCCGCACCCGGAAGGGCTTGCAGGACGCCGATATTGTGGTGGTGCGCTTTGGTGAGAAATACAAACAGTGGAATGCGGCTTTTGATGCAGGTGTGGCTTCGGCCTTGGGCAAATCCTTGATTGTGATGCATCAGGACGAACACCAACATGCGCTAAAAGAGGTCGATGCCGCCGCTTTGGCTGTCACGCAAACCCCGGCACAAGTGGTTGAAATCTTGCGCTATGTGTTGGCGGGGACGTTGCCTGGCTAAGGTTGGGACCAAGTTGGGCGCAGTTAAGAACAGATCCCCATTGCACTGAAGGACTGCGCCAGTAAGTTGTGCCCATGAGCACATCCCCCCGATTCATCCATCTGCGCACCCATACGGAATATTCGCTTTTGGAAGGCGCGCTGCGTCTGAAAAAGCTGCCCGATTTGTGCCGCAAGATGGACATGCCCGCCCTGGCGCTGACCGACACGAACAACATGTTCGCGGCGCTGGAATATTCCGTGACGCTATCGGATGCAGGCATTCAGCCCATCATTGGCTGCCAGGTCGATCTGCAATTTCATGTTCCCCAGCCGGGCGAGAGGCCGCGTGATCCAGCGGCAATTGTGTTGCTTGCGCAGTCTGAAATTGGATATGAAAACCTGATGAAGCTGAACTCTTGTCTTTATGTGGATAAGGGCGGGCAGTTGCCGCAGGTCACCTTAGAGGAATTGACGCAGTACAGCGCCGGTGTGATTTGTCTGACCGGTGGACCGAACGGGCCGATTGGGCAGCTCTTGCAACAAGGTCAAAATCCTAAAGCGGATGCTTTGATGCGGCGTTTTGCCGAGATTTTTGCCGATCGGCTTTATGTCGAATTGCAGCGCCATCCGGGGGCGTCTGGTCAGGCCGAGGCCGAACGCCAAACTGAACGCGGGCATATCGAACTGGCCTACGCCATGGATTTGCCGCTGGTGGCCACCAACGATGTCTACTTCACCGATACCAAAATGTATGAAGCCCATGACGCGCTGATCTGCATTTCCGAAGGGGCTTATGTCGATCAACAAGAGCCCCGCAGACGCCTGACCGATCAGCATTATTTCAAATCCGCCAAGGAAATGGTGACCCTGTTTGCCGACCTGCCCGAGGCGTTGGACAACACGGTCGAGATCGCGCAGCGCTGTGCGTTCATGACCTATCGGCGCGATCCGATCCTGCCCAAATTCGCCGATGACGAGGTGGCCGAACTGCGCCGTCAGGCCAATGCCGGTCTGCAAGATCGCTTAGCCGTGATCCCCCATGCCGTCACGTTGGAAGAGTACCAAAAACGGCTCGATTTCGAACTGGACATCATCGAAGGCATGGGCTTTCCGGGCTACTTTCTGATCGTTGCGGATTTCATCCATTGGGCCAAGGATCAAGGCATTCCCGTGGGGCCCGGACGGGGGTCGGGCGCGGGGTCTTTGGTAGCTTATGCGTTGACGATTACCGATTTGGATCCGTTGCGTTATGCCCTTCTGTTTGAACGGTTTTTGAACCCAGAGCGGGTGTCGATGCCGGATTTCGACATTGATTTCTGCATGGATCGGCGCGACGAAGTCATTCACAAAGAAAAAGAAAAATACGGGCGCGACAAAGTAGGCCAAATCATCACCTTTGGCGCGCTTTTGTCCAAGGCTGCGGTGCGCGATATCGGGCGCGTTTTGCAGATGCCGTATGGGCAAGTGGATCGCCTGTCCAAGATGATTCCGGTTGAAGGCGTTAAGCCTGTGTCCATCGAAAAGGCCCTGACGGACGAGCCGCGTTTGCGCGAAGAGGCGCGTGCCGAGGAAGTCGTGCAGCGATTGCTGGATTACGGCCAACAGGTCGAAGGGTTGCTGCGAAATGCGTCGACCCACGCGGCCGGCGTCGTGATTGGCGATCGTCCGCTGGACGCGCTGGTGCCGCTGTACCAAGATCCGCGATCAGATATGCCTGCCACCCAATTCAACATGAAATGGGTCGAGCAGGCCGGGTTGGTGAAATTCGACTTTTTGGGGCTCAAAACCCTGACGGTGATCCAAAACGCGATTGATTTGATCCAGAAATCTGGGCGCGGGATCCATACCGGGGCGGATGGTGTGCAGATCTATGCCCCTAAGCCTGGTACAGAAAACGAAATCAACTTGATCCCATTGGATGATGAGGCGTCCTATAAGCTCTATTCAGCGGCTAAGACGGTGGCGGTGTTTCAGGTGGAAAGCTCGGGCATGATGGATGCTTTGAAGCGCATGAAGCCGGATTGCATCGAGGATATCATCGCGCTTGTGGCACTATATCGGCCTGGTCCGATGGAAAATATCCCGAAATTCTGCGAGGTTAAGAACAATCTGTCCGAACGCGACACGTTGCATCCGTCGATTGATCATATCCTGGACGAAACCCAAGGCATCATCGTTTACCAAGAACAGGTGATGCAGATCGCGCAGGAAATGGCGGGCTATTCCTTGGGCGGCGCGGATCTGTTGCGCCGGGCGATGGGCAAGAAGATCCAAGCAGCGATGGATGCCGAACGCCCCAAATTTTTGGCTGGGGCGGGCAAAAACGGTGTCGACAAAGACAAGGCGATGGAGGTGTGGAACCTTCTGGACAAGTTCGCCAATTACGGCTTCAACAAATCCCATGCGGCGGCGTATGCGGTGGTCAGCTATCAAACAGCGTGGCTGAAAGCCAACCACCCGGTTGAGTTTATGGCCGGGGTGATGAATTGCGATTTGCACCTGACGGATAAGCTGGCGGTCTATTTCGAAGAAGTGCGCAAAGGGCTTGATCTGCCTTGGGGGCCGCCCTGCGTGAACCGGTCTGAGGCCACGTTTGATGTGGTGGATGGCAGGCTTGTCTATGCTTTGGGCGCGCTGAAAAATGTCGGCGTCGAAGCGATGCGGTTGATTACACAAGCGCGCGGCGACAAGCCGTTTGCGACGCTGTTCGATCTGGCGCGCCGCGCTGATTTAAAGCGCATCGGAAAACGCCCGTTAGAAATGTTGGCCCGCGCCGGCGCCTTTGATCAGTTGGATCCCAATCGTCGGCGGGTGTTTGACAGTTTGGACGCGCTGACCGCTTATTCGGCGGCGATTCATGAGCAGAAGACCTCAAACCAAGTGTCATTGTTCGGTGAAGCAGGCGATGATTTGCCCGAACCGCGCTTGAGCCCCGCGCAGGATTGGTTGCCTGCCGAGCGTCTTAAAGAGGAATTCACCGCCGTTGGCTTTTACCTGTCAGGCCATCCTCTGGATGATTACATGGGCGCGTTGAAGCGCAAAGATGTCTATACATTGGACACTATGACGGCGAAAGCGCAGCGGTCGGCTTTGGTCGGCAAGTTGGCGGGTGTCGTGTCTGGCCTGCAAATCCGTAAATCCGCGCGCGGAAATAGGTTCGCGTTTTGCCAACTTTCTGACCCTACGGGGGCGTATGAAGTAACGCTTTTTTCCGATACGCTCGAAGCCGCGCAGGATGTCTTGGTCTCGGGCGCACAAGTTGTGGTCACAGTCGAGGCGACTTTGGAAAGCGATCAGTTAAAGTTGTTGGGTCGATCCGTTGCGCCGATTGATGCCGTGGTCGCAGACGTTGGCGGTATGGGACTGAAGGTGTTCATCGAGGACGCCGCCGCGATTACACATGTTCAGGCCGTTTTGGACGGGGCACGTCAGGCAGTGGCGCGAGCGGCAAAGGGGCCAATCCAAATGTGTATTTTCGCCGGAGATCTGGGCGAGATCGAGCTGGATTTGGGCGAGGATTTCCCGGTCACACCACAAATCAAAGGTGCGATTAAATCTTTGGGCGGTGTGATTGATGTGCATGATATCTGATAGGGGGATACCTTTGTAACGCGTGCTTTGAACTGGCCGGGGTTGTTTTAAATCAACCCCGGCCGACACTCGTTACGCTGCATGTCGAAGAATTGCGGCTTCAGACATACTCAGATTACGGCGCGCGTATGCACCGTAGGCATGTGGGTCTGTTTCCAGCTTGGGAAACGTCGCCAATAAGGTGTTTTTATCCGTGTTAGACAGCGCACTAAGGGTCGCATCTGCCGGGTGAAAGCTTTCGGCGTCTGCGCCATTTGCAGATAGAACGTGATGTCCGCCCAGCATCAGCTGGTGGTATGTGGCATCGGTCAAAGACACGTCTTGTACGATGGTATCGCCGTTCACTAAATCCTGTGCAGGTACCAAGACTTCGGTGGTGTTGAACAATTTATGCGCCACTGATCCACGCACCAACAGGCGATGATGTGGCGCCAACCATAAGTCTTGGCGTGGGCTTGCGTCGCCCAACGCACCAGCCTTTACACGGACTGGCCGCCAAGCGGGCATGGACGCAAGCTGCGCAGCCGAATATGAATATGTCGCGACCCAACGTATGGCTTGGTGGCCTGCATCTTTGGTGTGTACCAGATCCCCGACCCGCAGGTTTTCTGAACGCAAAGGGCCTGAAGGTGTTAATATTTCGGTCCCGCGTGCAATTCCGCAAATTTGGCTTAAGCGGGCACGGCGACTTTGATACCTGGCTGTCGGCTCGGTGTGTTGGACAACGATAAGGTCCACGTCCTTAGGCGGCAAAATGTTCGAAAACATCAATAAGGTCTGCGCAGGTGTTTCGATCAGTGTTGCCGCGTAGGTCCGTAAACCATCGGTAAAGACCACCTGGCGATCATCAAGCAGGGCATTTGGTTCGGGGCTTGGGGTAAGCTTGCGGGTAGGTGAGGGATTCGCCAGTTTCCTACGCGCTGCTGAGGGCAAAATTGGGCCGATGGTGCGCCGCACACGGCGGCGCGCAGCTGCTATTACACGCCGAGACCCGAAGGCGTCCGCCAAACGCAGCACATCGTTGGGCCCATCAATGCAAGTCGCGCCCCCGCGCCAGGACCAAACAGAGCCGACCCGCAGCGCGTCAAGTTCAGCCCCATCCATGCCATCAATACGAGATTGTGACCAAGGAATGATGAACGTGTTTTTATAGTACTTTATCATAATAAAGTAACTGCTCATGGGGCTCATAGATTCGAATTCGCGTAAAGGTTAACAAATCGTTAACAACTTTGAGTTTACTCGCAAAGTCGTAAAATTTTGCGCCCTCTAACTGTTGCAATTTTGAAACTCGGCAGCCGCAATTCGAATTTGGATAAAGGTTGCCCAAATTTCGTCTTATTTCTTCGCCGGTGAGTTTCTGCGTGATTCGTGTTTGAAAACGCCGCATTGCTGCAGCGTCGCCGCACACGTGTTAGGCATTTTGAGTATGTTTGCGAAAATACATGCGCGGTTTGTGCCACAATGGGTCATGCTGCCCATCTTGTCTAAAGTGATGGCCAGCCGCGCTGTGTGCGGGTTATGGCAATAGGGCCCGGATCACGTCTTTGGCGCTGTCTGAGGCCCAATCAGCATCGCCCCGTAAACGCGCAATTTCGCGTCCTTGTGGGTCTAAGATTACAGTGATTGGCAAGCCAAAGATCCCCATTTGAGCGGCCAATTTTTGTCTTGGGTCTTGATGGCGGGGCAGGTTGGTGACGCCGATTTCGTCAAAGAATTTCTTAATTCCGACGGGCGAGTTGCGCCCGGTGGCAATCGTTAACACTTCGAAATCATCCCCCCCTAATTCGTCCTGCAATTCGGAAAGTTGCGGCATTTCCTTGCGGCACGGCGCGCACCAGGTGGCCCAAAAATTCAACACCACTGTCTTGCCGGAATAATCCGCCAGCGTTGCGGTCCCGGCGTCATCTGCCAAGTTAAATTCGGCCGTGCCTGCCGCTTTGGGTTCGGAATGAAACACCAGCTTTTTCATATCCCCAGACCGGGCCGCGTTCGCCGCGTCGATATCCGCCCAAGCAGGGCTGGTCCCAAAGGCCAAGGCCATATAAAGAGCGGCAGTGACGAAAATTTTCATATTTCCTCCGAAAGGATCCAAGCCATGAGTGACACCTCCGCGAACCAAATGTGGGGCGGGCGCTTTTCCACGGGTGTGGATGCCATCATGGAAGCAATTAATGCCTCAATCGGTTTCGACAAGCGCCTTGCGTCCCAAGACATTGCAGGTTCACGCGCCCATGCCGCCATGTTGGCCAGCTCAGGTATCATTACCGATAAAGATGCGGACGCTATTCGGGAAGGCCTGCTCACGGTGTTGTCAGAAATTGAGGCCGGAAGGTTCGAGTTTTCTGCCGCGTTAGAAGATATTCACATGAATGTGGAAGCGCGTCTGACGGATTTGATTGGGCCTGCAGCAGGTCGGTTGCATACGGCGCGCTCGCGCAATGACCAGGTGGCACTCGATTTTCGGATGTGGGTGCGGGATCAATGTGATGCGGTGGATGCAGCGCTTGTTCAACTGATCCGCGCGATGCTGGATCAGGCCGAAGCGGGGGCGGATTGGGTGATGCCTGGGTTTACCCATTTGCAGACTGCCCAGCCTGTGACCTGGGGCCATCATATGATGGCCTATGTGGAAATGTTTGGGCGGGATCTTAGCCGAATTCGGGATGCCCGCGTGCGGATGAACGAAAGCCCTTTGGGGGCGGCCGCGCTGGCGGGCACCAGTTTCCCCATTGATCGCGATATGACCGCCAAAGCCTTGGGGTTTGACCGCCCCATGGCCAATTCGCTGGACGCTGTGGCTGACCGAGATTTCGCGCTGGAATTCCTGTCCTGTGCGTCGATTTCGGCGATGCATCTCAGCCGCTTGGCCGAGGAGTTGGTGATTTGGTCCTCGGCGCAGTTCAATTTCGTCGCCCTGTCGGATGCGTTTTCCACCGGTTCGTCGATTATGCCGCAAAAGAAAAACCCTGATGCTGCCGAGTTGATTCGCGCCAAGATAGGGCGGATTTTCGGGGCGCAAACGGCTTTGATCCTGATTATGAAGGGCCTGCCGCTGACCTATTCCAAGGACATGCAGGAAGATAAGGAACAGACCTTTGATGCGTCGGATTCCTGGCAGCTGGCCTTGGCGGCCATGACCGGCATGATGCGCGATCTCAGTGCAAACAAAACGGCCTTAGCAGCGGCCGCGGGGTCCGGTTTTTCGACAGCAACCGAGTTGGGCGATTGGCTGGTGCGCGTGCTGAACTTGCCCTTCCGCGATGCCCACCACATCACCGGCAGCCTTGTCGGGTTGGCCGAAGCGCAAGGCGTCGATCTGGCCGAACTCAGCTTGGATCAAATGCAATCTGTGCACGCCGACATCACGAGGGATGTCTTTGACGTGCTGTCGGTGGAAAATTCTGTCGCGAGCCGTACATCTTATGGTGGGACCGCGCCCAATCAGGTGCGCGCCCAAATTGCCGGTTGGAAAGAGGTTTTGTCATGAAGAAAATTTTATGTGCCTGTGGGCTGGTTCTTGGGCTGGCCGCATGTGGTGTAGATGGCGAGCCGATAACGCCGACGGCCAATGTTAACGTCGGTGTCGGCAGTTCTGGCGTGAATGCCGGGGTGAACCTTGGTCTGAAACAGGGTAAATGGGCGCTGAATTTGGGCCGCGCCCTATGACGCCGCTGCGCTGGTTATATCTTGCCCTGGCCGTGTGGGGCACAGTGCATCCGATGTATTATTTCGTTACTTGGTTTCAGTCCGAAAGCTGGTCGATCATGGCGATGGTGGATGCTTGGCACGTGAATGCGGCCACGTCCGGCTTGGTATGGGATCTGACAATTGCGGCGGTCTCGCTAACAATTTGGATCATCGCCGAGACGGTATCGCAGCGGCGTTGGGTGAACTTGATCGCAATTCCCGCCACATATTGTATCGGCGTCAGCTGCGGTTTGCCGTTATATTTGTTCCTGCGCAGCCGGGCCTAACGACCGCAGGTTTTCGAAATTTTCTTAAACTTTGAATAGGTTAAGTCGCGGTCTTTAACCGAGGCTTTAACGACGTTTGCTAACTGTGACGTTATGAGCCCTGATCTTAAACATTCCAAAGCCCTATTGCGCGCCCCAAAAGCGCCCAAGCCACCTGCCGCACATACGCTGGTGAAAATCGCGCGGGAATATGGGGTCAGCCCGATGCGGCAATTGCGCGAAATGATTGCATTAAACCGTGGTCCCGGCAAGTTGGCCTTGCACGAATACGTCTCGACTGGTGCATTCGATCCGGATATCGCAATGGCGGACAAAAAGCAGTATGTGGGTCGAACCGGATCATATCTGCTGAACAAGGCCGCGAACAATTTTGACCTCACTGTGTCGCGGGGGTTCGTGCGGGATAAGGCGTTGTTCACGCAGCTTTTGCACTCGGTCGGGATCGCGGCCACGAAGACTCAAGCATTGATTCACCCGCAGCGTGGGTTGGGCACTATACCCTGTTTAAAAGGCCGTGAAGACGTTGTCGATTTCTTGGCGTCTCGTGCGGTCTTCCCAATCTTCGGCAAGCCAGTTGAAGGATCCGGATCTATTGGGTCCAGTCTGATCCAATCAGTGGATGCCTCACAGGGGCGGTTACGCTTAGGCAATGGGCAGGATGTAGATCTAAACGCGTTTGCACAGGAACTTATCGCAGATTATCCCGAAGGCTTTATCTTGCAATCGGCGATTGACCAACACAGCGATCTGACACGGGTGATTGGCACGGCCATCGGCACGTTGCGGGTCGTCACCTTGCGGGACCATACGGGGATCAAACCCCTATATACGTTGTGGAAAATCCCGTCTCCGGACGCAATGTCCGACAATTACTGGCAAAACGGATCGATGATTGCCGACGTTACGATCGACGGACAGGTTGGGCATTGTGCGCGCGGAACCGGCCCCAACTATCACAGTCTGCAACGTCATCCTGTGTCAGAAATCCAGTTTTCAAATGTGCGCATTCCGTTTTGGGACAAGGTATTGAACACGGCATGTGCCGCGCATGCAGTCTTTCCCGAATTTGGTGTGATTGGGTGGGATATTGCTTTGGGCCAAGATGGTCCCATTGTGGTTGAAGCAAATGACAACCCGTACCATGCTTTGTATCAAACTGCGACGCGGCGCGGGGCGCGGAACCCAACTATGCTCGCCAAATTTGAAGCAGCGGCAAGCGAAACGTCCCGCCTTTTGGATGCGCGGGTGAAAACATTCCAGCAAAGGAAACACGCCGAACAAAGCTAAGCTTGCGCACGGGTCAAGCTTGTCAGCCGCAAAGTTGTAAATCTCAACCTAGAAGATGAATTCCTTGCAAGGATCACTTTACCCCGAGCAAGCGCAGCGCTACATCCCTGACTCAGACAACAGGGGCGTCCAATGAATGATCTTTTCAACAGCTTTATGACTGGACCTGACGAACAAGGCCGGTTTGGTCAGTTCGGCGGGCGTTTTGTATCCGAAACCTTGATGCCGCTGATATTGGATCTTGAGGCTGAATACGAAAAAGCGAAAACGGATCAAAGCTTTTGGGATGAAATGAATTTTCTGTGGACGCATTACGTTGGTCGTCCAAGCCCCTTGTATCACGCGGAACGATTGACCGCGCATTTGGGCGGCGCAAAAATCTATATGAAGCGCGACGAGCTGAACCATACCGGCGCGCATAAAATCAACAACGTATTGGGGCAGATTATTCTGGCGCGCCGCATGGGCAAAACTCGCATTATCGCGGAAACGGGTGCGGGTCAGCATGGCGTGGCAACGGCGACAGTATGCGCAAAATTTGGCCTAAAATGTATCGTTTATATGGGCGCGCATGACGTTGAACGCCAGGCCCCGAATGTGTTCCGGATGAGACTTTTGGGCGCGCAAGTCGTGCCTGTCACCTCGGGGCGCGGAACGCTGAAAGATGCTATGAATGATGCTTTGCGCGATTGGGTCACCAATGTGCGCGACACGTTTTATTGCATTGGCACAGTTGCAGGCCCGCATCCATATCCTGCCATGGTGCGCGATTTCCAAGCGATCATTGGCAAAGAAACCAAAGAGCAAATGCATGCGGCCGAGGGGCGGCTGCCGGACACGTTGATCGCGGCGATTGGTGGTGGATCCAACGCCATGGGTCTGTTCTATCCGTTTTTGGATGACACATCTGTAAACATCATTGGCGTCGAAGCCGGCGGCAAAGGTGTAAACGACAAAATGGAACATTGCGCGTCTTTGACGGGCGGTCGGCCCGGTGTGTTACACGGTAATCGGACGTATCTGCTGCAAGATGATGACGGGCAAATTCTGGAAGGGTTTTCCATTTCGGCAGGGCTCGACTATCCAGGAATTGGCCCTGAACACAGTTGGTTACACGACATTGGTCGTGCGAAATATGTGTCGATCACCGATTCCGAAGCGCTGGAAGCCTTCCAGCTGTGCTGCGAACAAGAGGGCATTATTCCAGCCTTGGAACCCAGCCATGCCCTGGCGCATGTGATGAAAATCGCGCCCGACCTACCAAAGGATCACCTCCTTTGCATGAACATGTGCGGGCGTGGGGATAAAGATATTTTCACCGTCGCGCGCGCTTTGGGAATGGATATGGGGCAGGGCGATTAAGACGACCCTTGCAACACAGTCATGTTTTTAGACCAAATTGCCCCCTACCCAAAGCTTGGGGGGTGCGCTATAACTTGTGGATAAGTGGCGGAATAACCCCACATCAGGCAGGAATTCACAAGAGGACAGACGGCATGCGATGCCCGTTTTGCGGAAATATAGACACCCAAGTCAAAGATTCACGCCCAGCCGAGGATCACGTTTCAATCCGCAGGCGGCGATTTTGTCCGGCCTGTGGGGGGCGATTTACAACTTATGAGCGCGTACAGCTGCGCGATCTGATCGTCATCAAATCGTCGGGCAAGCGGGAAGATTTCGACCGCGACAAGCTTGAACGGTCGATCCGGATTTCAATGCAAAAGCGGCCAATTGAGCCAGAACGCATTGATCAGATGATCAGTGGAATCGTGCGCAGGTTGGAAAGCATGGGTGAAACGGACATCCCGTCCACCACAATCGGTGAAATCGTGATGGAGGCTTTGGCCCGCATTGATACAGTCGCTTTCGTGCGATTTGCCAGTGTTTACAAGAACTTCCAAGCGGCAGATGATTTTGACAAATTCGTCAGTGAATTGCGGCCCGACTTGCCGCAGGACGAGTGAGCGACACAGATCTGACCTTTATGAACACGGCCTTGACGCTGGGGCGTCGGGGTTTGGGCAATGTGTGGCCTAATCCAGCCGTCGGGTGCGTTTTGGTGCGGGCAGGCCATATTGTCGGGCGTGGATGGACCCAACCCGGGGGGCGGCCGCATGCAGAAACGATGGCCTTGGCGGCGGCTGGGTCTGCCGCGCAGGGGGCAACGGCCTATGTCACGTTGGAACCCTGCAGTCACCAAGGCCAAACGGGACCCTGCGCGCAGGCGTTGATTGATGCAAGCATAAAGACCTGCGTTGTCGCGACCCGGGATCCTGATCCGCGCGTGTCCGGTCGCGGGATTGAAATGCTGCAAAACGCAGGCATTGTGGTGCGCGAAGCTGTGCATGAGCCGCGGGCACGTAAGGACCATTTGGGATTTTTAAGCCGCATCACGACAGGTCGCCCGATGGTCACGCTCAAATTGGCCAGCTCTTTTGATGGGCGTATTGCCACGGCCAGCGGACACAGTCAGTGGATTACGGGTCCACTTGCGCGTCGCGCTGTCCATATGATGCGCGCGAACCATGATGCTGTTTTGGTCGGTGCAGGAACGGCACGCCAGGACGATCCGTCGTTGACTGTGCGCGACCTTGGTATGCGCCGCCAGCCCGTGCGTGTCGTGGTGTCACGCCGTTTGGATGTGCCTTTGACAGGCAATTTGGCACGGAGTGCGGCACAGATACCGGTGTGGCTGTGCCATGGGCACGACGCTGATCCCGAGCTGATGTCCACGTGGACGGGATTAGGCGCCCGCCTTGTGGCTTGCGATACCCACTTGGGAAAGTTGGATTTACGAAGTGTATTCAAAAGCCTAGGTGATTTGGGCCTCACGCGCGTATTTTGCGAAGGCGGTGGGCAGCTGGCAGCGTCCTTGCTGGACGTGGATCTGGTAGATGAATTGGTCGGCTTTACGGCAGGGCTTGGCATCGGGGCCGAGGGTTTGGCGTCTTTGGGCGCGCTTGGGCTTGATCGTTTGGATCAAGCGCCAAGATTCGTGTTAGAGGATGTGCGCAGGATTGGGCCAGATATCCAGCATCGTTGGTCGCACACGCGTTATCGCCAAAGATAGGCATAGGTGGCAAGCAAGCCTTGCAGCTTTGATAGGCTGCGGTTGAATGGTCCAAGACGGGGCAGGGTGCCCGCACCCAAACGCGCCACGCATGTTTCGACAGGGCAGGGCCGCGCTGTGATGGGATCAATATATCTGGGATAATCGATCAAAGCAGCATGCACCAAACCTTGCAGCAAAATACCCGGCTTGCGGCGCGTTGGAACGCCCGCCAGATCCTGGCTTAACCCCCACCCCGCATAAAATGGTGCGCCATAAGTGGTCACGGGCACACCACGCAAAAGTGCTTCAAACCCCAACAAAGACGTTATCGTGCTAACCCGATCCACCTGTTTCAGCAATGCGTCGGGATCCGTATGGCGCAGCACCATATCCGCTAAGTCCCCGGCCTCGATATGACCAGGGCGCAGCCCGGCTTCGACATCTGGATGCGGTTTATAGAGGATCACCGCATTGGGGTTTGCCTCCCGCACGGCCTGCAACAACGCCAAATTGGTGCGGATCTGGGCCGCACCCGTGACAATCGAGGCGTCATCCTCGACCTGACCTGGCACCAGAATTCGGTCACCTTTTGGCAAAGGCGGCGGGTCTTGGCCTTGATTATATTTGCTGAGCCCTAGGTTTCTCAGCTGCTGGATCAAACGGTCTGCCCGCGCATGTTGGTCGGGGCGTAACGTGCGGCGGGTTTCAATGAGCTGTTCCAAACGCGAAGGCTGGCGTGGATCGTAATAGATCCCCGCATCGTCCAGCACCAGGCTTTGCGCAGGGACCAGTGCTGCACCCAATCCAGTTGAGCGCAGGAAGCCGTCCTCGACCCGTAACGTGTTGCTCGGCAGCGGGCGCGATGTCGCTTTGCTGGCCCAGATCATCGGCCTTCTGTCGCTTGGATCTTGCAAATTGTCCCGAAATTGCAGGGGTTTATACCGACCAAAATGTTGGTTCAGGCTTTTGCGTTTCCACAGCCTCATGCCGGATGCCACATATCCATGCCTGTCTTCGCGCCAGCTACGGGCTTGGGCTGCCAGCGTTTCTGCAGCATCTTCATACCGGCACAAACGATCAAGGTTCGGATCATACCAAGTGGGATATTCAATCATCGCGGCGGCAAAGAGCTGTGCGCGTGTTAGCTGCCGTCGGCGGCGTTGAACGGGAAATTCGTCCTGGGTCAGGCCCCATCCTGCGTAGAACGGTTGCCCAAAAACGCGGGGTTTGTGTCCGGCGAAAATCGCCTCGAATCCCAGTTGAGACGACACTGTGTAGACCCCAATTGCACCCTCTAACAAAATCCAAGGCGACAGGGGGGTGTCATAAAATGTGATGCGCTCGGACACGTCGCTTTCGCTAAAATGTCCCTGTCGCAGGCCTTGTGCCGTTTCGGGGTGGGTTTTGATAAGGATGCGCGCGCCTGGGTTTTCTTCTTGCGCCCAATACAACATCTCGCGGAAGCGGTTCAGATCGGCCCCACTTGCCCGCACCGATGCATCGCCCTTCGTTTGATCCAAAACCAAAACATATCCCGGCGCAGGGGGATCGATATCGTCTTGAACAGCTGCGTATTTTGTTAGGTGGGCCTCGGCCAAACGCGCAATCCCACCGCGCGCGCGTTCCAGTAAGACAGTGTCATCCAAAGGGGCGGTGGCCAATAGAGTTTCCAGATCACTGGGCACTTTTGGGTCAAAATGCACGCCTTGGTGGTCAATCAACAGCCCTGTGGGCGGCGATGTCCCGCTGCGCCCTGGGAACAATGACCGTAGCCAAGCGTCTTCGATCCGGACGAGATTTGCACCTGTGCGCAGCGCGCGTGCTTCGCCGCGATGCGCGGTCGGAGATTGCCCCCACACACCGATCAGATCATCCGCAGTTGGCCGCCCAAGCGTTGGGGAATACCCCGCCAAAGTCAGGATCCGCCGCACGCGCGTGTTCCAGAGCAGCCCACCATTAAAGACAAAAAGCCGCCGCGCAGATGATGGCGCGACGGCTTTGGAATTCTGCGCCCCCAAGGGCATTTACGTTAGAGCCCAGACAAGGATTGCACGGAACTGGCCGAGGACGCGGTCCCTAAGAAGGCCGATACAGCTTTGTTGAATTGGGTAAAGGGTGCTTCGGTCACGTACAGCGTATCCCCGTCGCGGATGACGAAATCCCGTGCCATAAACATGCCATTTGGTTGTGTAAGGTCCAGCACATAAACCATCCGCTGTGCGCCTGTAAAATCATTGCGCCCTAAGACCTGGCCTGCGATTTCGCTGGACTCGTTGCGAAGGACAAAGACGCCCGTCGGGTCTGCAGTGCCGGGATTAAGGCCACCGACCTGGGCAATGGCCTCAAGCGCAGATAGGTTTTGGCTTGTGAACGGCACCTGAGATTGGCTGCCTGTGGCGCCAAGCGCTGTAAATGAGCGGGTGTCTTCCTCAACCAAAATCCGATCGCCGCCGCGCAGCGCGATGTCCAAACGCGGGTTGTCATAGAGGTCCTCGAACCAAATTTGACCCGTTTTGCTGCCACGGATAACGCTGACTTGCGCAATTTCGGGCTCAATGACCACACCGCCCGCGCGCGCCATCATGGCGGCCAATGTCCGGGTGGGGCGTTCAATCGGGTACACACCTTGCGCGCCAACGGCGCCAAGCAGCGTCACAGTCGACCCATCGCCCGCCAAACGACGCACTTCGACCTGTGGATCGGGGGTCTGATCTTCAAGACGATTGGTAATGATGCGGCGTATCGCTTCAGGCGAATTGCCCGACGCCTTGATCCGACCGGCATAAGGAATGAAGATAAAGCCAGACCCATCCACTTGGATTTGTTCCAGCAAAGCAACAGGTGCGCCTTGTGGGCCCAAAAGCGGTTCGTCCACATTTTCCCAGACCGAAATGCCCAACGTGTCGCCCGGTCGCACTGTGTCCGACCCAACGACGCCTGCATTTAAAAACGAAGGGCTGAACCCAAGCGCTGGGGTGATGGCGGTCGCCCGTGTGACTTGATCATTGACCGATACGATAAACGCATCGCCCTCACGTTGGACGGAGCCTGAATAGAGCTGACGCTTGTTTGGCCCGACCTGCGGTAATCCACAAGATGCCAAAATGCCAAGCGCGGCACATAGCGCGACGGACCGCGACACGCGGGACATGCTGAAGTTCACTGCCTGGTCTCCTCGACCTGATTTCTGCCTCGTACAGCCGGTTTTCCGGTCTGATTTTGTCAACCTTTAGCAGATTCCAAAGTGAAAAGAAAGCGCTAGGGCTTGTATGTGCTACTTCACGACCCGCAACTGTTGCCTCTGGGACGCGGTTCCGGTGGTCAGCGCATCGTACGGATCGTCGGGGGATACCATCATATCGACGACATGACGCATCAGTTGACGCCGTCCGCGGGCCGAATAAAACCCGCCAGGCACTTGCGATGTTTCCAGCAAATAGCGGCGGTAAATGCGGTAGGCGCGGGCGTTCGGGCGTTTGGCATTTCGAAAAAAGGCAGGGAGCGCTTGATCCGAGACAAGTTCGGATTTCCCATAGACGGCGCGTCCAAAGGCTTTAAGCGGAATACCGCGCCACAGGACTTGTTGGGCGGCGGTGGAATTGACAGTAACGGCCGTGCGGCAATCTTGAAGCAAGCGCGCCAATTTCCCGCCACGCAGCAGATGGACCCGGCCGTGCAGATCATGGGCCTTTATCAAATCGCGCAGATCGCGTTTGAGTGTTGCGCGTCCATCGTCCAAGGGGTGAGCTTTGAAAACCAAGTGATGATGTTTCGGTGCCCCATCAGCAAAGCCCTTAATCACAACTTCAAGAAAGTCGCGCATTTCGCCAAAACTGGAATGGACCTGAAACGAACTGTCATGTTCCAGTTGTAGCAGCGCAAGGTGGAACGGGTGCGATCCTCGTCGGATCCGCGCGGTCGCCACCATTCGTTGCAGCGACAAGAACGGCATCAACACTAAGCGTTTCACATACAACTTAAATTCTTCTGTCACCGCCAAATCGCGATGGGGCCGGAAATTGCGGAACTTGCCATTCAGAAACATCACGAACCAATGATAGAGGGCTCCGTAAAAGATGTGGTGGCGCATATCCCCCCAGTGATCGGGGGGCAGGGGCGGCTCGGTATGGACACCGTTCAGGGCTGTATTCATCTGCGCGATAGAGGTTTGCATCAAACGCGAATACCCGTTGGATCCGTTGCGCTCATAGGTGACCCACCAAGGGCGCATATAACCTTCCTCAAAGACATGCACTGTAATGCCGTGCGCTTTGGCCACGCGGATGGCTTGGGCGTGGATCGGGCGGGTATCGCCATAAAGCACGATATCCGTGACCCCTTTTGACAGCATCAAATCAGCGCAGGTTTCGTGCCAGGCATCTTGGGGTTCATAAAAAGGGATAAACCGCGCACGATCCGGCCAAAATGCGCGATCCCCCGCATTAAACCCGACCCGCCAAACAGCGCATCCCGCTAGGGTCAACATTTTGCCCAAATCTTTAAAAAACGGACCATGGGGCCCTTGCAAGAACAAAAACACACGCTGAGACGGAGTTAGAGCAGTCATGAGGTCCCTATAGGCGAAGAAGTCCTGCGTCTTGGTTAACGCCTACTTTGGTCTGCAATGTGGCAGGCAAATGTTGGCGCTGTGACTTGTTCTTGAGACCATAGGTGGCTAACTCAGGGCAAGCACTCAAGGGGAAATGCAATGTTCACAGGCATTATTACGGATATCGGCACCATTACGGCGTTGGATCAACGGGGCGATCTGCGCGCGCGGATTGGCTGTGGCTACGATATGGCGGGTGTGGATATTGGGGCCTCAATTGCATCAGATGGGGTCTGTTTGACGGTCGTGGCGACGGGTGCGGATTGGTATGACGTGGATATCAGTGCTGAAACGGTTGATAAAACCAATGTGGCGCGCTGGGATGTTGGCAAACGGGTGAATCTGGAACGTGCTTTAAAGGTCGGGGATGAATTGGGCGGACATATCGTGTCGGGCCATGTGGACGGGGTCGCCGAAGTGGTCGAGATTTTGGATGACGGCGACAGCACCCGCGTCAGTTTACGCGCACCGGGCGATTTGTCGCGCTTTATAGCGCCTAAAGGATCTGTGGCGTTGAATGGCACGTCCTTGACGGTGAATGATGTTTCAGGCGGCGTGTTTGGCATCAACTTCATCCCCCATACCAAATCCGTGACCACATGGGGCGATGTAGCCCTGCACGACCCAGTCAATTTGGAAATCGACACTCTGGCCCGTTACGTGGCGCGTTTGGCGGAAACAGCGGCGTAAACCAGTGGCAAAGCTGGGCTTTAGCGCGTATGGCTTTGGCAAGATTTCACAGCGAAAGATCTGAAATGGCGTATGAAACTCCGGGCCCTGTCGAGACCTCCCTGACGGACGCGATCTCGCCCATTGAAGACATCATTGAGGCCGCGCGCGCCGGTCAAATGTTCATCCTAGTGGACCATGAGGATCGAGAAAACGAAGGCGATTTGGTAATTCCGGCCAATTTTGCCGATGCCAAGGCCGTTAATTTTATGGCCACCTATGGGCGCGGGCTGATCTGTTTGACGCTGCCGTCGGAACGGATCGATGCGCTGGGTTTGCCGATGATGGCGACGCATAATTCTTCGCGCCACGAAACGGCGTTCACGGTGTCGATTGAGGCCCGCGAAGGGGTCAGCACTGGGATTTCGGCGGCTGACCGGGCGCTGACAATCGCCACTGCGATCAATCCCCAACAGGGCGCTGCTGATTTGGCGACGCCGGGGCATGTGTTTCCGCTGCGCGCGCGTCCAGGCGGTGTTTTGGTGCGTGCGGGTCATACCGAGGCCGGGTGTGATGTGGCGCGGCTGGCAGGGCATTATCCCGCTTCGATGATTTGCGAGATTATGAAAGATGATGGTGACATGGCGCGCCTGCCGGATTTGGTGGAATTCGCGCGCCAACATCAGCTGAAAATCGGCACGATTTCGGATTTGATCGCCTATCGCCGTCGCCACGACAATCTTGTGCGCGAAACGGCACAGCACCAAATCACGTCTGAACATGGCGGGGCTTGGGATATGCGTGTGTTTACAGATTTCACACATGGGATCGAGCATGTGGCGCTGATCAAAGGCGATATTGGCACAGATGCGCCTGTCTTGGTGCGTACCCACGCGTTGAATGAGGCCTCGGATGTGCTGGGCTTGGGTCCAAAACCGGCAGGCGAGCTGGCGCGCGCGATGAACCTGGTCGCAGACGAGGGGCGCGGGATTGTCTGTCTGTTTCGCCAGCCGCGCAAATCGCTCTTTGCCAGTGACGAAGATGACGACACGCCGCGCACGATCAAACAAATTGGCTTGGGCGCACAAATGCTGTCCAAACTGGGTGTGCGGGATCTGATCTTGCTGACGGACAGCCCCGCGACACGTTATGTTGGCCTGGACGCTTTTGGCCTCAGCATCACGGGCACGCGCCCCATTACCGGAGAGTAAACCATGGCAGGATCTGCAACCCATTACGTCATGCCGCGCCCTGAATTTGATCGGGCCGTAAAGCTGCTGATTGTGGTGTCACCTTATTATAAGGACATTGCCGACAATCTGGTGGCCGGCGCTGTGGCGGAAATCGAAGCGGCAGGTGGTCGTTTTGACATCATTGAAATGCCTGGCGCGTTGGAAATTCCCAGCGCAATCGCGATCTCGGACCGGGGCAGCAATTTTGACGGCTATGTGGCCTTGGGCTGTGTGATAAGGGGCGAAACGACACATTACGATACGGTGTGCAATGACAGCAGCCGCGCAATCCAATTGCTGGGTTTGCAGGGTCTGTGCATTGGCAACGGCATCCTGACGGTAGAAAACCGCGCGCAGGCGGACGTACGTGCAGACCCCGAGGGCCAAAACAAAGGTGGCGGCGCGGCCGCAGCGGCCTTGCACCTGATTGCCCTTAGCCGTAAGTGGGCAGGCCAGCGTAAGGGCGTGGGATTTGTTAACCCGTCTGAGGACATTCTGCTGGCAGACAAAGATAGCGGCGGAACCAGAACAGCATGACCCTTTCGGGCAATCAAAAACGCAAAATGAAAACTGCTGCCCGGCTTTATGCGGTGCAGGCGTTGTTTCAGATGGAAACGTCCGGCCAGACGGTGGACGCTGTCAAGCTTGAGTTTCTCGATCACCGTTTCGGTGCAACTTATGATGGAGACGAGCTCATCGACGGCGATATCGAGCTGTTTGCACGTATTCTGGACACCGCAGTGAATTATCAGGCCCCGATTGATCAGATGACCGACCGCGCTTTGGTTGCGAAATGGCCGATTGCACGCATTGATCCGACGTTGCGCGCGTTATTTCGGGCCGCCGGGGCCGAGCTGCGCGACCCGCAGACGCCTCCAAAAGTTGTGATTTCTCAATTCGTCGAAGTCGCAACGGCATTTTTTCCGGACGGAAAAGAGCCAAAATTCGTCAACGCTGTGCTGGATCACATGGCCCACGAAGCGCGCCCCGAAGCCTTTTAGGGCAAGCAGACTGGGTTCCGGCGCATCAGTTCTGGTCGCTGTGATGCAAGCCGTTGCGTTTCACCGAGCATCGGTAAGGGGCATCTGTTCGTGGCGCGCAGGCCTATGTCCGTGAAAACATTGCTGGCTGGTGATATCTAAAAGCGTTCCGTGGCGCGAACACTTGGATCGCGATTACGATTGGAACATTAGGACCCAACGAAAAAGAAAGCATTTTGTCTAAGTGGAAAGCCTCGGGTCGTATTCCTGGCGACAGGTACTGTTCTTTTAGGAAGGCTTATTAAGCCATTATTGGCTGGGGCTTCGGTTAGATGGGGCCTGCGAATAGATGGGCCTTGTGAATAGATGGGCCGTGTGAACGGGCCAAACACGGGCCCGACACGGGGCGCGCTTTAACCTTCAATTTCGAACGTCAAACCTGCCGTTTTGCGCAATCGCTCTATCAGCGCCATGCCCATCACCGGGCCAGGCGTCAGCACGCCGCCGGGTGCGTCTGGGACGTCGTCGATCAAACACATGGCGGCTTGCGTGATCATTTTGCTTGTCGATCCATAGCCCGCATCCCGGTCCCCGGTAACACCTGCGACGAAGCGCGTGCCGTCCACCGCGGTACCTGCGAACATCACGTTATAGCTGCCGGTCTCGCGCTCTTTCGCTGTGGGGCCTTCGCCGGGTTTTAGGTCCGATCCTTGAAGCGGGTTGGACTGGCTAAGCGCTGTGGCCGTTGCTTGGCCCTTATCACCCGGGCCCGTGGCGATCATCTCTTCATAGGTGAAATCGGTGCCATAAGGATGACCCATCAGGAAATTCGAGCGGTGCACATTTTTCGTGTTGATCGTGGCCATAAAGAACGGCGCGACCCAGGACCCCATGTCGGTGTCCTCGTAAGGTTTGTGCCCTGTGGGTTGCGCAGCACCCTCAAATCCAGGGGTCAGGGCAAAGGGGCTCTGCAAACGTTGTGCGGTGATAGGGTCCCCCATGGCGGCCTTCATTGTGGCCTGCCCCGAGGCGAGGGTGCCCCCAGAAAAGCTGCCCACAAGGCTGCGCACGCGCGCTTTGACATCGCGGATTGGTGCCCCAAACCGGGCCTGCGCCTGGGATTGTAGGAAAAACACACCCATTTCGAAAGGGATCGAATCAAAGCCGCACGAATGCACGATCCGCGCGCCAGAGGCTTTGGCCACGTCATCATAGGTTTCGATCATCTGCCACATAAAGTTCGGCTCGCCCGACAGGTCGACATAATCCGTCCCGGATGTCGCGCAGGCCGCAACTAAGGGCTCGCCGTACAGCTGATAAGGCCCGACTGTGGTGATCACGACTTTGGTGCGCGCAACCATTGTCTGTAGGCTGGCGGGATCCGCGGCGTCTGCGGCGATCAAGGCAACACTGTCCGGCAAGCCGATTTCAGCGCGCACGTCCGCCAGTTTGTTCAAGCTGCGGCCTGCCATCGCAAAGCTGCGGTCGGGGTAGGTATTGTGAAAATGCTGCGCAACAAGGCGACCTGTATAGCCCGAAGCCCCATAGATGATCACGTCAAACTCGGCCATGTGCTGCCCTTTCATTAGGTTTCATTACACCCTAAGCGCGCGCAACCACAGTGACGAGCATGACGCAGCGGCACGAGGACGTTAGGCATTGCAAGCCGAGGTCGCCACGCGGGCGCGTCCGCGGTTGGAAAAGCTGTCCTGTTGGTCGTTGACGCGCAAATAAGCGCCTTCGATCTCGGACCCTGACACGCGGATTTGACCCAGATCGCTTTGCACGCGGGTGTCATCCACATCGATTGTGAACACAATCGAGGCCCCGGCAGGAAAGTTGGGAATGTCCAACGTGACTTCATTCATGCCATCGCGCAGCTGGGGCGGATTGGCCACCAACGCGCCGCCGGTGATCAGCTGAAACGGCTGAAAGACCTCAACGCCGGCACCGCTGCTGGTCACATCAAAAATCAAACCCGCCGCACTGGTGGATAGATCCAGCGTCACGCTGACACCTTGCAACGCGCAAGTGCCGTCATTGGTGATCTCAAAACGATCTTTGGGCGCGCTTTCGGTAAAGGTGGCGCGCACATCGGCGTAGGCGGGCAGGGCCCAGATGGCGACGGCAATTAAGCTTAATGCGGATCGGTGCACGTGGGTGTTCCTTATGGGTTCCGGCATAAGGTAGCCTGTCACCGAAGCACGTCCAGCGGCGAAAGGATCATTCGTCATAGAGCCGATTGGCGTCATTATGCGCCATACGCTCTTGCATAGTTTCCAAAGTCAAATCCGTGTCTGCATGATCCATCAAGGCCTGCGCATAGCTCGGCAAGCCGTCAATTGAGGCCGCCTTATCAGGGGCCCAGAGCCCCGAGCGGATGATGGCTTTGCCACAATGATAAAATGCCTCTTCTACAGTCACCACCACAGCAAAATCCGGCACCCGTGATTTGATCGCCATTTGCGCGCGCAGATCCATATCACGGACCACAACAGCGCGCCCATTGACCCGCACCACTTCATTGCGATTGGGCACCAAAAACACCAAGCCAATCCGCCCCGTTTCAAAAATATTCTGAAACCCGTCAAAACGATGATTTCCGGGACGATCTGGCACAGCCAAGGTGTGTGCGTCCAACACTTTGACAAATCCTGGCGGATCGCCCTTCGGGGACACATCCACACGACCAGACGCGTCATAGGTCGCCATCATCATAAACGGGCTGCGCGCGATCCAAGCGCGGCAATGCGCATCGATGTGATCTATCACTTTCCCGGGCTGTGAGGGATGCATGTGGGGATGCACATCGCGCAGTTCCGCCCTGGTGGTGACGATGTCTTTCGGTTGGTAGGGCATGGGGTTCGGGTCCAGACCTGGGATATGCGCCGCTCGGGTCCGACGGGGACCATATGGGCGCAGGTAAAAAGCGGCGGGAACCACCACAAGCGTGCGGTTCTCTCATTCCCGAGGACCTGTATGTACAGGTGGGTGCCAGGTAAACAGGCCACGGCCCGAACAGAGCCAGCTCCCTCGGAATTGCTTAAGGCCACCGGAATGCAACCGTCCACAGAAAGGGCAGAACCCGCCAACCCGTTAGATAAGTCGCCCAACCGCGCGCGGCAAGGATTCTTATCT
>JBGCEM010000003.1:0-44279 GCA_045106335.1 Paracoccaceae bacterium | reverse complement strand
CCTGCGGCGCCTCAAGGCGCGGACTTTCGATGCGCTGTTTCAATCGGTCGCACAAACCTGCGAACTCTTTCCACCAGAGGAGTGCCGGAACTTCTTCAAGGCTGCCGGATATGTTGCAGATTAAATGGACGATGCTCTAGAATCGGTCAAGCAGGCGTTTAAGATAGTCCAGTTCTTCTTCAGGCCTGTCCGCTTGCGCTGAGCGCCGTCTGATCTCATCCAGCAAATCTTGGGCGCGCCGGTAAACATCATCCCCTTGCAGAAGGCCTTCATCCGTCCCGACATTGCCTTGACCGCCTGCTTCGCGACCCAAAGGATCCTGGCTGTCAGACGGTCGGTCGGCTTGGGCAGTACCCTGTCCTTGCTGGTTCTCTTGTTGCTCTTGCGCCATCATCTCGCCCAGGTTTCGCATGCCTTCGCGCAGTGCCTCCATAGCTTGGGATTGCTGATCAATTGCGCCCGCATAATCCTGATCACGCAGGGCATCTTCGGCCCCTTCCATGGCACGACCGGCCCGGTCCAAAGCATCCCGCGCGGCTTCACCTTCGGGGGAGCCTGCCCCCGGCATGTTGCGCTGTTGGCGACCCAACTCATCGCGTAACGCACGTTGGCGGTCGGCAAGATTTTGCTGCAACTGACCTTCGTCTGTGCCGGATTGCGCGCCTTGCTGGCCATTTTGCGCTTGATTTTGACCCTCGCCGCCTTGTTGACCTTGTTGTTCGCCCGCCTGACCACCTTCGTGACTTTGACCCCGGCCTTGTCCCCCATTGCGCCCTTCATTGCCTTCGTTTTCACCCGCTTGCGCATCTGGGTTGAACTGTTCTTGCAGGTCGCGGAACGCATCATCGCTGAGGCCCTGCTGTTCGCGCAGCGTTTCGCCCAAACCTTCCATCGCCTGCTCGCCCGGGCTTTGCCCTTGTCCCTGCTGGCCCTGAGACATTTGCAGATTTTCAAGCAATTCTTGTAGCTCTTGCATGGCTTGTTCGGCCTCGGCCATACGGCCTTGCTCCATCAGTTCCTGGATCCTGTCCATCATGCGCTGGATATCGTCCTGCGTCATTTGCATCGCGTTCGGGTCTTGGGGCTGTTGACCTTGTTGCGGGTTTTGCTCTGCATCTAGCTGCGCTTGACGAGACAATTGTTGCAAATAATCATCTGTCGCCTGGCGCAATTCGCGCATGAGATCGGCGATTTCTTCATCTGATGCGCCATTCTTCATGGCTTCTTCCAGACGTTCACGGGCGCGCTCAAGCCGTTCCAGCGCATCCGCCAGATCGCCTTCTTCAATTGTCAGAGCCAATCCCCAAAGATCTTCTGCCAGCTTTTCTTGCAACTCATCGCTGAGGTCATACCGCGCCAAAAGCTCCATGCGCTTAATCAACTGTTGCGTTTGCAAGGCGACGGTGTCTTTGCGGAAAATATCATCTGGCAAATGCGCGGCCGTTCGTAAGATCTGCGCGGATCGGGCCAAATTGGTACGATTCCACAAAACATCGCGGCGCAGTTCGATGATGGATGCAGCCAGTGGGTCAAAGAAGCGACGGCCGGGCAGAACCATTTGTTTTGGCTCAGAAAATCCCTGTTGCTCGGCAGAATCCAGAACCGACAGACGCAGCGACACAGGCAGGTTCGCCCAGGGGTGTTTGGAAAAATCCTCAATCAGATTTTCGGTAAAAGACGCACGATCCCCGGCGATTGGGATCGGTAAGGGCACGATCAAGTCAGGGCGCGATTCGGGGTCAATTGCCAAGCCATAGGCGCGCGTAACCGAAGCCAGATCCAACGAAAACCGTGCCTCGCCTGCTTCAACACCATAATCATCCTGGGCACTGTAGGGCAATGTGACCTCACCCAAAGCCGAGGTTTCTACGTCACCATCCTGGGTGACTGTTGGTGCGGTATCAGGGCGCACGGCGATTTGCCAACTGCGCCCCCCCGGACCTGCAATGTCCAAGCTGCCGTCCTGTCGCACGATGAAGTCCTGCGCTGGATCGGATGCGGGCGGGACCTCGCCAATCCGGGCCGAGACGGTTTCGGACAATGTCAGCGCGCCGACTTCGCCGTACAGTCGCACTGTGATCAGGCTGCCCAACGGCACATCCAACGCACCTGCCGCTTGGTCGTTTAAATATAAAGTTGGCTGCCCCGTATAGCGCGGCGGTTCGATCCAGCCCTCCCAAACCGGGCCAGCCGCCAAACCCTCTTGCGCGCCGGGCGTCATGTCGGTCACAGATCCCACACGCCAAATCGAGCCAAACAACACAGCAATTGCGAAAGCAATCATCGCTACATAGCGCAGTGCATACGGATCACGCGGGGCAGTGTTTAAATTTCCTGGCACGGGTTTTGCGCCCGCAACTTTGACCGCCATCCGCGCCTGATGCGCGCGCCACAATGCGTTACTGCCCGCATCGTCCTGGCCCAACGCCATACCATCCATCAAAGTTTGGATCGGACGGTTGCTTAAGGATTCGTCGAGCCGATCAATCGCCTCGGCCTGGCTGGGCAAGCGAAACAGGCGCAAACCGCGCACCAATGTTGCCAAAAAGGCCAGTACCGCGACAACGGTCCCGGCCCAAACAAGCTCGATCGCGACAAGGTCCTGCAGACCCAGCATAAGTGCAGCAAGCACCAGTAAAACAACGGAAAACAAGGGCCACAACGCGCCGACGATGCGTTCGGCAAGCATTCCCGCGCGGGTCAATATCAAAGGACGGCGCAAGGCCTTTAAGCTATTGCGGCGATCCGTTTGTGAGAAATTGACCATGTGCACTCTCCTGTCGCCATAGAACATAGTGCCCTAGAGCCATGAAGGAAGAGTATCCCGGTTGATGATTTCCTCAAAGCTCGGTCTTGGGCGGATAACCGCAAATTGATCGCCTTTCACCAGCACTTCGGGGATCAGTGGGCGGGTGTTGTATTCAGAGGACATCACCGCGCCGTAAGCCCCAGCAGAGCGGAACGCGACCAAATCGCCGTCAGACATCTGTGCCATGCTGCGTTCTTTGGCAAATGTGTCACCGCTTTCGCAAACAGGGCCGACCACATCATAGGTTGCCGGTTCGGCCCCCGCATCCGGTTCAAGCACCGGGATAATATCGTGCCAGGCTTCGTACATCGCGGGTCGGATCAGATCGTTCATCGCCGCATCCAAGATCAAGAAAGCCCGCCCCTCGCCGGATTTCACATAGATCACCGAAGACACCAACATACCCGCATTGCCTGCAATCAAACGCCCGGGTTCAATTTCGATTTCACAGCCCAGATGGCCGACGCTGCGCTGGATCAATGCACCGTAATCAGACGGCGCGGGTGGGGCGTCGTTCGAGCGGGTATAGGGAATGCCTAGCCCGCCGCCCAAATCTAGGCGGCTGATCTCGTGCCCATCGCCGCGCAGCGTCTCGGTAAGTTCTGCGACCTTTTGATAGGCTTGCTCGAACGGGGTCAGATCGGTCAATTGCGAGCCGATATGCACGTCAATTCCGACAACTTTCAGCCCCGGCAGGCTGGCAGCCAACGCGTAGACCTGGCGCGCGCGGGCGATCGGAATGCCGAACTTGTTTTCTGACTTGCCAGTGGCGATTTTGGCATGGGTCTTGGCATCCACATCCGGGTTCACGCGGATGGTAATCGGCGCGGTAACCCCAAGTTCTGTCGCGACTTTGGACAGAACTTGCATCTCGGGTTCGGATTCTACGTTAAACTGACGGATCCCGCCCTGCAGCGCTGTGCGGATCTCGGCTGCGGTTTTGCCCACCCCGGAAAACACGATTCGTTCGCCTGGCACACCGGCGGCTTTGGCGCGCAGATATTCGCCCTCGGATACAACATCCATGCCTGCGCCTGCATCGGCCAAGGTCTTTAGGATTGCTTGGTTCGACGCAGCTTTCATCGCGTAACAGACCTGATGCGGTCCCCAATCGAGCGCTTCATCAAACAGAGTGTAATGGCGCAGCAAAGTCGCAGTGGAATAGACATAAAACGGCGTGCCGACCTGGGCCGCGATTTCACGAAGCGGGACATCCTCGGCGTGCAAAGCGCCGTCTTTGTAAAGAAAGTGATCCATATGCGCCGCCTACCGCGAAGCGCGCGCCGGATCAATCATTGTGTTGCGGACATAAACGCGCGGATCAGATCGGGATCTTTCACACCAGGCGCAGATTCGACGCCCGAGGCCAGATCCACTTGGGTAGCGCCCGTCGCGGTGATCGCTGTTTTGACATTGTCCGCCGTCAGCCCACCCGCCAACATCCAAGGCACCGACCAGTTGCGCCCCGCAATCAGCCGCCAATCAAAGGTCAGCCCATTGCCGCCTGGCAACACGGCGTTACGGGGGGGCTTTGCGTCCACAAGTATTTGATCTGCAACGGCTTCATAGATCTCAAGTTTGGGCAGATCTTCCGCATCGGCAATGCCAACCACCTTCATGACGGGCAGGCCATAGCGGGCTTTGATCTGCGCAACACGTTCGGGGGATTCGGATCCGTGCAGTTGCAACATGTCCAAAGGCACCTGCGCATTCAACGCGTCTAGGAACGAATCGGTTTCATCCACCACCAGGGCAACCTTGGCCAGGCCCATCGGCGCATGACCCGCCAAATCCCGCGCTGTTGAGAAATCAACGAAACGCGGCGATTTTGCAAAGAAATTAAATCCCACGTAACGCGCGCCGGCTGCAGCCGTTACGGCCACATCGTCATGCGTGCGCAATCCGCAGATTTTTACAGCAACAGGCGCCACAGCTAGGTTCGGATCAGGCCGTTTCTTCCAGCAAGGCGATAATTTCGTCCTTACCCTGATGCTTTTCGACCTTCAGCTTTTTGACTTCGCGCTCAAGACGGCGTTTGTCGCGCGCCACACGCGCCGCTTCAGCCCGCAAAGTATGTTCGCGCAGCCATTCCCAAGCGAAACCAACGGCCAGACCCACTAAGATCCCGCCGAAAATCACGATGAACAACGGAAGACTGATCGTCGGGTTCATGGCGAACAGGCCGGAAATCTCGCTGGGCAGTAATTTCACTTCGACCATATTGCGGTTGGCCAAGGCCACTGCAATCAGCGCAATCCCAAAGGTAGCAATACAAGCATAGCGAATATAGCGCATTGTCGTTATCTCCCGTTCAGCCGATCACGTAGCAGCTTGCCGGTCTTGAAGAAAGGAACGTGTTTTTCGTCCACCGCGACACTTTCGCCCGTGCGCGGATTGCGCCCCGTACGTGCGTCCCGTTTCTTGACCGAAAAAGCGCCAAAACCGCGCAGCTCAACTCGGTCGCCGCGCGCCATGGCCGACGTGACTTCGTCAAAAATCGTGTTCACAATGCGCTCCACATCGCGCTGATACAGGTGCGGATTCTCATCCGCAATTTTTTGGATTAGCTCGGAGCGGATCATGATTTTTCCTCCCATACCGCACAATGTACGGCGTCATGTCGAATTTCGACTATAGGAACAAACATCAAAGACGGAAAGCGGCCTGATCAGGATCCAAGGCCAAATTTGCAATTATTTTGCGTGGAATGTTCTTTTTTGCGGCACTAGAACGGGAAAATTCCATCTTCGGCAGACGCTCAAGCCCTTCTGATGGTTGAATGATTCGTTGCCACTTTGCGTTTACGCAATATTGGGGCCACCCGATCGCCTACAGGTCACGCGCTGTTTAAGGCATGCGGTCTCGACCCCCATGGCACGGCGCACTAAGTCCTGCTCATGATCATTGTAAGCCCCACCACGCTTTGGAACGCTAATGTTTTGGAAACCCGAACTGTGCCGAAACGCATGTTGGGGCGGGTTACTCTGATACCCAACATAAAGTTGCGCAGCGCGACACTGGCCCGTTTGCTTTTTGAAATGCAGCTGTTGCGGTATCTGCTGCCGCTTGTGCCGTTTGTGATCGCCATGATCACCTGGCCGCATTTGGCGCTGCCGATTGCGCAAGCCCCAGTGCCGATGGTGATGGTGATTGTCTTTTTCGAAATGAAAGTTCTGGCGGTGAAGCGCGAAGACCGGGCAGGCATAGTGTCAGATGCCGATATGGCGCGCACGCTGGATGCCCTGCGGTTTAATGCCAACCGTTTGTTGATCCGTCTGGCGGCAAAGCGCAATTTAACCCGTGGAGAATTGGTTCTGGTGATTGAGCAATCCGAATTGGCGCGGATCACGCCCTTGACGCTGGTATCTGTACAGCAGCCCGAACCCGAGCCACATGTGGTGAGTTTGGATGCGGCAGACCGTGCCTTGATAGAAGACATGTTGTTTGACCAAGACCTGACGGAACGGGCGCTGCACAACGTGGCTTTGCGCGAAAACGAAAACCTGCGTGCTATTGCTTTGGATGTCAGCACGATTTCTGCCCATGCCCGCATGACGGCCTTGTTGAACGACGTCCCGCAAGCTGCGCAAGGAACAAAAGAATGAGCCTGAACGCGACAACATTATCCGCCGGATCTGCGCTGAATGTCCTAACGCAGGGTTGGCAGGCGCAAAGCGCAGGTCTGTTGACCAGTTCCTGGATGCTGCATGGCCGCCCAGGCGTGGGGAAAACCCAAGTCGTCCAACAGCTTGCCGATCAGATTGGGGCCAAGCTGTTTGATCTGCGCTTGACCACCATCGAACCGCAAGACCTGCGCGGCCTTCCCTATTATGATCACGAGACCCGCAAAACCGTGTGGTACCGCCCCGAAGATCTGCCCAATGATCCCGAACGGCCCGCCGTTTTGTTCCTGGACGAGCTGACCGCTGCCTCGCCCTATTTGCAGCCAACTGTCTATGGGCTGCTGCAGGAACGTCGTGTTGGACGCCACAAATTGCCCGACACGGTGTTTGTGATCGCGGCTGGGAATATGGTCGAGGACGGCGCGATTGCCTATGATATGGGCACCGCACTGTCGGATCGATTGATTCACCTGCACATGGTCGCCGATGCCACGGATTGGATCGAAAATTTCGCCGTTCCCCAGGGGCTTGCCCCGGCGGTCACTGCCTTCCTGCGCGCGCGGCCAGATCTGTTGGACACCACGGAAGAGGCGCTGCGCACCGGCCAAATGATCGCCTGCACACCGCGCGCGTGGGAGCGCACCAGCCAGATCATGCACGCCATTTCGGACCGGAACGCGCGGTCTGCGATGATCGCAGGGACGCTCGGTTCTGCTGTTGCTGCAGAATTGGCCATCGTCGCTGACGATATCGCGGCTTCGGTGCATATTGAGGACATGCTGGGCGCGGATCCCAAAGCGCGCTTGCCGCTGTTTCCTAGCAACTTGCACGGGCTGAATGCGCTGATCTTTGGCCTGATTGGGGCGGCAAATGCACAAACAATGCCGCGCGTGATTGAAATCATGGAACAGCTGCGCCACCTCAACCGCGACTGCCCAGATGCGGGGTTTGGCGCATTACCGCTGGCCGAGCTCTGCGCCTTTGGGTTTGAACTGTTGATGGCCAAGGCCCTGAAATACGACCTGACCCAAGCCTTCGCGACCTCGCCCGCCTACGCGGCTTATGCGGCGGACCGACAGGCCGCAGGCTTGGACTGAGCCTATGGTCCTTCGGTCTGAACGTGCCGCACGGGCCATCCAATTTTTGCCCGACCAGGATCCCGCCCTTGCGGCCTTGGCACTGTGGTGTGACATCCATGACAGCGATGGGCCGACCCGCACAGTTGGGCAAAGGATCCTGATTTCTAAAACATTCACAACGCTGCCTTTGCGCGACCAAATCGGCGTGTTGGGCCATCATATCCTCCATGTCGCCCTGCGCCATTCTGCCCGTTTGGAAGCGATGCAGGCGCGGTTTGGCAGTCATTTCGCAGCAGATACCTACAATTTGGCGACAGATGCCTTGGTCAATGAAGTGCTTGAACAGTCCGGGCATGCCCTGCCCCGCCCAGCCGTGACTCTCAGCGGCCTCTTGCAAGAGGTCCTGCGCGAAGACACGACAGATGCGTTGGCCAGATGGGACACAGATCGTCTGTTTATCACATTGCAAGCCCAGGATGGCGCGGGTCAAAAACGCCAGGTCGTGTATGCGCAACAGACCGCATTTAAGCCGGACTTGGGGCGCGAAACAGCCGAGCCCGCGAACGAGTCCACAAGCACCTGGCAGGGCCACATTACACGCGCCGTGCAAACCCCAGGGGCCGCCGGGCGCGGGATTGGCACAGTTCTGGCGCAAATTCTGGACCTTCCCCGCGTTGATACCCCGTGGGAGCATCACCTGCGCCGCCTTCTGGCCAAAGCAGTCGCGCAACATCCCCGCCCGACTTTTCGCCGTCCGCGCCCTGGGTGGATCGCCGCCGAGGCGCAGGCACGGCACACCAAACGCCCCACGCCCGTGTTTGAACCCGGTTTGGCGCGTGACCAAGTACGCCCCCGGATCGTTGTCGGGATCGACAGTTCAGGATCGGTGAGTGATACGATTCTGAAGCTGTTTCTGGCCGAACTTGCTGCGATTGCCCGTCGCTCTGGCGCCGAAACACACCTGCTTTGCTTTGACGATATGGTCTATGATCAACGCCTTGTTCCCGCTGACGCCTGGGAGACAGCCTTGAAAACGCTACACTTTCGGCGTGAAGGCGGCACCTCATTTATCGACGTACTTGACCGGGCCCGACGACTATCGCCCTCTATCGCCGTGATTTTGACAGATCTTGATGGCCCCTTCGGCCCGCCGCCCGATTTTGGCGTGATCTGGGCCACACCGCTGTCCACCTGGACGCCCCCCGCCTTTGGGTCCGTTCTGTCGATGGCCCGCTAACCGGCACATAGTCCCGCAGCGGTCCACAAACGCTTGTGCTATGCGGTAATTATATTACGGTCCGACGTATTGGCTATTTCTTGGCCCAGAATACAGCGCAAAATAACACCTACGAAAAGGATCAAGACTTGAAAACCCACGCACAAGCCGTCGTGATTGGCGGTGGCCTTGTTGGATGTTCGATCCTCTATCACTTGGCAAAACTCGGCTGGCGCGACGTCGTTCTACTGGAACGCGATGAGCTGACATCCGGCTCAACCTGGCACGCAGCCGCCAATATCCACGGCCTGCATGACAGCACAAATATCAGCCGCATTCAGCATTATACGATGAATTTGTACAAAGAGTTAGAGCGCGAAACCGGTCAGGGCTGCGGTGTGTTTCAACCTGGTTCGCTGTATTTGGCCCAAACCGAAGAGCGTGAACACCAGCTGCGCCTGCAAGAAGCTAAAGCGAAATATTACGGCATGAACTTCCACGAAGTGTCCGTTGACGAAGCCAAGGCTTTGCATCCTTTGGCCAACTATGATGGCATTCGCTGCATCATGTTCGAGCCCGATGGGGGCAATGTGGATCCATCAGGCGTGACGCAGGCCTATGCGGCGGGCGCGCGCCAATTTGGGGCAGAGATTGAACGGTTTTGCCCAGTGACCGCGACCCTGCCGCAACCCGATGGCAGTTGGATTGTGGAAACGCCCAAGGGCAATATCCACACGCAATGGGTGGTGAATGCGGCCGGGCTTTGGGGGCGCGAAGTGGCGGCACTGGCGGGGATCACGCTGCCTTTGCAACCCACAGAACACCAATATTTTGTCACCGAAGCCATGCCCGAAATTGAGGCGATGGACCGCCGTTTGCCCTCGATTGCGGATCGCGACGGCGAATATTATTTGCGCCAGGAAGGCAGCGGGTTGCTGATTGGGGCCTATGAAAAAGACGTGCGGTTTTGGGCCGAGGACGGCACACCGCAGGGGTTTGGACACGAGCTGTTTGCAGATGATCTTGAACGGATTATGGACAATGTGATGCGTGCAATGGACAGAGTGCCGGCGGCAGCCGAGGCAGGTGTGAAGCGCGTGATTAACGGCCCGATGATCTGGTCGCCGGACAGCAACGCACTTTATGGCCCGGTGCCCGAACTGCGCAATTATTTCTGCTGCACGGGTATTATTCCTGGATTTTCGCAATCGGGCGGGCTTGGTTTGATGTCGGCGCAATGGATAATCGAGGGCGAGCCCCAATACGATATGTTTGCCTGGGACCTGGCGCGGTTTGGCGATTGGGCAGATAAAAAATTCACCAAAGCGCGCGTGCAAGATCAATATGCGCACCGCTTTGCGATCCATTTTCCCAATGAGGAACGCAGTGCCGGGCGGCCTGCACGCGTGCGCCCAACTTATGACATGCTTAAGGATATGGGGGCTGTGTTCGGGCTGAATTGCGGTTGGGAACATCCTTTGTGGTTCGCGGATCGCCCCGGTGTGGTGGAAACCAAAGGCTTCACGCGGCAAAATTGGTTTGAGCCTGTGGGGCGCGAAGTGCGCATGTTGCGGGACGCAGCGGGCATCATCGATATCTCAAATTTCGCCAATTACGAAGTGCAAGGCCCCGGTGCGGAAGACTGGTTGAACGCGCTGCTGGCCAATCGCATGCCCTGCGAAATTGGGCGGTCTTGTTTGTCTCCTTTGATTGGCATGCGCGGCGGGATTGCCGGTGATTTCACCGTGACCAAATGCGCCGAAGATCACTTTATGATGATCGGATCGGGCATGGCCGAACGCTACCACCAGCGCTTCTTTCAAGCCGTGCCCTTGCCAAGGGGGACAGTATTTACCACCAAAACCAATGATCTGTGTGGCTACAACATCGCAGGCCCAAAATCGCGCGACTTGTTGCAGCGCCTCACGAATACGGATCTAAGCGCGGACAGTTTCAAGTTCATGCGCAGTCAAACAATTGAGGTGGCAGGGGTGACATGCCTGGCCATTCGCGTCAGTTTTACCGGAGATTTGGGCTGGGAATTACACTGCGCCGAGGCCGATCAAATCGCGCTGTACACCGCCTTACTGAGCGCGGCCCAAGATGTTGGCGGTGGACCCGTTGGCAGCCGCGCGTTGGGGTCTTTGCGCATCGAAAAAGGCTATGGCAGCTGGGGGCGTGAATACAGTCCCGAATATTGGCCCCAAGAAGTCGCTTTGGATCGTCTTGTTAAAATCGATAAACAGTTCTTAAACCGCGAGGCGTATCTGAAAATAAAGGATAATTCCCCACGCGAATGCATGTCCATTTTCGAAATAGATACACCAGATTTGGCCGATGCCAGTGGCGGAGAGCCGATTTTTCTGCCAGACGGAACACCTGTTGGGCGTGTGACCTCGGGGGCGTTTGGGTATTCCGTGCAGAAGTCTTTGGCCCTTGGTTTTGTCAAAACCGGAAGGATCGCGCCGGGTGAGCAGGTGGATATCTATATCCTTGGCAAACCGCATCGCGCCATTGTGTTGGCCGAGCCGCCATTTGACCCCGACAGCAAGATTCTGCGCGCGTGATATGTCAAGAACCTACTTTCTTGGCCAACTCGACGCTGTGCATCAAAGCCCTTAAGCCATTGAGAATAAAGGGAACAGCAACTTAAAGCACCCTGTCTAAAACCTGGGGAACAAAAGCGCGGCCAGGCTGCGCGTTTTCGGAACATTTGCGATGCATGATGCCTCAGGTTAAAGGCAAGGCGCAGCAATTGCCCACTTGTTCCGCGTCAATTGTGACACCCCAGTCCTGCAATGCACGTTCCAAAATATGCATATCGACCCGGCCATAAAAAAAGCCCGGCACACTGCATGCACCGAACTTTGAAATTTTGCACAACAGCACAGGCCCAATTGCGACCAGGGTTGCTGACCTTATAGCGGATCGCTGATCGTTTGGTTTCCTTTGAACGGACCCGTCGCCGTGTTGGGCGGGCCAACGCCGGAACACACGGGCTTCCCATATTTGTCCAAACGTTGAGACAGGTATCCTTCGATCCCATCGTCAATAATCCAGTGATCACACCCATTCGGATCGACCCAGATCCCCGCTTGAAGCTCGCTCAGCGGTTTTTCCTTAGAGCCCTGGCCATAATCGATCGTTTTGTCGACGTTCACACGGCCTTTGCCGCCCTCGCCCGTGATGTCCCCGCATGCAGACACAGCCGCAGCGGCACCCAGCACCAAAGCTAATTTGATATAAGTCATATCGATCCCCTTAGCGGATGCAGATGATTTCAACGCGGCGGTTCTTGGCCATGCCTGCCGCACTGGAATTTGCAGCCACTGGCTGACGCTCGCCAAATCCACGAATATCCGCGATTCTGGCCCCGACCGAATTCGCAATTTTGGCGACCGAATTTGCCCGATTGAACGATAAGCGCATATTGTAGCTATCAGAGGCACGGCTGTCGGTGTGACCCACGATGATGTAGGATACGGCACCAGCTTCCTGGAAGAAACGCGCCAAACGTGCTTTGCCCCCGGATGTCACGCGTGCGCTGTTGGTTGAGAAAAACTGATCTGTGTTCATCACCGCACACGCTTCCACACGGTTACAGACCGGGATGCCCTGGCGGTTGGTATGCGGCGTCATGTAACCCTCAAACCCGTCATCCATCACCCAATGCTCGCACCCATCAGGGTCGACCCAAATCCCGGGCTTATAGATTTCACCAGCTTCGTTGCGCGGGTTGGTGCCTTGATCACGCAAAAGGCCTTCGCCATGCGCTTGTCCGGCAACCAGCGCAGCGCTTAACACAGCGGCACAGGCCGTGGTCAAAACAACGCGCAGGTAGTTGTTAACCTTGAACATCACAGTCCTGCTCCTTTTCAAACTACGCCCCCAGGGCGGACGTTAAGCATAAATATTGCACCAGGGAAGCGCTTATGACCGAATATTGCAGTGACACAGGCAATTCCCGTTAAAACTGTTGTGCATTTGCAAGGTTATAAAGCCTGCGGGCAAAATCTTGCCGTTCGTTAAACCAATTCACCCTTCAACGAATTGGTGCCCGAGCCGACGATTCGCACCCGGCGTAGATCACCGACAGCGATCGAAGGCGCCGCGACATGCACCGCGTGCAAGTAATCAGATTTTCCCACCATCTGCCCTGGCTTGCGCCCAGGTTTTTCGAACAACACGCCCATTTCACGCCCGACCATACCGGATTGGATCTGACGTTGATGATGCGTGATCCGGGCTTGCAAGCGCTGCAAGCGTTCATCTGCTTCAGCCACATCCACTTGCGCGCGCTCGGCCGCAGGTGTCCCAGGCCGGGTCGAATATTTGAATGAGTAGGCATAACCGTATTTGACCTCATCCACCAAATCCAAAGTCGCTTGGAAATCGGCTTCGGTTTCTTCGGGAAAGCCGACAATAAAGTCCCCTGACAGCACGATATCGGGGCGCGCTGTGCGGATTTTTTCAATGACACGCAGATAGCTTTCAGCCGTGTGGCTTCGGTTCATCCGTTTCAGGATTTTGTCTGATCCCGACTGAACTGGCAGGTGCAAATAAGGCATCAGCTTGGGGCAAGATCCATGTGCCTCGATCAGCGCATCATCCATGTCATTGGGGTGCGAGGTCGTAAACCGGATCCGTTCCAGCCCGTCCACATCGTTGAGCGCCCAAATCAGCTGCGCCAAGCCCCATTCACCGCCTTTAGGGCCAAGCCCATGATATGCATTCACATTTTGCCCAAGCAGAGTGATCTCACGCACGCCGCGTTCCACCAAGTCTTGGGCCTCACGCAGGATGCGATCCACAGGTCGGCTGACCTCAGCCCCGCGCGTGTAGGGCACCACGCAAAAGGCGCAAAACTTGTCACAGCCTTCCTGCACGGTCAAAAATGCACTTGGCGCCCGTTTCGCTTTAGGCCGCGCGGCCAAATGTTCGAATTTGTCTTCTTCGGGAAAATCCGTGTCCAGCGCCGTCTGCCCTGCACGCGCTTTGGCTTCAAGCTGGGGCAAACGGTGATAGCTTTGCGGTCCGACCACCAAATCCACCGCGGGCTGACGGCGCATAATTTCAGCGCCCTCGGCCTGGGCCACACAGCCCGCCACCCCAATCTTCAGATCCGGATTTTGCGTCTTATATTGCTTCAGACGACCCAGCTCGGAATAAACTTTTTCCGCCGCTTTTTCGCGAATATGACAGGTGTTCAGCAGGATCATATCGGCATCGTCGGGGGTGTCAGTCTTTTGGTACCCTTCCAACGCTTCGGCCATGCGTTCGCTGTCATAGACGTTCATCTGACATCCATAGGTCTTGATATAAAGCTTTTTGGGCGCAGACATCTTGGCAACCTTTTTGGGGCAAATTTGCAGCGCAGGATGTAGCGCAGGCATCTGCGACTTGCAATGCGCCGACACATGAAGGATCACAAGGCCATGGCCCGACAGTTTAACAGTTTCTATCGCTTGCTTGGCACAGAGCCGATCCGTGGCAGTCTTGGTCCGATTGCTTTGATCCTGTTTGAAGACCCCGTCGAAGTGGACTCGACGCTACGGCATCACCTACAGCTTGGATTTCAATCCGTAATTGCATTGATGCCCCCGCAATTTGAAGTCTCTGCCGATCTGAGCGCTCAGATCTGGCGTTCGGATTTCGACACGACACAGCCAGGTGCGTTGGAAATTGCGGTCAACACGGCCAACCGCGCGCTTCCTGGTCGCTGGATATATGCCGGTTACAATGCTGAATATCTGTTCTTTCCGTTTTGCGAAACGCGGAGCATCGGTGAGATGTTGGCTTTTCATACCGAAGAGCGCCGCGACGCGATGCTTTGTTATGTCGTTGATTTATATGCCGACAATCTGGACAAGCACCCCAATGCTGTTAGCCTAAGCACTGCGCATTTGGACAAGACTGGGTACTACGCGCTAAAACGAACGCGCGACGGGACGGACGAACCCCTGGAACGACAGATGGATTTTTACGGCGGACTGCGCTGGCGGCTTGAGGAACATATCCCGGAAAACAAGCGCAAGATCGACCGGATCACGTTGTTTAAAGCTAAGCCTGGCCTGACGATGCAGCCCGATTACACCTTTAACGACGATGAATATAATACCTATGCCTGTCCTTGGCATAACAATCTTACAGCCACAGTTTGTTCGTTCCGCACGGCTAAAGCGTTGCGCACAAATCCTGGCAGTCGCCATCAAATCTCGCGGTTTACGTGGCACAATTCCGTGCCGTTTGAGTGGCAATCGCGGCAATTGCTGGATCTGGGATTAATGGAACCGGGCCAGTGGTTTTAGGCGCGTGCCGTCCTGGGCCAGCTAGCTGCGCAAAACAGGAAACCAATCTTCCCGCAAGCGATCACCCTCTTGCATGCCATGGCCTGGAAACGGGGGCGAGGTCGGGCCGGGCCGCGTCACAAAGCGCGCGTCTTCCCCCACAAGCCGCAAGGAAAACGCGCGCCGTCGCTGATCGGACGTATTGCCGCGCGCGCCGTGCACAGTGCGAAAATGAAAGGCCACTGCATCCCCGGGTGCCATGTCCGCTTGAAACACCGGCAACCCTTCGGCATCGGGATCGGGCACGGGTCGGTAATCGCCCGCAAAAAACGCCTCTTGGGACGTCCACCGCGTGGGTAGGACGTCTTTTTCCCACAAATGTGAACCGATAACGCAGCGCAGTGTTGCCTGATCAACCGGATCCAAAGGCACCCAAAAGCTGACCGTTTGGCGACCTTGCACAAAATAATAAGGGCCGTCCGAATGCCAAGGCGTGGCCATCGACGTTCCTGGCTCTTTCACCAAAACATGGTCATGGAACAATTGCACCCGTTCGCACCCCATCAACGCCCCAGCCGCAGCTGCTATGTGCGGGTCGCGTGCGGCGTCCTCGAATTCGGAAATCCGCTGCCAATTGCAATAATCATCAAAGAACCGACCCGTTTCGCCCGCACGCTCATTGTTGGATGCATAAGGCCCCGGCGTGTCCATGTTGCGCGCCACACCTGCACGCAGACGGTCCACATGGTCGGCAAACAAGCCCTTAATTAGGACAACGCCATCGCGTTGATACGTCGCGCAAAGATCAGCATCAAGATCGGTCATGATGCGACGAAATCACTTACGCCGCAGGCGGATCACCACATCCACCGAAGCAATCTCGGCCCCATCTGGCGCATCTGGCAGCTGCGCAATTACCAATTGATCCGAGGGCGCGTCCGTCAGCTTTGCATCATCTTCCCAGTAAAAATGAGGATGATCATGGGTGTTGGTGTCAAAATAGCTTTTCGACCCATCCACAGTGACTTCCTGCATCAGGCCCGCATCGCAAAAAGTGCGCAACGTGTTGTAAACCGTCGCCAAAGACACGGCTTCGCCTTCAGATTTGGCCGCCTCAAACAGGCTTTCCGCCGTCACATGCCGGTGTTGCCCATCGCCCACCAATAGTGCGGCCAGGGTCATGCGCTGGCGCGTCGGGCGCAAACCCGCATCTGTCAACCAGGTCGATCCAATCTCATGAGGCGCTTGGGTCATCGAAAACTCTTTCACATGTGCTTCTTTAATATAAGCCGTAAGACCCGTGAATTTCAATTGAAAACCTGGCGTGTTGCCTGCGTCTGAACGTCCCGTCGGGGATTGCTTGCGCGACATCTGCAATGTTACAGGGTCATAACCGAGACCCCTGCCCTAAGGATACGCGCACTATGTCCGACTACCCCACCCATTTTGATCGTGATGATTTGTTGAAATGTGCTCGTGGCGAATTGTTCGGTCCCGGCAATGCTCAGCTTCCTGAACCGCCCATGTTAATGATGGATCGGATCACCGACATTTCTGGGGATGGGGGCGAGAACGGCAAAGGACACGTGGTGGCCGAATTCGACATCACGCCGGATCTGTGGTTTTTTGACTGCCATTTCCCGGGCAATCCGATCATGCCGGGCTGTCTGGGCCTGGACGGTTTGTGGCAATTGACCGGCTTCAACTTAGGCTGGCGCGGTTGGCAAGGGCGCGGCTATGCCTTGGGCGTGGGCGAGGTCAAATTGACCGGAATGGTGCGCCCTGATCGCAAAAAGCTGACCTATTACGTGGATTTTACCAAAGCCATCCAAACCCGCCGCCTGACAATGGGCGTCGCCAATGGCCGGGTCGAGGCCGACGGCGAAGAGATTTACGTTGTCAAAGACATGAAAGTCGCGCTCAGCGAGACCTGATCCTAACCAAGTACCGTCTTTCTAGGAAACCCGTCATGCGTGCGGACTTATCTGTTAAGACACCGATTTTTGAGTTGTAAATGCGCGGCAGTCTCATAGCATGCCGACCCAAGTCATTGCCCCAACTGATCCTACACGTAATTTCCAGACATCGCCTTTAAGGATTGCCATCAAACATGCGCTATACTGCTTTTACCGCCTCATTTTTGTCCGCTGGATTGGTAATATCCTATACGCCACAAGCCTTGGCAGAAGATTTCACTTTTGGCGGCGTCTCGCAAACGTAAAATGCCGGGTTCACATTCTCGGCAGGCGACACGTTCACGCTGGAACCTGGGGGCGTCATTTCGCAAACTGGTGGTGAAGCTGTGCATGTGAGTGCGGATGATTTCACGCTTGTGAACAGGGGCACGCTTTCAAGTTTTGAGGCGGGCCCTATTTCAAGTTTGGACGCGGGCGCCTATGTTGCCGGTCAGAACGCAACGATCCTTAACTTCGGAACGATTACGGGCCTGGGCGTGAGCGCAACCGTTTATGCAGCAAGGGCTGAAGGCGAATCCGCAGTTCTGACGAACTACGGAACTGTGACCACCAACTCATATGGTTTGATTGCAGGAGGCGACGGCGCCACTTTGACCAATTCCGGAACAGTCACAGCTGATGGACAGAGGGGCGTAGAAATCTGGGGCACCGGTTCGACGCTTATAAACTCAGGGGATATCAGCGGTTCATCACGCGGAATTCAAGCCAACACAAATAATACCTCAGTGACCAACACAGGATCAATAGCGGCGCGTGACTTTGGTATAATTACCTTTGGCGATGACACGACGATACAACAATCCGGCACAATTGCGTCGGACGGCCGGGGTATAAACATTCTAGGTGAGAATACATTTGTAGACCAAACAGGCGCGATTACTGCAGTTGGCGTTGGAGTTGTTTCGTTTGCGGCCGGTGCAACCATCCACCACTCAGGGGCCATTGTTTCTGGATTTGATGGTATTGGTTTGGGCTCTAACAGCAGTAACAGCCGCATTTTCAATACAGGGACAATACAGGCTGGCGACTTTGGGATTGTGTCTGAAGCGGACAACACCACGATTGATACCTCAGGAACAATCATTGCGGCCGGTGAGGGCATTGAAATAGCCGGCGACACTGCGTCGGTGACGATCAGCGGGTTGGTTCGGAGTGAAAATTCCGTGTCCGTCGATTTTGACGGCGACAACAGCACGCTAACGTTGACCCGCAATGCGCGGCTAGAGGGGGCGCTGAGTTTTGATGGTGCCAATGGGACGTTGAACTTGCCTTCGGGTGGTAACTTTTCGCTGCGCCATGACGGCGGCGCGCCCGCAGTGATCAATGCAGGGTCGGGTGTGGTGATCTTGGATGGCAATACAATCAATGTCTTGAACCCAGATCAATTCGCCGCTGGTCTGACACAGACAACGGCAACTGCGCGTCTTGCGCATCAGAACGTCCGCGCGGCCTCGACCCCACCAAGCCAGACGTTTCTCAGCACCTCTGGCGGCACACAGCGCAATGTTTGGGTTGAGTTCGGCGGCACTTACGAAGATCGCAGCGGTCCAGAGGGTTACACCGTTCAAACGGGCGGCGCGACAGTGGGGGCACAAATTGCCCCGGGGCTGGATGTGTTTATGGGCCTGTCCCGCAGCACTGCAAATCTCAGCGGAACCTTCGAAAGTGACACGCAAGCCGCATATATCGGCGCATCCGGGTGGCATGACATTGCCGCCTGGCAGCTGAACTGGTCTGTGATCGCAGGCGGCGGAGAGCGGTCTTTGGACACAACACTCGTAAACAACCAAGCTGCGGGGGGTGCGCAAACAACGGCTTTGGACATTGATCAGCGCTTCTTCAGTCCGGCTTTGTTTGTGCAACGCCCAATTGGTGACCGTACCCGCTTTGGCTTGGAATTGCGCTATTTGGCCCTGGACGAGGACGCCTATTCCACCACAATCAACGGCTCTAACGTGGACGTCGCCGCACGTCGCAATCACAGCTTTAGCCTGACCCCTCAGATCAGCTGGTCCGTTGAGACCAAAAAGCCAGGCACCCGTTTGGATCTGACAGCGGGGCTTGAGTTGATGCATGCGAATAATGAGGCCGTGGACATCACTATCTCGAACATTCAGACGCGATTTGATTCCGGCGAAGCCGAAGACAGCGCCCGTGTGTTTCTGGGCGCGGATCTTGAAAGCGCACTTGCAAATGGGTGGTCGCTGCGCTCGCATGGCCAAGTCGGTCGCAGCACAGAAAGTCGCAGTGACGTGTCAGTGTCCGTCAGCCTGATGCGCCGGTTTTAAAAGAACATCCGCAGGTTCATCCACGGGGTGACGCGCAGGTAATGCCGCCATCCCGCTTGCACCCTGCCCCGCCCCTGGCCTAGATAGGCGCAGCAGTCAGAAGGAGTGCGCAGATGCGGCGTGTGGTCGTTACAGGTTTGGGAATAGTCTCGTCCATCGGAAACAATGTCAGCGAAGTTCTGGCCAGTTTAAAGGCGGGCACCTCTGGGATTGTGGCCTCGGACGCCATGGCCGAACATGGGTTTCGCAGTCAAATCGCAGGCACGCTGAAGCTGGATGTGGCCGAACATGTGGACAAGCGCACTTTGCGGTTCATGGGACCCGGTGCCGCCTATGCCCATATCGCTATGGCCCAGGCGATTGCAGATGCGGGGTTAGGCGAAGAAGATATCGTCAATCCGCGCACGGGTCTGGTGGCAGGGTCTGGTGGGCCGTCCACCTCTGCGATGCTGAGCGCACATCAAACTGTGCTGAAAAACGGGGTGACCAAGCGGATCGGCCCCTTTGCGGTGCCTAAATGCATGTCCTCGACCATCAGCGCCAATTTGGCGACCGCCTTTAAGATCAAGGGCATCAACTATTCGATCACCTCGGCCTGTTCCACGTCGCTGCATTGTATCGGCAATGCCGCAGAGCAAATTATGCTGGGCAAACAAGATGTTATGTTCGCAGGCGGCGGCGAAGAATTGGATTGGACCTTGGCCTGCCTGTTCGATGCGATGGGCGCGATGTCGTCCAAATATAACGACGCACCGGACACGGCGTCTCGGGCGTTCGATGCCAACCGCGACGGCTTTGTGATCTCGGGCGGGGGCGGCATTGTCGTGCTTGAGGACTTGGATCACGCCCTGGCGCGTGGTGCGAAAATCTATGCCGAAGTCACCGGTTATGCGGCCACATCGGACGGCCATGACATGGTGGCCCCCTCGGGCGAGGGCGGGGAACGCGCCATGCGCCTGGCCCTGGAAACCCTGCCAAAGGGGCGCAAAGTCGGCTATATCAACGCGCATGGCACCTCGACGCCCGTCGGCGATGTGGGCGAAGTCGAAGCCGTGCGCCGCGTGTTCGGCCAAGGCAGTACACCACCGATTTCATCCACCAAATCCATGACCGGTCATGCCCAAGGGGCGGCTGGGGCTCTTGAGGCGATCTTTAGCCTGTTGATGTTAGAACAAGATTTCATCGCGCCGTCGATCAATGTCGAAACGCTGGACCCCGCGCTGGATCCCACAGAAATCGCCACGAAGTTGGTCGAAAACGCAGGCCTCGACAGTGTCATGACGAACTCGTTCGGGTTTGGCGGCACCAACGGATCAATGATCCTGTCGAAATATGTAGGGCAATGAAATGACCGGATTAATGGACGGAAAACGCGGACTGGTCATGGGAGTGGCCAACGAACGCTCGATCGCCTGGGGCATCGCCAAAGCCTTGGCCGACGCGGGTGCCGAACTGGCCTTTACCTATCAGGGCGAGGCCTTTGGCAGTCGGCTCAAGCCGCTGGCCGAAAGTGTGGGCAGCGATTTTATGGTAGATGTGGATGTCACCGACGATGCCAGCCTGGAGTCCGCTTTTGCGCAGTTAAATACGCGCTGGGACAGTCTGGATTTCGTGATCCACGCCATTGCCTTTTCCGACAAATCCGAGCTAACGGGGCGTTTTTTGAACACCTCGCGCGCGAATTTTAAACACTCGATGGATATCAGCGCCTACAGCTTCATCGAGGTCGCCCGCCGTGCGCACCCAATGATGACCGAACATGGCGGTACGCTGATCACGCTGACCTATCAGGGCTCGAACCGCGTGGTGCCAAATTACAATGTGATGGGTGTGGCCAAGGCCGCGTTGGAATCCGCGACACGCTATTTGGCTAATGATCTGGGGCCCGAAGGCATCCGCGTCAACGCGATCTCGCCAGGACCGATGAAGACCTTGGCGGGCGCCGCGATTGGTGGCGCGCGCAAGACCTATAAACACACCGACCAAAACGCACCGATGCGTACGAACGCGACCTTGGATGCGGTGGGCGCAACTGCCGTGTATCTGTGTTCGGATGGCGGGGCCTGCACGACGGGCGAAATCATCCGCGTCGATGGCGGCTTTCACGTGTTGGGGATGCCGCAGCAGGACAATCTGTAGGACGATGTTTCTGATCCAACGCGCCCGGGCCGGGATTATCGACGCGGGCGTGGGTCTGGTGGGCACGGGTTTGGTCGGCTTGGGCTTGCTTTGGGTGTCGGATCCGGCAGACTTGGCACGGATCAACCCGTATCCCCTCATCTTTACGCTGATCGTCACCACCAACGCCTTGCTGACCCGGGGCAATACTTATGGCAAACGGCGCAGCGACTTGCAGGTGATTGGCACCGGCTGCATAATTTGCCGCGAAATCAGACGGTTATTACCTCTTTGGGTGTTTGGGATCACCGCCCTTCTGGCCCCATTCATACCCATCCCAGCCGGTCTCATCCCCATACTCCTCGCGCTTTTGATCATATTCGGCTACGCCCTGCCCCTAGTTCAACGCGCGCCAGACTTCCCCCACAACACAGCTACGGGTTTTGACATCAGCACAACGGCACATCCCTAAGGCCGCGCACATTCTGCCCTTTCGCCTGCGCGATCCCCGTGCCAAACTGCCCAGAAAGGAGAGCGCCATGCCCATCACAACGTGCATCTTTGATGCTTACGGCACCCTTTTCGACGTGGCCGCCGCCGCCCGCCAAGCAGCCACCGAGCCCGATTTCCCCGAGCTGAAAGACACCTGGCAAGCGGTGGCCGAGCATTGGCGGCTTAAGCAATTGCAATATACGTGGCTGCGGGCGGTGTCTGGACATCACACGAATTTTTGGACCGTGACCCAAGATGGGTTGGACTGGGCGCTGGACAAAACCAATCTGGCCGGGCGTGATGCGTTGCGGGCGCGTTTGTTGCAGCTGTATTGGGAATTGGCCGCCTACCCGGAAGTGCCCCAGATGTTGAAGACCTTGAAAGACGGGCGGATGATGACGGGGATCTTGTCCAACGGCGCGCCAGATATGTTAGAGGGCGCAGTGCAATCCGCGAAACTTTCGCATGTTCTGGACGCAGTTCTAAGCGTTGAAACGGTGGGTGTGTTTAAGCCCCATGAGACGGTCTATGACATGGTAGGGGCGCGCTTTGGCGGGCAAAAAGACCACGTGCTGTTTGTGTCTTCAAATGGCTGGGATGCCGCCGCCGCGGCCGCTTATGGGTTTCAAACCGCCTGGGTCAATCGCAGCGGCGAGCCCATGGACCGCCTGCCCGGCACACCGCATCACGTCCTGAATGATCTAACCGATATTCCAAAACTCGCAGGTCTAACATGAGCACGTTTACCACATCAGACGGTCTGTCACTTTACTTTGAGGACACCGGCGAAGGCTTGCCCGTGCTCTGCTTGCCCGGGCTCACCCGCACCACGCGTGATTTCGACTATGTCGCGCCGCACCTATCTGACATCCGTTTGATAACGCTTGATTATCGCGGTCGGGGCAAGTCGGATTGGGACCCGTCTTGGCAGAATTATGCACTGCCCGTTGAAGGGCGCGATGTGCTGGAATTACTGGCGCATCTGGGGCTGTCGAAAACCGCAATTCTGGGCACCTCGCGGGGCGGATTGAACGCGATGGGGCTGGCAACTGTCACACCAGATGCCTTGCTGGGCGTCGCCTTGAACGACATTGGCCCCGAAATTGACGCGGCAGGCATGGCGTTTATTATGACCTATCTGGGCATAAATCCTGTCGCCAAAAGTCACGCAGAACTGGCCGCCACATTGGCCCATGTCATGACCGGTTTTCCCAATGTCCCGGCAGGGCGGTGGTTGGCCGAGGCGCAGACGCACTACATCGCAACCTCGGATGGGCTGACCATCACATACGATCCGAATTTGCGCAAAGCCGTGCAGGCGATCGAAGACCAACCCACGCCAGATTTGTGGCCGTTCTTCGATGCTATTCCCGACCGTCCATTTGCGCTGATATGGGGCGAAAATTCTGACCTTTTGAAAGAGCCCACAGTGCAGGAAATGCAGCGCCGTCGGCCCGATATGCTGCTGGCCCGTGTTGCAGATCGCGGCCATATTCCGTTCTTGGACGAACCCGAAAGCCTTACAACGCTGCGGGCCTGGATTGAGGCGATGAAATGAATATTGAGTTGATCCGCGCGGCGGCCCTGCGGGTAAAGGGCCATGCGCGGATGACGCCCTTGCTTAACTCACCGTTCCTGGATGACATCGCCGGGCGCAAAGTGTGGGTCAAACCAGAATGCCTGCAACACACGGGCAGCTTCAAATTTCGTGGGGCATGGTCGGCTGTGTCAGCCTTGGACAAGGACGTGCGCGCGCGCGGTGTGATTGCGTTTTCATCGGGAAATCATGCGCAAGGAGTGGCCTTGGCCGCCGCCCAACACAACACAACTGCCGTGATCATTATGCCCGGCGACGCGCCTGTGCTGAAGATCGAAAACACCCGCGCATTGGGCGCCGAGGTGGTTTTGTATGACCGCAATACCGAAGACCGCGACAAGATCGGGGACCGTTTGGCCCGCGACCGGGGCTTGACGCTGATCAAACCCTTCGATGATCCCAACGTAATCGCGGGCCAAGCCACCTGTGGGTTGGAAATCGCAGGGCAAGCCAAAGAGCTTGGGATCACAAACGCCGACGTTTTGGTCTGTTGCGGCGGCGGCGGGCTCACGTCGGGGATCGCTTTGGCGCTTGAAGCCGACGCGCCTGACATGCGTGTGCGCCCTGTTGAGCCCGATGGTTTTGACGACGTAAAACGCTCGCTGATCTCGGGGCAGATCGAGCGGAACCCCACGCAATCGGGCAGTATCTGCGACGCGATCATCACGCAGCAACCTGGCGATTTGACCTTTCCGATCCTAAAGCGACTTTGCGGACCTGGCATAAGCGTCAGCGAACACGATGCCCTGCGCGCAGTGGCTTTGGCGTTCTTGCGCCTCAAATTGGTGGCCGAACCGGGCGGCGCTGTGGCCCTCGCCGCGGCTCTGTTTAAGGGGGATGCGCTCAGCAGCGACACTGTGATTGTCACAATTTCAGGCGGCAATGTGGACCCCGATATGTTCGCCCGCGCCCTTAACCTGCAGGAGCCCGCATGACCCGCTTCACCATCGCCAGTTTCAACGTCAAAAATCTGATCGGCCCGGACCAAGAATACTATAAATATCAATCTTATACCGCAGAGGAATTCGCCTGGAAGCAAGACTGGCTGGTCGATCAACTGCTGACAATGGATGCGGATATCGTCGGATTTCAGGAAATATTTGATGAAACCTCTCTGCATTCCGTGATCGACGAAACCGAAAAACGGGGCCAGGCCGCCAATGACGTGCACGTGCCGGATCATAGCAAACGATACCGCAAGCGGGCGATCTTTCGGAAACTGAAGTTCGACGGGTATGGCGATGCCGCCCTCGCTTTTGCGCCCAATGTGCATGACGGCGCGCCGGGCCAGCGGCGACCAGGCGTGGCTGTTCTGTCGCGGTTTGGATTTGCCGAAACCCCTGAAATTATTCAGGATTTAAACGATCCTATCACCCTGTCCTTTGACGAACTTGGCGGTGGTGATGCCGGTCATTTCACCCTGTCCCGGCTGTCGCGCCCGATTTTGAAAGTGCGCATACCTATCGACGGCCATGTGATCACTGTGTTCAACTGCCACTTGAAATCAAAGCTTGGTGAATACGTGCGCCCCAAAGGTGCGAAATTCCCCCGCGAAGCGGATTTGACCCGCTATGACGCCGCCGGTCGTGCCCTTGGGGCGATGCGTGCTGCCCTGCGTCGAATGGGCGAGGCTTGTGTTCTGCGCCGTGAAATCCTGGCCGAGTTGGCCGAAAATCGCCCGGTCATGGTGCTGGGCGATTTCAATGATGGGGAAAACGCCGTTAGCTCGGAAATTATCTCGGGGGAAACACCCTTCAAGAACTATGCCTGGATGCTGCGCCATGATGCAAAGCACGGCAATGACCGCTATTCTGACGCGGAAAACGAACAGATCACCGCAGATATCGATGCGGTTCGTTTGCACTCTGCCGAAAAGCTGTTCGTGCAGAAATCCTTGCGCGATATGGTCTTTACCTCGGCCTTTGGCGGCACCTATGAGAGCATCGATCAGATATATATGTCGCGCCATTTCCTGAAAGACGCCCCCCATAGCATTGGCGGGATGGAGTATTTTTCCGTGCTCAACGATCACCTCACGGACGGGTCGCACCCCGAAGCGCCCTATAACAAATTGGCCTCGGATCACGGACAGATCATGGCGCATATGCACCTGAAGCGGGGCGGGTAACATGCTGCTGGCCGATTTGGGCGATGTGCGTTTGCACTACAGAATTGATGGGCCAGAACGCGGCGCGCCGGTGGTGTTTGCCAATTCTCTTGGCACGGATATGCGGCTGTGGGATCCGATCTTGCCGCTGTTGCCCGAAGGCTTGCGGATCCTGCGCTTTGACAAACGCGGACATGGGCTGTCAAGCTGTCCTTCCGCCCCGTATACGATGGGGCAATTGATCGGGGACGCGGAACGGTTGATGGACAAATTCGGGTTCTCGGACGCGGTGTTTGTGGGCCTGTCGATTGGGGGCATGATCGCGCAAGGGCTGGCCGCAAAGCGTTTGAATTTGGTTCGTGCGCTTGTTCTGTCCAACACCGGACCCAAGATCGCGACGCGGGATATATGGGCGGATCGTATCCAAGCCATTGAAACAGGCGGTATAGAAAGCCTGGCGGATGGGATCATACAGCGTTGGTTTTCAAAGAAATTCTGCGCCAGCACAGATGTCGAGTTGTGGCGCAATATGCTGGCCCGCCAACCGGATGTGGGCTATGCGGGCTGTGCTGCGGCGATTTCGGGGACAGATTTCTTTGCAACGACGGCTGGCCTACGGTTGCCCGCGTTGGGCATTGCCGGGGATGAGGACGGCTCCACGCCGCCCGATTTAGTGCGCGAAATGGTGGACCTGATCCCAGGCTCGAAATTCCACCTAATCCGCGGCACGGGCCATTTGCCTTGCGTGGAAAACCCGCAGGCCTTCGCTGATGTTCTCTGCGATTTTCTGGCCGAGACTGGTCATATTTGACGCAACATCAAAGCCGAAAATGAAACGCAGGATGGAGCAGACATGAAACGACCCGGTGTGGTGTTTATCCTGATCACAGTGCTTTTGGATGCGATGGGCATCGGGCTGATCATTCCCGTTATGCCCGCGCTGCTGCAAGAGGTGAATGGCGCAAGTCTGGCCAACGCCGCGATTTGGGGCGGGATCCTATCGACAGTCTTTGCTGCGATGCAATTCCTGTTCGGCCCGCTTTTGGGCAATCTAAGTGACCGGTATGGGCGGCGCCCTGTGCTGCTGGTGTCGCTGGTGATCCTATCGCTGGATTATCTGGTGATGGCCGTGGCGGGGTCCATCTGGCTGTTGTTTTTGGGGCGTGTTGTGGGCGGGATCACAGCCGCTACGCAATCCACCGCCAATGCCTATATGGCAGATATTTCCAAGCCGGAGGACAAGGCCGCAGGCTTTGGTCTGATCGGAGCGGCTTTTGGCATGGGCTTTGTGTTTGGGCCCGTAATGGGCGGAGTCTTGGCCGAATTTGGCACCCGCGCCCCGTTTTATGCCGCCGCAGCCTTGGCCGCTGCCAATGCTGTCTTTGGTTATTTCGTACTAAAAGAGACCGTCGATGACCGCATCCGCCGCCCGTTTGAATGGCGGCGTGCGAACCCGTTTGGGGCGTTCAAACAGTTCAAAAAACTACCCGGGCTGATGCCGCTTTTGGTGATTTTCTTTATCTATCAATTGGCCTTTGGGGTCTATCCAGCGGTTTGGTCGTACTTCACAATCGAAAAGTTTAACTGGTCGCCGGGCCTTATCGGGCTCAGTCTTGGCCTGTTCGGCATTGCCTTGGCGGTTGTGCAAGGCAGCCTGATCCGCCCCACCATCCGCATCTTGGGCGAACGCGGCACCGTGATTTACGGGCATGGTGCTGATGTGCTGGCGTTTTTGTTGATCGCCTTTGTCAGCTCGGGAACGGCCGTTTTGATCCTGGTGCCCATCGCCGCTCTGGCCGGAGTGATCACACCTGCGCTGCAGGGCATTATGTCCAAAGCCGTTAACGATGACGCACAGGGCGAGTTGCAAGGCGCACTGACGTCTGTGTCGGCGATTGCGATGATGATCTCGCCCGGATTGATGACCTTTGTCTTCGCGCGATTTTCAGATGGCAACGGCAGCATCTATTTCCCTGGCGCGCCCTTTGTCCTGTCAGCGGGATTGTTGGGCGTGGCTTTGGTGATTTTTATGCGCGCCCGCCTGCCTGACCCTGCGTCAGAACGGCCCTAGAATGTCGGATTCGCACTAGCCGTGTTTGCATGCCTGGCGCAGGCTGGTGCGAATATAGAACGCGCGAAAAGGCCTAAACCTATGCAAACCATCAAAGCCGCTGTCTGCCGAGAATTTGGCCAACCTTTGGTCATTGAAGATATCCAACTGCGCGCGCCTGAGATGGGCGAAGTCGAGGTGACTTTGGACGCCTGTGCCATTTGCCACTCGGATATCTCGTTCGCGGACGGGGGCTGGGGCGGCTCTTTACCTGCGGTCTATGGTCATGAAGCGGCCGGACGTGTCAGTGCAGTTGGCCCTGGCGTTGTGTCTGCACAGGTCGGCCAAAGCGTCGTCGTCACCCTGATCCGCGCCTGCGGAACCTGTCCATCCTGCGCCTCTGGTGCACCCACCATTTGCCAAACGCCCTATGACGGCGATGCAGGACCCATCAAGACAGCCGATGGGGGTACCTTGCACCAAGCCATGGCCAGCGGAGCTTTCGCCGAAAAAGTTGTGGTCGACCAAAGCCAGGTCGTGGGTATTCCAGACGACATGGCCAAGGATGCGGCATCCTTAATTTCTTGCGGCGTAATCACTGGGGTGGGGGCTGTGGTCAATGCCGCGCGTTTGCGTGCAGGGCAAGATGTGGTTGTGATTGGGGCCGGAGGTGTCGGTTTGAACGCGATCCAGGGCGCACGCATTGCGGGTGCGCGGCGGATTGTAGCCGTGGATATGACGGAAGATAAGCTAGCGATCGCGCGCGAATTCGGTGCAACCGATGGGGTATTGGCAACGGGCAAAGCGCCCTGGCGCGCGGCACAAAAGGCTATGGGGCGCGGTGCCGATGCGGTCATCGTGACCGTCGGGGCCATCCCCGCTTACGACCAGGCGCCGATGTACTTGGCCGGTGGCGGGAAAGTGATCATGGTCGGCATGCCCCATACCGGAGCCAAGTCGCACTTCGAACCGGTGATCTTGAGTTTCATGGGGCAAGGCATGCAGGGCTCGAAGATGGGGGATGTTGTTATCCAGCGCGACATTCCTTGGATGGTAGATCTGTATCAGCAGGGTCGGTTAAAATTGGACGAGCTGATTTCTGGTCGTTGGTCGTTGGATCAAATCAATGAGGCGATTGCCGACACCAAGACTGGGGCTGCTAAGCGGAATGTGATTGTATTCAGTTGATAGACTGTGCTGTTGGGTCTGCTGCAGCGGGGGCCAGCCCCCGCACCCCCGGAGTTTAAGGGCTAAGTGAAGAGGTAATCCTGTGAAACTTGCAGATTTGGATATTATTGTGACATCGCCTCCGGCCCCTGGTTGGGGGGGGCGGTATTGGATTTTGGTCAAAGTTACCACAGCCTGTGGGATTGTCGGCTGGGGCGAGTGTTATGCGGCATCTGTTGGGCCGGATACGATGTGTGCGGTGATCCGGGATGTGTTTGCGCGGCATATGGCAGGCGAAAACCCTGAAAATGTCGAGATGATGTTTCGTCGGGCGTATTCTTCGGGGTTTACACAGCGTCCAGATTTGACGGTGATGGGTGCATTTTCTGGTTTGGAGATCGCGTGTTGGGATATTTTGGGCAAAGCGCGCGCGCGGCCGGTTTATGCGTTACTGGGCGGGCGGATGTGGGATCGTGTGCGGTGTTACACGTATCTGTATCCGCTTGAGCAGCATGACATGCGAGGGTTTTGGACCTCGCCTGAGATGGCAGCAGAGGCGGCGTTGGACTGTGTGTCGCGCGGCTATACGGCGGTGAAATTTGACCCGGCTGGCCCGTATACATCGCGTGGCGGGCATATGCCGGGGATGCGTGATATTGAAGCGTCGGTTGCGTTTTGCAGGGCTATTCGCGCGGCAGTGGGGTCGCATGCGGACTTGTTGTTTGGCACACACGGGCAGTTTACGACAGCAGGTGCGATCCGTTTGGGGCAAGCGTTGGAACCATTTCAACCCCTGTGGTTTGAAGAGCCGATCCCGCCGGATGCCGCTGGCGAAATGGCCAAAGTCGCAGGATCAGTACGCATCCCGATCGCGACAGGGGAACGTTTGACCACGAAGGCTGAATTTGCGCCTGTTTTGCGCGCAGGTGCGGCGACGATCCTACAGCCCGCACTTGGACGATCTGGGGGGCTTTGGGAAACTAAAAAGATTGCAACGCTGGCGGAAGTGTATAACGCGCAGGTGGCCCCGCATTTATATGCCGGACCTGTTGAGTGGGCAGCGAATTTGCATTTGGGGACATCCATCCCGAACCTGTTAATGGCCGAGACGATTGAAACGCCATTCCATGACGCGTTGATTAAAGGCGCCATTCGGGTCGAAGACGGATTTGTGCACCTAGGTGATGCGCCTGGATTGGGCATTGACGTTGACGAAGATCTGGCCCGGGCGCATCCATATTCAGGGACCGGTTTGCATCTGGAGATGCAAGATGCCCCGTGTGATTATGTGAATGGCAACGCATTTGAGGGGGGAGCGCCGTCGATCAAGGCTTAAGGCACTCTACTTTAAACTTGGATTGCAAATGCCGTGCCATGCGGGGCGTGTGCGATGTCTGATGCCTCAGGTTCAAGGCAGGGTGTTGTCGCGCAACGCACTGTTCGCTTTAGGATACCAGCCCTCGCTGACGTCCTAATCAGGTCGCTGCTTTTGCACCTTGACCCAGCGCCGTCAGTTTGGCGTAAGCGATTTCGGGATCGACGGACCCGAAGCCCGCAAAGGTGCCAAAACCACAATCCGACCCCGCGATCACCCGATCTGGACCGACGATATTTGTGAACCTTTCAATCCGTTGCGTGACGACGTCCGGGTGCTCGACAAAGTTCGTGGTCGTATCCACCACACCCGGCACAAGGACTTTCGTTTCAGGAATTTCAGACTTGCGATCCCGGAAAACCGTCCATTCGTGGGCATGGCGCGGGTTCGACGTTTCAAACAAAACGTACCGTGCCTTGGCGCTCATTAAGGTGGAAAACATCGTGTCCATTGGCACGTCACACACATGAGGGCCCTCATAATTCCCCCAACAAATGTGGATGCGCACGCGCTCTTCGGGGATGTTTTCAAGCGCATGGTTGAGTGCTTCAACATGGGCAGCCGCAATTTTCACGAACTCGGCGTCTGTTAAGTCCTGGAACAGCATGTGACGCGACAAAGCCAGATCCGGGCAATCCAATTGCAGATCCAAGCCCGCGGCGACAATCGTTTCATATTCTTCGCGCATAGCATCGGCCAAAGCGCCAAGATAGGCCTCGCGGGTGGCATAGAAATCATTTTGCAGAAACAAAGAAATCACCCCGGGCGATGCGGCATTCATAAAACCGCGATCTACGCCATGGGCCTGCATCGCCGCTTTGAGATTAGCGATATCCTTGTCCAACTCGCCCTGCCCTTTTGAGGACACGGCACCCGTACACATCGGGCGCGCATATTGCGGTGTCCCGCCGTCATTCGCCAGGCGCTGTAGAAAAGTCGGGAACAGTTTCAAATCAGCCGGAGCATTGCGCGGACTGTCTCCTGAAAACCCTGTATACCGATCTTTTACATATGTCGCATACGAGATTTTTGATGTTTCTCCGTCACTTACGATATCCACGCCCGCTTCAACTTGGCGGCGCACGGTTTCGTTTACAGCTTCGCGCATAGTTGCGTCGAACTGTGATGCATCGAAGGGCTGCTCTTTTTCCCGCGCAAAGATGAAGTCCACCACCATTTGTGACCGGGGTAGACTGCCGACATGTGTTGTCTTCACGCTCATATTTGTCCCTAATATTCTGATATAGTTTGAAGTGACTTTTGACATCGTGTCGATTTTGCCGCAATCATCAAGGCTATTTCAGGAAAAATTCCCGCAACAGCGCATGTTGAACATCGTTCATATTTTAAAAATAATGCAGCTCAACAGGGTCATCACACTTTATTGAACGGCGTTCATCTTAGCAAATCAAGTTTTGATCCGGTCCAATACCAAATAAATTGGCAGCCGGAGTCGCCCCGCCCTGCGTCCCAGCAAGATCTCAAAGAGCCACCGACCTCAACGCCGTGTAACCCATTGTTTAAAGGTATCAATTGAACGCCCAAGGCCAATATATTTTCGGTCCGACCTTTGCGTGGATAAAGTTTGCTTAGAAACACTTCTGCGCTGCACATAGATGCGCCACAGAATGGTTGCGGCGCACCCAGAGTGCAGGTGACCTCACGCCAATCCAGCACATAATCCGTTGCGTCATCGTCATCGATCCGCCCCCGCAGCAGATAGTTAGGTGTAACCTGTGCACCACCGGGACACGCTTGCGCAATTGAAACTGAGACAAGATCTTCCAACGGATCACCGCCACGCCCTTGATCCGAAAATGAGGCCAAAGCAGCTGGCAATGGAATGCCAAGACGTTCGTATTCAGCAACGCAATAGCGGGTTACTTGAGTTAACCCCGCCGCCAAGCCGTTAGCAGAAAATCGAACATGCGGCCCGGCAGCGGGTCCCGCAATCACATCACGTGCGTCACGTAGCGCGACCATTAACGGGTCAGACAATCCGATTTCAACATTCCAAACTTCGTCTAAGATGTTCCAACCCACAGGCGGCAGCTGATACCCGGTGCCATCAACCCAAACGATCACATCCGAACGCGTCGCGGCTTCGCCCAGGAAAGGCAAAAGGCTTGTCGAAATCTCAAGCCGCATGGAATAGGCCGACGTCAAACCAATCTCATGTGCCTCGACGGCCATTGGGTTAAAACCCCCTTTCGAGGGCCCCACGCATAACATAACCAGATTGGGTGGATTGGTGGCGACGCTGCCGTAAAACAGCGCACCATCGTCATGTTGCCCTGCACTCCAATCGGCCAAAGCGACGGATGGCAATGTAACCGCTGCAAGGGCCAGCGACTTTAGCCAGTCCATGTCAAACCAGCGGGATCATCTGTTCCTATGACATGATACATCGCCGCGTCTCCGCTCATCGAAGGATACGCACAATGATCCAGATTTTCGGGCACGCTCATCGTGTCACCAGGCGCCAAAACAGTTGTTCCGCCCGCCCAATCCACGCGCCAATGTCCAGTCATCGGCATCAAGACGGACGGTCGCGCGTGGTTGTGCATGTCACACTTGACCGAGCGGCGCGTGATCAGGTCGACTTCAAAACCCGGTTTGTCGCGGATCAACCCAGTCTCACCGATCACCTTACAAGGAAGCCGATCCGCGCGTGCCACCATGTCCCAGTAGCGCGCCACATATCCGCCAACAACGTCGTCCGCACAGGGTTCTGGATAGGTCGCCAGCTCTGCATCGGTCAACAACGGCATCGGCCTTTCACCTTGCGGCAGCGTCTGACCCTGTTTTGTATCAAACAATCGGCCATTTTCGGACAGGATCAACCCGTGCTCGGCCGCATCCTGAATGACTTCGGGCGCCCAAATTACACCGCCACCGGCATCATCCCCACCCAGGATCGCCATAATCATTCCATAATCTGTGCCGATATTTTCAAAGCCGCGAAAAATGCCCGTGGGAATGTTGAAAATATCACCCTCTTGCAAAACAACTTCGCCCGCATCGCCGTGCCGCCCCCAGAAAAAGCGCCAACGCCCTTTAAGAACGAAAAACACCTCGGCCGTGCGATGAGAATGCAGGGAATTTCGGCATTTCGGAGGCTGCCCCGCCGCGCCAATATTAAAGCCATGCGGGATCGCAATATGCACATGTTGATCCGGGCTTTCGGACACACCGCCACCGATTATGGTGAAGTTCTCTTTCTGATTTGAACCAGGCGTGTGGGCATCAATAAACGCAGTTTTACAGGGCTTTAGGTCGCCATATCGGACGATGCGGGTCTCCATGTCTGCAGATGTCATCCGGTGGTCCTTCACTGTCTTTGCCCCTGGCATTCACGGGAATTGGCTATATTTCCGACGGCTGCGTTCTGGCGGTCAAGTCCCCGAAGAGGAACAACACCATTTTGCGCTGTACCTTAACCTGTCACCAGTAATATCTGCTTCCAAATGGCGGTTTCATCGAACAGGGTAAATTCACGACGCAACTTAGGTTCAGCGACACCGAAGCTGCCAAACTCTGCGTGACTTATCCCCAAGACATACACATCCGCACCTGTTGGCGCCCCAAAATAACCCCACCCGTCATGCTTGCCCCACATACTCCACCGTATGGCAGCGCGTGGCGGCATCGTTGGATCTTCGCGGCCAATCACATGTTCAATTTTGAACTCGGCCGAAGGGAAAGACGCCCGCAGTCCCATCCAAAAACGATCAACTGGCGCCCATCCATGGCCCGTTTCCCCACCAGGATATTCGGATTGTACGGCCCGGTCATATTCCTGAGGCACCACAGCCAAATCAGCGCGCATAATTCGTGTTAAAATGTCGGCGTATGTCGCGCCCCATAAATTATCATTGCCGCGCCCTTTATATGGACCTGGCCGGTCTGTTTGCGGGGTCAAAACCGGCACACAGTGATCGGGCCCACCTTCGCGCGCGATAAGATCGGCGGCATATTCTTTGGCATTCCACCCGATCTGACGGACAATCGCTGTCTGGTCGCGGATCAACCACTCGTCATCGATTTGATTGTCCTTGGCATGACAATCGGCCATGATCCGATAGGCAAGCGTGCGCCCACTGGCTTTGCCATAAACCCCATCGCCCAAATGCGTCGCGGTGGAAAAAATACGATGTGAGGACAGCATTCCCGCGTCAGGAGTGCCCGACCAAATCACGTCCTCTCCTAACAACTCACGATCCGGAAATTCCGCAAGAGTCGCCATCGTCGCCCCGATGACGTTTTCGTTGCCAATCACCACCGAAGCAGGCGAGCGCACAACGATCTGCGGTGCATAATACGCGTGCAGGGTGGCGATGCCGCGATCTTCCCAGATCTCTTTTGTGATCCCGATAATATAATCGGGAAAATCTGCAAAACGGTTTGAAAAGCCCTTCATGGCTTTTGTCCTTTTGGTCTGCGCGCAGATCCACGCGGTATTAATTCACCTTGTAATCGGACACGTGTCGGGCGCGCTGATGTATTCCCGACCCGGCTTAACATGGCTTGGACGCACGCCTCTGCCATACGTTCGGACGGCTGTCGGATCGTGGTCAACGAATAGGTTGGCCAAGCCGCCAATGCCACATCATCATAGCCAACCACAGACACGTCTTTCGGTATCCGCAAGTTCAACTCAAACCGCAAAACATCCATCACCGCAAAGGCCATGTGATCATTCGCGACAAACACCGCATCGGGACGGTTGTGCTTGCTAAACATCTTGCGCGCCGCCTGTTTCGCTTGCTCAATATCAAAGTCACCATCTTGGCGGTCAAATATCTGCTGCCCATGCGCGGCCAACCCATCGCGAAATCCTTGTTCACGATCCCTTTGTGTCGATGCTTCGGGTGATCCCGCGATGTAACCGATGCGCTGATGCCCGCCTGCGACCAGATATTCCGCCAAGCGCCGACCACCATCATAATTGTCCGAGGTAATTTCGGACATGCGCGGATCATCCTGCGTCCGGTTGAACAACACAACTGGCACCCCCGCGCCTTCGCACCGCCGCGTCAACGTGTCAGACAGCGAAACAGACGCCAAAATGATCGCATCTACTTGATAATCCAGCAGCTCATCCACCACTTGGTCTGTCTCAATCCCCTGATCAGAGGCCATAAACATCAACGCGTGATAGCCCTCCGCCTGCAGTCGGCGCGACAGACGCTCAACCGCATCTGGATAAAACTGGTTCTCAAGATAGGCAACGACCAAACCGACAATCTTGGACTGCCCCGCTTTCACAGCCCGGGCCAAAACGTTCGGGCGATACCCCAGCTCATTCGCCGCGGCCCGCACGCGCTCAGCAGTGCGTGACGACACAGACGCACCGGGCGTGAACACCCGGCTGACTGCCGAACGCGACACCCCAGCCAGTTCCGCCACTTGATAAGAGGTGACCTTCTCAACCATGCGCGACCCACCCCCTATCGCAAGTTAAACGACGCGCCAAATCAGCATGACATGCCGCGCAGCGGCGCATTTTGATAAGACCCAATGATATCATTCTGCGGTCCATCCGCCATCAATCATCATCGAAGTCCCGGTCACCATCGCCGAGGCATCCGAGGCCAGAAACAACACGGCCCCCATGATATCTTCAACCTCGCCGATGCGCGGCAATTTGATCTTACTCAGCACCCATTCCACCATTTCGGGGCGCGAGAATGTCTGTTCGGTCAGGGGCGTTTTGATAAATGTGGGGCACACTGTATTGATACGGACATTCGCTTTGCCCCACTCAATCGCCATGGATTTCACCATGCCTTCCACCGCATGTTTCGACGCACAATAGACCGCGCGTTCCAGCCCACCTACATGACCCATCTGGCTTGAAATGTGGATGATCGATCCTGGTTTACCTGCCTCAATCAGCGATTTTCCGGCGGCGGATGACAAGAAATACGCCCCACGCACGTTGATATTCATGACGGCATCAAAATCCGCAGGATCGGTTTCTGTGGCTGGCGAATGCTTAGCAAATCCAGCGGAATTAACCACGATATCAAATGGTTGCTCAAAGGTCTTACGCACCGCATCGACATCTGTCAGATCCAACGCAAGCTCTGTTGCCTGACACCCGGTGTCACGCAAAGCACTGGCGGCAGCCGCAACCACATCCGCGCGGCGTGACGCAACAACAACCTCGGCCCCCGCTTGTGCCAAGGCGGCCGAACAGCCCAGACCAATACCCGTCGCCCCACCCGTAACCAAGGCTCGTTTGCCTGTCAGATCGAAACTTGGCGTGTTCGGAATCTTCATGGCCACTCCTTCATCCGCTCAAATAAATCGACACCCATTTGGGTGAACAGTTTAATCATATCCACAAAAACCCAGTTTTCGGTTAACTGCTGATCTGTGCGCAGCCAAAAATCGATCCCCGAGATATCAAGCCGCGCACCACTGGCCTGCGTTCCCAAATACGGTCCCGTATGGGTCGCGATTACGCCTGAGGTTCCTGAGCCCGACAACACCCGTCCTTCCGCAAAAAGAGCCCGCAAATTTTGGACCTTGCGGTCCGGAAACGCGTCCAGCCAGACCGATTGATGGCGGTCTTCAAACTCATGCAAACTCAAGCACGCACCAATTCCACCAGGTCCGTACCATTTCAAATTGGGGTGGAAATAATCCGCCATCCCCATGCTGCTCAGCCCATCTTGGTCAAACCCATTGAGCCCTGCATAGATAAAGTCACGTCCAAATTGCAGCGTCTGAGCGGTTTCGCGCGGGTCTTGATCTTCATTTAGCACAGCATCAAACGCGGTCGCGGCGGGCCAAACCCCAGGCACCCCAAGGGGACGCAAAACTGGTCGGCCAATTTGTTCAAACCAATCGACAAAATCCAAGATCAGCTGCACTTCGACGATGCGCCCGCCTTCAATGCACAGAAACTCGCCCCACCGCAGCCGCAATGGCTGTCCCGTCGCGGGAATTCCAAAGACGTCTGACACAGCCGTGCCGCTCAAATATCCCGTGCCCGCCGCCCAAAGCCGCCCATCCGCGCTGCCATCCGCGTGTGCATTCGACACACCGGCTGTCAGAATGTGGAACTGCCGCTGCAAATCTGGAATTGCACGCGCCAAAGGTGAGGTCCAAATCTCGGCCACTTCTGCGCCGGACCGCGCCAATTTCACCGGCCAAGGCCCTTCCCACGTCACGCCAGGCGCCAAAATCCGGGACAATTCCGCCGTATCGCCCGCATCACAGGCCGCCCAATACCGCTGCGCCAGGGCCTTGGCTTGCGCGATCTCACTCACTCTGCGGCGCTGCCATAAGGCACGTTTTTACCACCATAGCGACGCACGCGAATGTTGCATTGCTCGGCATGGCCTACGAACCCTTCCAACAGACACAGACGCGACCCATAGGCCCCGATCTCGGCCGCGGCGGCATCTGTCGTGACCCGTTGATAGGAATGTGTTTTCAGGAACTTACCGACCCACAGCCCACCGGTATAGCGCCCTGCTTTTTTGGTGGGCAGCGTGTGGTTTGTGCCGATCACCTTATCACCATTGGACACATTCGTGCGCGGCCCCAGGAACAACGCACCATAGCAGGTCATGTTATCCAGGAACCAATCGTCGCGATCGGTCATCACCTGCACATGCTCAGACGCGATCTCATCGGCCACCTGCAACATCTCGTCATAGGTGTCGCAAACGATTACCTCGCCGTAGTTTTCCCAAGACGCGCGGGCAGTTTCGGCCGTTGGCAGGATCTTTAAGATCCGCTCAATCTCGACCATCGTCTCTTGCGCCAATTTGCGCGAATTGGTCAACAGCACGCAGGGGCTGTTATAGCCGTGTTCCGCCTGCCCCAGCAAATCCGTCGCACACAGCTCGGCATCAACAGTGTCATCGGCAATCACCATCGTCTCAGTCGGACCAGCAAACAGATCAATCCCAACGCGGCCAAAGAGTTGTCGTTTCGCCTCGGCCACAAAGGCATTGCCTGGCCCCACCAACATATGCACCGGATCCAGTGTTTCGGTGCCAAGCGCCATAGCCCCCACCGCCTGAATACCGCCCAGCACGTAAATCTCGTGCGCGCCGCCCATCTGCATGGCAGCTACAATCGCCGGGTGCGGCGCACCGTTCACAGGCGGTGCCGAGGCAACAATGCGCGGCACCCCCGCCACAGACGCCGTCAGCACGGACATATGCGCTGACGCCACCATTGGGAATTTCCCACCCGGCACGTAACAGCCCACCGATTGCACAGGGATGTTTTTGTGCCCCAGGATGACGCCCGGCTGCGTTTCAACTTCGATATCCGTCATCGAGGCCCGCTGCGCTTGCGCGAATTTCCGGATCTGCGTTTGGGCATATTTGATGTCGTCCATATCCCGCGTGCGCACTTTGGACATGGCCGCTTCGATCTCGCTGTCTGTCAGGCGAAAACTGGGGCGGGTGAAGCCGTCAAACTTCTGGCTTAGATCTGCAACAGCCGAATCCCCACGCGATTCGATATCCGCCAAAGTACTTTCGACCACCGCGCGCACCTTGGCATCGTCTTCGCGCCGTTCCGCTTCGGACTTCGCGGTCTTCAAATATTCAATCGTCATCCCTGTTCTCCTCTTGCCAAGCGCAGCTGAGTGATCCTCACTATGCGCCCGGCGCAGGTGCTGTCTGCGCGCCCCGATCATAAGCTTCCCAGCCCATACCGTTGAACACATCCACCCCCAACTGGGCCAAAACATGCGGAAAATCGACCATCACATAATTGTCCACGATCTTGTCATCGACGACTTTCCAAAAATCCATGTACCGAATTTCAACCTTTTTCCCAGTGGCTTCAACCCCCATGAACGTACCCGAATGCGTCGCTTCTTGACGCCCAAAAGCGGCGGCCCATTCCCCCATATACAGGCGCGCTTCATCCACACAGACCTTGTCGCTAAACGCCGCCTGAAACGGTTTTTGCCAATTGTCCTGGAATTCCCGCAGGCCCTTTTTGGTGCCGCACCCGGTGTTCCCCATCCAGTTGAACCCCTGGCTGAAAAACTCGCCAATGTCCGCGATGCGATGATCGTTGAGACCATCCACCATGCCTTCGATGACGGCGCGGGTTTCGTCCGTTTTGGACATGTCCGTGTCGCGGGTCAGGACAGCTTGTTCGGGGCGTGCACCACTCATCCTTTGACGGCTCCTGCGGTAAGGCCAGACACGATCTGGCGTTGGAAAAAGAGGATAAGCACGAAGAGCGGCGCGGTCGCAGAAACAACCGCAGCAACGGCAAACATCACATTGCCCTCTGTCTGGGTCGTGCCGAGGAAGCTCGCGATTTTCGGGACCATCGTATAATTCGACTGGCTCAGAAGCGTCGCGGTCACCGTGAAATCATTGTAGGCCAGCAAGAAAGAGAACAACCCGGTGGTGATGACGCCGGGCCACATCACGGGTACGATGACATGGCGGAACGCCTGAAACCGGGTGCATCCGTCGACCATGGCGCTTTCATCCAGATCTTTGGGAATATTGAGGAAAAAGCTATGGAGCATCCAGAGGGTGAAGGGCTGGTTGATCGCGACCATCACGATGATCGCAGTCGGCAGGTGCCCCCAGATGTTCCACTCAAAAAAAGGCAGCAGGTAGCCTGATACCAGCGTAATGTGCGGCATGGCACGAAACACCAGCGCCATCATCAACAGATAGAACGCGTAATTCTTGCCAGACCGCGCCAGAGCATAGCCGCCCAGAGTACCCAGCGTCAGCGAGATGATGACAACCGAGACAACCACAATCGTTGTGTTGAGCACCGCAACCCAGAATTCATTCGTGACCCATGCCCCAAAGTAGCCCTTGCCGGTAAAGGCACCGCCGGTCTCGATCTGGGTGCGGACGCCGGTGATCGCATTGGTCCAGTCGGCCTTGGAAAAGAAGTCGCCCTGTACTTTGAACGATCCCCAAAGCGTCCAGAGGAACGGGAAACCAGCGGCAATGATCCACGTCAGAACCAGCCCCCAGATGACGATATTCAGGACCGGCGAACGGCGGTTTGCAACCTCAGCCATCAGACAACCTTTCCTTGGAAATCGCGCCATGTGCGGATCAGAACCGGGATCAGCAGGATACAGACCCCGATGATGGTAAGCACGGATGTGGCACCTGCGGAGCCAAAGAACTGGCCCTCGCTGCCTGCCAGATCATTGAAGATGATCCACGACAAAGATGTGGCGCTGGCCTCGGCTGAAAAGCCAACAATTGGTTCAAACACCCGGAAGTTATCCATCAGCTGAATGAGTGAGATAAACACCGTAAGCGGCATCAGGTGCGGCAACACCACATAACGGGTCCTCTCCCAGCGGGAGGCACCGTCGATCATGGCCGCTTCCATGGTGTCGGCTGGGACGGTCTGTAGTCCCGCATAGAAAACGATGAAGGCAAAAGGCGCGCTGCTCCAGACACCATAGACCATAAGCATGATCCAGGTGAGCGTCGGCGACGCCTTGAGCGAAAGATTGGGATCGTCAAACAACCGCTGTAGCGTGGCACCCAGAACGCCCTCGGCATCGATCATCCAAAACAGGATCAGCGACCCGATGAGCGGCGTGATGATCATCGGAAGGAGCGATATGAAAATCGTCGGCCCCTTGATCATCTTGGGCAGCGTGTTGACCCCAAGGGCGATAAAGAACCCAAAGAACAGCACCAGCGGCGTGACAACGAAGGTATAGGTCAACGTGAAGGCCAGCGCGCGATAGAACGGCAGGTTGAGCGCCTGGCTCATGAAATCGCTCATGCTGTCGCTGGCCTGCCAGGCCTGTCCGATCTCGGCAAAGGCGAGGTGGTTGCGATTGGTATAGGTGCCAAATCCGTTGAACTGTCCCAGTGGGCGTTCTTGCTTGAGTTGGGCGGTCGCTTCTACATCGACCTGCATTTCTTGTTTGCACCCAAAGGGTCCGCAATTTTCAACCTCGGTCATTACCGCTTCGTGGGCGATGTGCAGCGACTGGATCACCACAGAGACGATCGGCAAAGCGATGAACAACAGCATCGTGACCAGCGATGGCAGAATGAACCAAAAGAACGTGCGATTTTTCATCAGACCGGCCCGAGGTTAAGGATGGGGTGCTGGGGGCCTTTGGCCCCCACCGGGTCGCTTATTGCAGGAAGCCCTGCTCTTTTGCTGCGGCGGTATAGGCCGCTTCAACATCGGCCAGTGCCTGCTCTGCGCTCTCGGAGCCCTGAAGAAAGTCAGAGATTTCCGCACCAAGCGAAGTGTGCAGCGCTGCCATGAACGGCAGCATCGGGTAAGGTGCCGCGCCGCCTGCTGCGGTGCCGGCAACACCGGCAGACGCCGGGCTTGGCTCATACCCTTCGACCAACCAGACAGCCGCGTCATTGTTGGCCTTGATCACTTCAGGACGGATGCCATGCATCAACGCGATGAACGAAGCTTCTGCATCCTCATCAGAGGTGTTGGCAGAAATCGCGATACCGTCCCACCACAGTGTTGAGGCAGGGCGCGGACCGCCACCCCATGTGGGTGCCGCAGTCAGAACCGTGTTTTCGGTGACCTCTGCCGAGGACCCTTCATCATCAAGGATGGCACCGCCGCGCGAACCCCAAAGCGTCGCGAGCGCCAGATTGCCTGCTTCCCACTCTGCCTGTGTGGCGTTGGAATCGTAGGTCAGATAATCAGGGTTGGAATAGGCCACCAATGATTTCAGCATGTTAAGTGTCGCCACGCCGTTTTCATTGTTGATCGCGACTTCTGCTGTGCCCGGTTTAAAGAACTCTGCGCCCGTGCCCATGTACATGTTCACGAACTCTTCTGCGAGGTTCCAACCGGCCTTTGTGTTCAGCGCAACAGGATACTCCATGAGGCCTGCACTGCGGATCGCTTCGGCGGCCGCAATCACATCTTCATAGGTCGCAGGAACGCCTTCGACGCCTGCTTTTTCCAACACGTCCGTGCGGGAAAAGAGGTGCTGTGCGTTTGCCATAAACGCCACGGCCATGATTTTGCCGTCCACCGTGATCAACTGGTTTTTGCTCAGCGCGCCGCCGTGCTTGGCAACAAGATCATCCAAAGGCCGCACCAAACCACCATTCATCAGGGTGACGAGGGTGGAATTTGACACGATCACAGAGGAATACTGCGCCGGGTTGGGGGTGAGAGCCGCGACCATGATCTCGCGATTGTCTGCGGTTAGATTGGCCTCAATGGTGACGCCGTCCTTTGCACATTCGCGAGCGGCCCCCATCACGGCCTGCATGGCCGGGAAATCATTGGACAGGATGTTCACCGAGCCGCTGCTGATGCCACAATCCGCCATGGCGGTGCTGCCCAGCAGAGCAAAAGCACCTGCGTATTTAATTGACTTTAGAAACATTGGTTTCTCCCTAGTTTTATTGAGATGCGCCTTGCAAGACCGCACCTTGGTTTGCCTCCATTGAAGGAGGTTAGGTTTGGGGGACGTCCCCAATTCGCGCGCCTGTCTGGGCTTCAAACAGATGGCAAATATCGCGTGGCACAGAGATGCGGACCATGTCGCCAATCTCTGCCCGGTAATCTTTGGCGGCCTTGACCGACACCAGCTCGCCATTCACCCGGACGGTGATCATCGTGGCGTCGCCCAGCAGCTCCATGGTGTAGACAGCCGCATGAATTTCGCCGCCCGTGTCGACGATTTCAGCGTCTTCCGCGCGGAAACCAAGCTGTACGCCGCCGTCGGGGGCATTAAGGTTGGGCACGTTGATGTGGTCGCCCTCAAATGTGCCGCCGCTGAGGGTGCCGGGCACGAGGTTCATCGCCGGAGAGCCGATAAAGCTTGCGACAAAGGCGTTTGCCGGGCGGTCATAGATGTCTGTCGGGCTGCCTACCTGCTGTACCACGCCGCCTTTCATCACAACAACGCGGTCCGCGAGGGTCATCGCTTCGATCTGGTCGTGGGTCACATAGATCGTCGTCACCTTGAGCTCATGGCTCAGGTTTTTGATCTGCGCGCGCGTGGATACGCGCAGTTTTGCATCAAGGTTCGACAGGGGTTCGTCCATGAGGAACACATTGGGTTCGCGCACAATCGCACGGGCAAGCGCCACCCGCTGACGCTGACCACCGGACAGTTCCGCGGGTTTGCGGTGCAAGAAATCATCCAGCTCGACCATGGCTGAAGCGCGCATGACGCGTTCGTTATGCTCTGCATCCGGTATTTTGCGCACCTTCAGCGGAAACCGGATGTTCTCGTAGACATTCATATTCGGGTAAAGCGCGTAGGACTGAAAGACCATCGAAACGTCGCGGTCTTTGGGGTCAAGGTCATTCACCCGCTGGCCATCAATCAGGATATCGCCTCCGGTGGCATCCTCGAGCCCGGCAATCATCCGCATCGTGGTCGTCTTGCCACAGCCCGATGGGCCCAACAGCACCAGAAATTCCTCATCCGCGATGGTCAGGTTAAAATCCTCAACCCCGACAAATGATCCCCACCGCTTGGAAAGGTTCCGCAATTCGATTTCTGCCATGGATCCCCCAAGGAACGCGTCCGCAGGCGCTTTGCATACGTTTGCAAAAAAGATAGACTTCAGCCGTTCGGTCATGCAAGATATTTTTATATTTCGTTTTGTGTCACGGTTAGTTTTACTGTTAGCGATATGAAAACATGAACAAAAAAGGTCTCACCATGTTGGGTTTCCAAACCGAAAAGAAGTTGGTTCGCGGGTATTATGATGCGCTTGACCATGCACCCGATGCGGGAATCACCTCGGTTCTGGAGGCCTATACCGCATCATCTTACACGTGGCGGGGATACCACCCATTTGGCCTGCAAACGGACGCGAAACATATCACGGAGGTGTTCTGGCACCCCTTGCGACACGCCGTGACGCACCTGCAACGGCGGATGGATGTATTCTTTGCGGGGCATAGTGTTGTGGGCGACAAAAGCGCCGTCTGGGTCTGTTCCATGGGGCATTTGATGGGCCTGTTTGATCACCCGTGGCTTGGCATCCGGCCCACAGGGAAACTTGTCATGCTGCGCTATGCGGAGTTTCACAAAGTGGTCGACGGCAAGATCGCAGAGACGGCTTTCTACTTTGATATCCCCCATTTGATGATGCAGGCCGGG
>JBGCEM010000002.1:0-66643 GCA_045106335.1 Paracoccaceae bacterium | reverse complement strand
TCATCTGACCAGTGCCGACGCGCCTGCTTTTTGGCGTCCGACACAACTTCCATACGGGGTTTGGATTTGCTGTTGCTCATAACTGCAACGGCTACAAAATTCCAAATCAATCAAAAAGACGGCCCTCGGCGGATGATTACTGAATACGTATGGATCCCGGGCAATTTGTGCATCTTGAATGGTTGCTTGTCTTAGTCACCGTCGCAGAGGCATCCGCAGCTCATGCACCTTGCGCCTTGCCAAGGCCCTAGTCGTGAGCAGTGACCGCAGTAGAAGCTAGAATGGGGCTTTGGATCGGTAGGTTGATAGCCGATTCCATAAGGTGCCTGCACAATCTTCATAGCGCCGTTTTCGTAGAGAACCGTGTGGAATGGTGAAATCCGGAACTCTTGCTTGTCGGGCTTTGGAGGACGTGGCTTGTTCTCGGTGAACGTCATAATCTTGTCAGAGGGTGGTACGTTCGGAGGGGGCGGCGGATTTGATATTCTCATATCGACCGCAAACTGTTCGGCGAGAGTGATGAAACTTGCTCGATGAACGTCAGAGATGGTGCCTTCTTCAAAAGCGAGCTGAAGCGTGCCCAGCGCTTTTCCTGTTTTCTGATTGGATATGGTTCTTTGTGCCAGCTTCCTAACTTCGGGCGCATTCTCTCTGGCGCGAGAAAAGTAGCGCTGAATTATAGGTGTAGGCTCAAATGGCTCGGACTTTTTGGTTTGGTTGCAGGATGCGCAAGCTGGGAGCCAGTTTTCATAATCGTTGAGATCGAAAGAGTCTGGAAGGCCGTAATCGTGAAGTATTTTTGCCAGCTCTTTTGGCTTTCCGAGTAAGTGCTCGGGAATCAAGTGATCGACGTGCATGGAGAGCAGATCGACAGGCGTTCCGCACAGATAACATTTTTGCCCGTGTATGGCGTGAATCGCTTACCGCTGAGCGAGAGAGGATTTGTAGTCTGACAATAGTACATGCTCTTTTACATAGCGATCTACGTCCCGGTTTCTTGGTCTTCTGTCAAGTGATACTGGCGCATAGGCCAGCGCGATCTGCACGCTTTTGCGTCAAAACTGCTCTCTTATGAGTAATTGACACAAACAGCTACAAGATGATCAGCTCCGGTCCATTCGAGCTATCCAGAAACTGTTGAAAAGTCAGTTGCTCTACCACCTGAGCTAGGCTTTCAAAACTGGCACGCTGGGAGCACGTTCCAGGAACTCGTGCAGAGGCGGTTCAAACGGCTCAATGTCCCCGAAAACCTGAACTTCATGTGCAAAGTTGTGGTCTTACCCGACATAAGTTGCGTTTCTCGCCGGACAAGTTGCGATTAACGCCGGACGGCACATTAGACGTGTGGAGTCCGGTTAGAAACCGAGTCTCGCGGTTTTCTAAGTCATTGAAAGAGAGTCGCTTTTTACGAGCTGTCCGTACAGAAACCCAACTTCGTCCGGGTAAGACGCGAGTCTCTTCGTTTAGTGGACAAACAAAAAAGCCGCAAAATGCGGCCCGGAAAAGCTTCAATTCTCAGGGTTTTTCAGTGCTTCAGCAGGTCATCGGCAAAGTAAATTGGAAGGCCATCAGCTTCTGGAACGGGGCTGATTTTGCAAATGCGAACGCGCTCTTCGATTTCGCTTTCACTAATACCCAATACTTTCGATGCGCTTCGCGTTGTTTGGAAGCGTTTGAGAAATTTATCCAAAACTATCGTGCTGACGCTGTTCTGCGCACGCCGATCTGCGGCATGGTGTTAAGTCGGACTTTTTCGCGGATTCCCTTCCAGAGGTGTGGAGTGATGCCGCGAAAGATCATCAAGTCATGACCGAACTTGAGGTCACAAGCTATTTGCCTGACGAGCTTGTCTTCAACTAAAAGAGGATCGGGTCCTTGCGATGAAGAGGTTTCCTTCGGTTCATTCGATATGACGTGTCTATGAAAAGCATTTCGGAGACCATCTTTCGAAGTGGTGTGGAGCCAACTCAAAGTACTCTCAGTTCCCATGCTCTCGTCGATCGTCTGCAATTGGGACGCAGGCATCTCTTCTGATCGGGGCATTTTTGACAAACTCGCGAACAGACACCCTAGATCAACTGAATTGCCAAAAAGCTTAGGAAAGTGTCCCTAGTCGCGATCTTACCCGACATAAGTTGCGTTTCTCGCCGGACAAGTTGCGATTCACGCCGGACGGCACAACATTAGAAGAAAGTTGGCTGGGATGGTAGGATTCGAACCTACGGTACACTGTACCAAAAACAGTTGCCTTACCACTTGGCTACATCCCAACTCAACGCGCTGATTAGAGCGAGCTTGCACAACGTGCAAGACCCATTTGCAGGAAAATTGTGAATGAGGCGTTACTGTGTTCCCGGTGAGGGGCAAAAATGTGGCTTGGTTGAATTTATGTTGGCAAGAACGAAGATCGTACATTGCCCGCGGTCTTGTCACAAGCCGCTGCGGAAATCTGCGTGACGCGTCAAGATGGGCTAAAAAACGTATGAAGTGGTCTGGGATAAGATGACGCCGACTGCGTTATTTGCGACCCATGCCGTGCGCCCAATATGTGAAAGCGCATTGCAAGGCCTGTCAAAAACGCTCGCAGCCATGTTGAAAACCACAGAGTTTCAAACCAAGCGGGATGATCTGAGCCAACGGGTATGGTCCTTGCTAAGGCGCTGCGTTAAAGGAATGTCGCACTGAAATTTTGGGGGAATACCATGGCCCGTCACCTGATCACCTCGGCGATTCCATATATCAACGGAATCAAACATCTTGGGAATTTGGTGGGTTCGCAATTGCCTGCGGATTTATATGCCCGGTATTTGCGTGCACGGGGCCACGAGGTTTTGTTTCTATGTGCGACGGACGAACATGGCACCCCAGCTGAATTGGCGGCTGCGAAGGCGGGCAAACCGGTTGCTGAGTATTGCGCGGACATGCATGCGGCCCAAAGTGCGCTGGCACAGGGGTTTCGGCTGAGTTTTGATCACTTTGGCCGGTCTTCATCCGCTCAGAATCAACGACTTACGCAACATTTTGCAGGGCGTCTGGCCGAGGCGGATTTGATCCGTGAAGTTTCGGAAAAACAGGTCTATTCCAATGCAGATGGGCGGTTTTTGCCGGACCGTTATATTGAAGGGACCTGCCCAAATTGCGGTTATGACAAGGCGCGCGGGGATCAATGTGAAAATTGCACCAAACAGTTGGATCCAACGGATTTGATCGAACCGCGCTCGGCTGTGTCAGGCTCGACCGATCTGGAGGTGCGCGAAACCAAACACCTGTACTTGCGTCAATCTCAGATGCGCGATGACCTGAATGCCTGGATCGACAGCAAAACGGACTGGCCGATTTTGACCACCTCGATCGCACGCAAGTGGTTGAATGATGGCGACGGGCTGCGCGACCGGGGCATTACGCGGGATCTGGACTGGGGTGTGCGGGTGCAGCGCGGCGCGGATCCGTGGCCGGGGATGGAGGGCAAAGTCTTCTATGTTTGGTTTGACGCACCCATCGAATATATTGCCTGTGCAGATGAATGGGCCAAAGCGACGGGTCAGGATGCTGCCGCTTGGCAACGCTGGTGGCGGACCGACCATGGGGCCGAGGATGTCCAATACACGCAATTCATGGGCAAGGATAATGTGCCGTTTCACACGCTAAGTTTCCCGGTGACGATTCTGGGGTCCGGCGAGGATTGGAAACTGGTCGATTACATTAAGGCGTTCAATAACTTGAACTATGATGGCGGGCAGTTTTCCACCAGCCAAGGGCGCGGCATTTTCATGGATCAAGCGCTAGAGATTTTGCCTGCGGATTATTGGCGGTGGTGGTTGCTGAGCCATGCGCCGGAAAGTTCGGACACAGAATTCACCTGGGATAATTTTCAGGCCTCAGTGAACAAGGATTTGGCGGATGTGTTGGGCAACTTTGTCAGCCGCGTCACCAAGTTTTGTCATTCCAAGATCGGCGATTCTGTGCCCGAGGGTGTGCCTTATGGGGCGGCAGAGCAGGCTGTGATTGACGATATTGATGCGAAGTTTGACCAGTTTCAGCGCGACATGGATGCGATGAATATCCGCAAATCGGCGGCAGGCTTGCGCGCGATTTGGGCTACTGGAAATGAGTATCTGCAAGGTGCAGCCCCTTGGAAGACGATCAAGGAGGCCCCGGAAGACGCGAAAATGCAGATCCGCCTGGCGCTGCATTTGATGGCATTTTATGCAAAAATCTCGGCACCCTTTATTCCAGATGCGTGTGCGGAAATTGTCAAATCGTTGCGGCTGGAAGATCAAGCCTGGCCAGACAGTTTCGCATCAGTGTCCAAGGCCCTGCCGGTGGGACATTATTTTGACATTCCCGACAATTTGTTTGCCAAAATTTCGGATGCACAAACGGCCGAGTGGGCCGAACGTTTTGCCGGGGTTCGAACCTAAGTCTGGCGATCAGTTTAAGCGCGTTGAAGCTGCAAGGCGCTCGTGTTCGTGGGGCGCGCCAAAACCCATGTGGCAGGGGGCGCTGTTCGCGCACGCAACCGCTTCAGACGCCATTGTCGCTGTTGCGTGGCATGATGGTCCGGGTTCAGATGCCAGCGGGTTTCCACGCCTTGCGCACCGCCCTGATCCGGGGTCAAGATCAGACCAAGTGGCAGATGCGGCCCTTCTTTTCCCCCAGTTTCCGCCGCCAAATGCAGACGCCGCACCTGTGTCAAACCAGGCAGCCCAGGCAAATCCCCAACCACCAAACGCACCGCCCCAGACCGCAAGCTTTCCTCTAGGGACCACAACACATCTTCGGCGCGCACCGCATCCACAAAGATGAAACGCCCCGGATCCACCCAGTCGGTCATGCCTTCTGGATTAAGCCGATCTTTGTTCCAAGAAGGGCCGATCCACACCACAGGTCCCTCGGTTTGGGCGGCCAACCACAAGGCCATCGTGCGCCGTGCCGTGCCACAGGCTTCATGCACACGCCCATAAATGAGTCGCAGTTCATCATTTGTTGGGATTAAACGGATAGCGGTGCACATATCCGCGCCTGTATATGACGTCCGGCGCTCTAATAGGGGATGAGATACAGGCATGGCATGTCGTAATCTATGTGTTTGTTCTATATTTGTTCTTATTTCATCTGCGCAAGGGTGGGTCAAGATGTGAAGAAGACGTGATGTGTCGGACGCCTGGGTTCATCCGAGGCAATTTAACTATACAAAGGGGTGAAAAGTTGACTAAATTTTTACCCGACGACTTGAAGACTGCTTAAAATCTCCGAAATCCGCTCAAAAATTGTCCAAAAGAAGGGTATCCGCATGAAAATGAACCAGCTTGGCCATACCGATATCAAAGTCAGTGCGCTGTGCCTTGGCTCAATGACATGGGGGACGCAGAATAGCGCTGAAGAAGCGCATGAACAGCTTGATCGTGCGGTAGAAGCTGGAATCAATTTTGTCGATACTGCTGAAATGTATCCAGTCAATCCAATCAAGGCCAAGACGATTGGACGGACCGAGCGCATCATTGGCCTTTGGAACGAAGACCGTAAACAGCGCGAAAAAATTGTCATAGCAACCAAGCATTCGGGTGAAGGACTGCAAATCGTGCGCGACGGCGCGCCGATCACACCTGAAACAATTGCTATGGCTGTTGAAGGATCGCTGCGACGGCTAAAGACCGATTACATCGATCTTTATCAATTTCATTGGCCCAATCGCGGCAGTTATATGTTCCGCCAGAATTGGCGCTACAACCCCGATGGCTCTGATGTCAAAAGTGTTATTCAGAATATGGAAGACTGCTTGGGGGCTTTGGACATCGAGCAAAAGAAGGGACGTATCCGTGCCTTTGGTCTGTCCAATGAAAGTGCCTGGGGCACGATGCAATGGCTAAATGCGGCGGCCCGAAACGGTGGTATGCGGGCGGCGTCCGTTCAAAACGAATATTCATTGCTGTGCCGGTTGTATGACACTGATATGGCGGAACTTAGCGCATATGAACGCATAGGCCTGCTGTCATTTTCCCCCCTCGCAACGGGGTATCTGACTGGCAAGTACCAATCGGGGGCAGTGCCCGAGGGCAGCCGCAAATCCATTAACCCGGATATGGGCGGGCGGGCATCGCCCCGCGTAAACGGTGCCGCACAGGCCTACATAAATGTCGCCGAAAAGTTTGGATTGGATCCGGCACAAATGGCGCTTGCCTGGAATATGACCCGACCTTTCATGTGCTCGACCATCTTTGGGGCCACGTCCATTGCGCAGTTGAACAAGGCGATTGGGTCCGTGCATCTGTCTCTTAGTAATGAGGTTATGGATGCCATCGATGCCGCGCATCGGGCCCATCCGATGCCATATTGAATTATCTGCTGAGCTAACTGGCCGTCGCGCAGCCGGTTTTTCTGACAGGCCAAACAGTAAAATTCGAAACCAAGTTCTGTTTGGACTTGGCAGGATGTAACGAATCGTCCCTTTTTGCGCAGTGTGATTGCAAAAAGGACGCCACATGCCCCTGTCTATGAACAAAGAGGTTTTCATCACCTGCGCCGTGACCGGGTCGGGCGCCACACAAGATCGCAGTCCACATGTTCCGCGCGCGCCTAAACAAATAGCCAACAGCGCGATTGCAGCGGCCAAGGCGGGGGCCGCAATCGTTCATTGTCACGTGCGTGATCCTGAAACGGGCAGCCCTGCGCGCGACTTAAAATACTATCGCGAAGTCACAGACCGGATCCGCGATGCCGAAGTGGATGTCGTCTTAAACCTCACCGCTGGTATGGGCGGTGATATGGTGTTTGGCGATGTTGAGACCCCTTTGCCGTTAAAAACTGCAGGTACAGATATGATCGGCGCGACCGAACGTGTGGCCCATATCGCCGAATGCTTGCCCGAAATTTGCACATTGGATTGCGGCACAATGAATTTCGCTGAAGCCGATTATGTCATGACAAATACGCCGGGCATGCTGACGGCCATGGGACGCATGATGACAGATTTGGGGGTGAAGCCTGAGATCGAAGCCTTTGATACGGGGCATTTATGGTATGCAAAACAGCTGGTGAACCAGGGCGTCTTGGATGCGCCCGGCTTGGTGCAGCTTTGTATGGGGGTGCCATGGGGCGCACCGGATGATTTGAACACCTTCATGGCGATGGTCAACAACGTACCGGACGATTGGACGTTCAGCGCGTTTTCTTTGGGCCGCAATCAAATGGCTTATGTCGCCGCAGCGGTGTTGGCCGGCGGCAATGTGCGTGTTGGTCTTGAGGATAATCTGTGGCTGGAAAAAGGTGTCTTGGCTGAAAATTGGCAATTGGTGGAACGCGCCAGTACGATTGTTGAAAACATGGGCGCGCGGGTAATGGGTCCTGCTGAGGTGCGCGCAAAATTAGGTCTAACCAAACAGGCCCCAAAAACATGACGTCTTCGCCACAAAAAACCGCTGCAATTGTCGGCGGCGGTGTCATCGGCGGCGGCTGGGCGGCGCGGTTCTTGCTCAATGGTTGGAATGTGCGGGTGTTTGACCCGGATCCAAATGCAGAAGCAATTTTCGCAGAGGTCTTGGCCAATGCACAGCGCAGTCTGCCAGGATTGACGGATGTCGCGCTGCCACAGAAAGGTGAAATCAGTTTTCATCCAACGATATCAGACGCATGCCAAGATGCGGTTTGGGTTCAGGAAAGCGTGCCCGAACGGTTGGATGTCAAACACAATGTCCTCGCCGAGATCCAAGCGGCGTGCAGCCCGGACGTCATCATCGGCTCGTCTACCTCTGGGTTCAAACCCTCGCAATTGCAAGAAAACGCGGGACACCCGCCGCAAATAATGGTCTGTCATCCGTTCAATCCGGTCTACTTGATGCCGTTGGTCGAAGTCGTGCCGTCCCCGGTCACCGACTTGAAACTGATCGAACAGGCCGAAACATATCTGCGCGGGCTGGGCATGTACCCATTGCGGGTGCGCAAAGAAATTGATGCCCATATCGCCGACCGGTTTTTGGAAGCGGTTTGGCGCGAGGCGTTGTGGCTGGTCAAAGACGGAGTTGCGACGACACAGGAAATTGATGAGGCAATCCGCATGGGATTCGGCATTCGATGGGCGCAGATGGGTTTGTTTGAAACCTATCGCACCGCCGGGGGGGCTGCGGGGATGCGGCATTTCATGGCGCAGTTCGGACCGGCGCTGCAATGGCCTTGGACCAAACTGATGGATGTCCCCGAATTCACAGATGACCTGGTTGAACTGATCGCGGGGCAGTCTGATGCGCAATCTGGCCATCTGAGTATCCCTGAGTTGCTGCGCGCGCGCGATGACAATTTGGTCGCTTTGCTGCGTGCATTGAAAGGGCAGAATTGGGGGGCGGGGGCGCTGCTAAATACGCAAGACGCAGCACTCAAATCGGGTGATCTGACGGCGATGGATTTGTCTAAACCCTTGCCCACAGCGCGCCGCGCGATCCCGTTGGATTGGACAGATTACAACGGTCACATGAATGAAGCGCGCTATTTACAGGCATTTTGCGACGCAACAGACCGTTTCATGGAACTGATCGGGTGTGATGCCGACTATATTGCAACGGGTGGCAGCTATTTTACCGCGGAAACGCATATTCGTCACTTGGATGAAGTGCATGCCGGAACGTTGATCGACATTCGTACCACGCTGCTGGGGGGGCTGGGCAAGAAATTGCATCTTTGGCATCAGATGTTTGACGGCGAACGGTTGGTTGCAACAGGCGAGCATTTCTTGCTGCACGTGGACTTGAAAACGCGTCGACCCAGCGCGCCGTCTGTTGAAATTGAAACCTGTTTGGCACGGATCTGGGCCGCGCATCGCGTGTTTGATCGACCTGACGGGGCCGGGCGTCACGTGGGGCAAATTAAATAGACGTGGACGGATCACGATAGGTCAGGCTTCGACCAACCCCAAGGCCTAGTTTTTTACAAAGGGTTTTACACAAGGGGTCGTGTTTAACCATAAGTGAGTTTATAAAGGTTAAAACAACCGGAGCACCTTCAAATGAGCCATCAACTTTCCCCCATCGACAAGGCAAAATTTGTCGCGGCCAAACGGGCGGCAGATTATGTTGAAAGTGGTATGCGGGTTGGTCTGGGGACCGGGTCGACGGCGGCTTGGCTTGTACGTTGCCTTGGCGAAATGGTGCGCGAAGACAATCTGCGGATCCGGGCTGTGCCCACATCTTCGCAAACAGCCGCCCTTGCCAAAGAGGCGGGGATTGAGGTGATCTCACTGGATGATGCACGCTGGTTGGACATTACAATTGATGGGGCCGATGAATTCGACGCAGATCTGAACTTGATCAAAGGTGGTGGCGCTGCGTTGTTGCAGGAAAAAATCGTAGCCACTGCGTCCGACAGGATGGTGGTGATCGCGGATGCTGGCAAAAAAGTCGAAACTTTAGGCGCGTTCCCTTTGCCAATTGAGATCGTGCCGTTCGGGTGGAAAACCACGCAGGCTTTGGTAGATGAGACGTTGATTTCTATGGATGTTTTGGGCCGAGAAACGTCTATGCGGATGAATGGAGACGCCCTGCTTGTCACGGACGAAGGCAACCACATTTTGGATTTGCATCTGAACCGGATCGGAAATGCGCGACAATTGGCGCTTGTGCTGAACCAGATGCCGGGTGTGGTGGAAAATGGGCTTTTCGTCGATATCTGCGACAGTGTCGTGGTGGGATATGGCGATGGCAGGGTTGATGTGCGCGACATTAACGAAGGCACTGTGAAGACCGAACATTTGAATTTTGTTGAAAGCGACAATGTTTTTGCGGATTTCGCGGACTAAGCGCATTAGGACGGTCGCGCAGTTTTTTCATACCAAGCGCGTGTCTCAGGCACCAATCGCGATAAACAGGTTTTGCACTTTCCTGCATAGTTCGTCGTCAGCCCCCTGGTTTTTTCCAGGGCAAAGTGACATATGCATCCAGTATGGCACAGGAGACTCTGATGAGCAGTTTTGACTACGACCTATTTGTGATCGGTGGTGGATCTGGCGGAGTCCGCGCAGCACGGGTGGCGGCGGGTGAAACGGGCGCCAAAGTCGGCCTGGCGGAAGAAGATCGTTATGGTGGGACTTGTGTCATTCGGGGGTGCGTGCCCAAAAAGCTGATGGTTTTTGCAAGTGAATACAATGCGATGCCCGGTCTTGCGCGCAGCTATGGCTGGGATATCCCAGACGGGTCTTTCGACTGGCACCCGTTCAAAATCAAACTGAATACAGAGCTCGACCGTCTTGAAGGTGTCTATCGGAAGTTGTTGAAACATTCGGGTGTCGACAGCTTTGATGCACGCGCCACGATCAGCGATGCACATACTGTGCACTTGTCCACAGGGCAAAGCGTGACGGCAAAACACATTTTGGTGGCCTCAGGTGGTCACCCTATGCGCCCCGATATTCCCAACGCAGATTTGGGGATTGTGTCGGATGACATTTTCCATTTGCCAGAGTTGCCGCATTCGATCTTGATTGTGGGGGGCGGGTATATCGCCTGCGAATTTGCCTGCATTTTGGCTGGTCTGGGTGTTAAGGTGACGCAATACTATCGCGGCGAACAAATTCTGCGTGGATTTGATGATGAAGCGCGCAATCTGATTGCCAGTTCGATGCAAGATCGCGGCATTGATCTGCAGCTCAACACGAATATTCAAACCATGGACGCGGCCCAGGGCTCTGGTCCGGGAAATCCTGTGCGCGTGCTATCAACGTCCGGTTCAGAAACTGTGTTCGACGTGGTCATGTTTGCAACAGGGCGCACCCCGAACAGCCGCGATTTGGGGCTTGAGGCTTTGGGCGTAGACCTTGGCGCGCGCGGCGAAATTGTCGTGAATGAATTTTCACAAACTGCAGTGCCCTCGATTTATGCCATTGGCGATGTGACGGATCGGGTGAATCTGACACCTGTTGCGATCCGCGAAGGGATGGCCTTTGTCGAAACGGTCTTTCGGGGAAATCCTACAGCCGTGGATCACGTCCTCATCCCCTCGGCGGTCTTCACGCAGCCCGAAATGGGCACAGTTGGTTTGTCCGAAGAGGCGGCGCGCGCGCAAGAACCGATTGAGGTCTATGCAACGTCGTTTCGCCCGATGCAGACCTCGTTTGCGGATGCACCCGACAAAGTGCTGATGAAGCTGGTCGTCTCACAGGCGACACGGCGGGTGCTTGGGTGTCATATCGTCGCGCCGAATGCAGGGGAAATGATCCAATTGGCCGGAATTGCGGTGAAAATGGGCGCAACAAAGGAAGATTTCGATGCAACTGTTGCAGTTCACCCCACCATGAGCGAAGAGATTGTGACCATGCGGAACCCTGTCCGCACGGCTTGAATTTTGCGCGCGGCCACACAGGTATCATCCTAAGCCAACTTGGTGGCACCAGACGACGAACTTAAAAGGGAAGAGCGATCTATGTCAGGTAATAACGGCGGTCCTTGGGGCGGCGGTGGCAATTCGGGGGGCGGCGGTGGACGCCCCAATGGCAGCGGCGGCGGCGGAGGTCGCGGACCCAAGGGACCAGAGGGGCCACAAATCCCTGAGATCGACGAGCTTGTCAAAAAAGGCCAAGAGCAGTTGCGTGTCCTGATGGGCGGCAAGGGCGGTGATGGTCGTTCGGGCGGCGGGGGCGGTGGCCCATCGGGTCCGCTTTTTACACGTGGCACATTGGGGCTGGGCGCACTGGTCGCTGTTGGCCTGTGGTTATTTTCCAGCGTCTACACAGTAAAGCCAGAAGAGCAGTCGGTGGAATTGTTTTTGGGCGAATTTAGCTCAATCGGCAATCCTGGTTTGAACTTCGCACCTTGGCCTGTCGTGACGTATGACATCCTGCCAGTGACGCGGGAACAGACGGAAGATATTGGCAAACGTCAAAGTGCACGCGGCTCGGAAGGGCTGATGCTAACGACGGATGAAAACATCATCGACATCGACTTCCAGGTGGTTTGGAATATCAGTGATCCCGCTAAATATCTGTTTAACTTGGCAGAACCTGAAGCGACGATCACAGCTGTCAGTGAATCGGCCATGCGCGAGATCGTCGCGCGCAATGAATTGGCGCCGATCTTGAACCGGGACCGCCAATTGGTTGCAGATGAAGCGGAAGCCCTGATCCAATCGACATTGGATGCCTACGATTCAGGCGTGAATATCGTGCGTTTGAACTTGGACAAAGCTGATCCACCAAACGAGGTCATCGACAGCTTCCGCGACGTGCAAGCGGCGGAACAAGAACGTGACCGTCTGGAACGTCAAGCTGACGCCTATGCAAACCAGGCCCTTGCCGGTGCACGCGGTGAAGCGGCTCAGATGCTGGAACAAGCCGAAGCTTACCGCGCCGAAGTTGTGAATGGCGCATTAGGTGAAGCCGCACGCTTTACGTCGGTGCTTGAGGAATACCTGAAAGCCCCTGAAGTCACGCGCAAACGGCTTTATTTGGAAACAATGGAAGAAGTCTTAGGGCGCGTCGACAAAATCATCCTGGATGAAAATGCCGGTGGCGGCGGACAAGGTGTTGTTCCGTACCTTCCTTTGAATGAATTGCGCCGCTCCGGAGGGTCAAACTGATGAAATATACACTTCCAGTAATCGTCCTGCTCATTATTGGGTTTCTGTCGTCGATCTTTATTGTGGACGAACGCGAAAAGGCGCTTGTTTTGCAATTTGGTCAGATTGTGCGTGTCAAAGAAGATCCTGGGCTTGGGTTTAAATTACCTTTGATTCAAGAGGTTGTGCGATACGATGACCGGATTCAGGCTTTGGACACCGTGCCGACCGAGGTCACTCCGTCGGATGATCGTCGTCTCGAGGTGGATGCGTTTGCGCGGTATCGGATTTCAGATGTCGTTCAATTCCGCCAAGCGGTGGGCGTCGGCGGATTGCGCACGGCCGAAGATCGCTTGGAAGGCATTCTGAACCCGGCCATTCGTGCGGTTTTGGGTGCTGATGGTGTGACGTCGTCCACGATTTTGTCCGCAGATCGCTCAGAGTTGATGTCGCGGATCACAGTACAGGCCCGCGCGCAAGCGTTGCCTTTGGGTCTTGAAGTGATCGACGTGCGGTTGAAGAAAACCAACTTGCCGGATCAGAACCTTAGCGCGACCTTTGATCGGATGCGGGCCGAGCGGGAACGGGAAGCGACGGATGAACGGGCGCGTGGGGAAGAAGCCGCACAGCGCGTGCGCGCCCAGGCGGATCGGACAGTGGTTGAACTGGTATCCGAAGCCACGCGTCAATCCGAAATCATTCGCGGTGAATCGGACGCCGAGCGTAATGGTATCTTTGCGACGGCCTTTGGCGAAGATCCTGAATTCTTTGAATTTTACCGGTCTTTGACGGCGTATCAGCGCTCGCTTCAGGGCAGCAACTCAACCATGGTCCTCAGCCCCGACAGTGAGTTCTTTAACTACCTGAAATCACCTACGGGTGCTGAAAATTGAGCATCCTACTGCTGGCCCTTGGGTTGGTCTTGATTGTCGAGGGGCTGGTCTATGCACTGGCCCCTTCGCTTGTGGAACGTATGCTTGAAGCGCTACGGTCCTTGCCCGAACTGGCGGTGCGTCAGATGGGTGCCTTGTCTTGTGTGCTGGGCCTAATCCTAATCTGGGCCGCGTTTCAAATGTCGGGCGGATTTTGATCGGGGGTTGCCTTTCGTGACAGCTTGCTCACGATTGCGTCACGCAGAGTTGAAACTTCGCACCGTTAATACATCTTTAATGCTACAATGGTGCAACACCATATGCACCCTACGCAGGTTCGCTGCGTGTCAACGAACGGCCAGTTTGGCCTAAACAATACGACGATTTCAGGAGCTTTAAAAATGAAGCCTCGCGCAATGTCCCTATCTAGACCTCTCCAGCCGGTGCACATGTTCCGTCTTATGTGGCTGGCGTTTTTGACCACAGCCTTCGTTTTGGCCCAAGCCCTTATGGCATCGGCGCGACCGGAAAGCCTGGCGCCCCTTGCGGAACAAATCAGTCCTTCCGTTGTCAACATCACGACCTCGACTGTCGTAGAAGGGCGTACCGGTCCTCAAGGCATCGTGCCTGAGGGCTCGCCGTTTGAGGATTTCTTCCGTGAATTCCAAGATCGCAATGGTCCCAGTGATCGTCCGCGGCGTTCGTCTGCGTTGGGATCTGGATTTGTCATTTCAGAAGATGGTTTCGTGGTGACCAACAATCACGTGATTGAAGGTGCGGATGAGATTTTGATCGAATTCTTCCCAGGCGAAGGCCAACCAACCGAGAAATTGGCAGCGACTGTGATTGGAACGGACCCGAATACCGACATCGCCTTGCTGAAAGTGGACGCGGACCAACCGTTGGAATTCGTGCCCTTTGGCGATAGCGACACAGCCCGTGTCGGCGATTGGGTTGTGGCGATGGGCAACCCGCTTGGGCAGGGTTTTTCGGTCAGCGCCGGGATCGTATCTGCCCGCAATCGTGCGCTTAGCGGCACGTATGACGACTACATCCAAACTGATGCGGCCATTAACCGGGGCAATTCAGGCGGCCCCTTGTTTAATATGGACGGACAAGTCATTGGCGTAAACACAGCCATTTTGTCGCCGAACGGGGGGTCTATCGGAATTGGCTTTTCGATGGCCTCGAATGTGGTCACGCGGGTTGTTGCCCAGTTGAAAGAATACGGGGAAACCCGTCGTGGTTGGTTGGGCGTACGCATTCAAGATGTGGATCCCGATATGGTAGAAGCAATTGAAGGTCTGGAAGACGCGCGCGGTGCGATGGTTACAGACGTTCCCGAAGGCCCAGCCAAAGAAGGTGGCATGGTATCCGGTGATGTGATCCTGTCCTTTGATGGCCAAGATGTCGCTGATACCCGCGGATTGGTGCGCCAAGTTGGGAATTCGCCCGTGGGTAAAGCTGTGCGTGTGGTTGTGCTGCGTGGTGGTAAGACCGAAACGCTGAAAATCACCTTGGGTCGGCGCGAAGAAGCCGAAAGTGCAGTTCCTGCAGCAGCCCCAGCACCAGAACCTGCAGAACCTGAGTTCAAAGACGTTTTGGGCATGACGCTTACACCTTTGACAGATGAATTGCGCGAACAGTTGGGCGCAAGCACTGATATGGTCGGGTTGGCCGTTACGGATGTTGATGAGACCTCGGAAGCTTATGAAAAAGGCTTGCGTGCGGGCGACATTATTACCGAAGCGGGCCAGCAAAAGGTCGAAAACTTGTCGGTCCTGCAAAAACGGATCGATGAAGTGAAGGATGCGGGCCGTAAATCCCTGCTATTGCTGGTGCGTCGGGCCGGAGATCCGCGGTTTGTCGCACTTGGTTTAGAGTAAACCTAAAGCACCCCGCCTTTAACTTGACTCACAAATGCCCTGCCACGCTGCGCGTTCTCGGGACATTTGCTCTTAGGTTAAAGGTAGGGTGTTGTAACACCGACACATCACTTCAAATGGGCGCTTTATGCGCCTATTTTTTGTGCTCTATGCTGGGTCCGGTATTGGGGCGATCCACAACCCCATGCGCCGGGCAGCGTCAATGGTTAAGGTTTGTGGATCGGGTGTCGCGATCTTTTCGCGTATTTGATACTTGCGAATGGCATTGCGCGTTTTGGCGTCCAAAACGCCTGTGATTGCGCCTGCGTAATCGCCCCGAATTTCCAAAGCGCGTTGTAAAGACGAGGTAAAATCTGGGGTCAAATCTGCGGCACACATGTTTTGGAACCATGTTACCTCGCGCTCTTTCAGGATCACGGGCCGTGTGATGTCGCGAAAAACTGGCGGTGACAGGACAATCCCGTCGCTAGAGATTTCAGCTGGCTGAACTTGGATCGTTTCGGTACGGCTGCGCAAAATTGCGGGGGTTTCGGTCTTGCTCCAACAGGTGCCGGGCTCGGCATCCTTTGGGGCACTCAATCCAGGAACAAAGACGTCGGTTTCAGCGTCCTCAGTCGTTGGTGTGCAAGCGGTCACGATGATGACAGTGGCCAAAGTGAAAAGCGATCGCATATGTGCTGAGGCCTGTGTTCAAGCGTTTAGAACAGTTTATACCGTGTTTGATCGGGGATGCCTACGCCCCACATCACGGGTTTTTAGAAAAACCACAGGGTCCCGATAAGGTGGGCTTGTCGGGAACGCGTGCGTAACGTTATAGGGCAACAAGTTGATCCAACATATCTGAGATATCCTCAATCTGTTCGGCGACCACATGTGTCACGGAATGCGCACGTTGCAGACGTCCCGTGACCCGTAGCATGCGGCCTGAAATTACGGCGCGGCGGAACTGTTCATAGAGTTTACGCCAGACAATAATGTTGATCACGCCGGTTTCGTCCTCAAGTGTCAGAAAGATCACGCCTTTGGCGGTGCCGGGGCGTTGGCGCAAGATCACCAAGCCAGCCACGGCGATCCGCGCGCCTTCTGGGGGGAGGGTCAAATCGGATGCGCGCGTGCAAGATGGCGGATGCGGCCACTGGGCCGAGGGGCGATGAAAGGCGGATGCTGTCTTCATAAGGGTCCTTACATTGGAACATATATAGAACATTTGTGGCGTATCACAATTGCAAAACTGCTGAGCGCAAAAGGGGCTGGCCGGGAGCGCGCGAGCAGATTAGGTACAAAGAGAAATCTAAATGAATGAGGGCGAAGATGGCCAAAATCACATATATCGAACATGGCGGCACGGAACATGTAGTGGACGTTGCCAACGGGATGACCGTGATGGAGGGCGCGCGTGACAACAATATTCCGGGTATTGAAGCGGATTGCGGTGGTGCCTGTGCGTGTTCGACCTGTCACGTCTATGTGGATCCAACCTGGGTCGAAAAGATCCCAGGCAAAGAAGACATGGAAGAAGACATGTTGGATTTTGCTTATGAACCCGATCCCGCACGGTCGCGACTGACGTGCCAGATCAAGGTTACGGATGCGTTGGATGGGTTGATTGTCCAAATGCCCGAAAAGCAAATCTGATCCCAGTGGCGCCGCGTCAACACCTGTCTTTTTGGATATATGTTGCCCGCGGCGCGCTGTTGGCCTTGGCTGTTATGGTGCCGTCCGTTGGGCCTGTGGCCGCGTGTGTCATGCTATCTCAGGCTGGGTCTGCTGTGGTTGTTGCAGGTTCGTTCGTAAAAGACGGTGGTGCATCAGCCTGGTACGCAGATTTGACGCAGCGCTATGGGCACGGTGTCTTAGGAGATGCGTTAGAGCCAACGACGCTGACGCTGTCCGTACCCCGAAAGGAAGCCGATGGCACACATAGATGTGTTTCAACATCGCTGACTTTGCAGCGCCCCCATGTTTTTGAGGATATCGCCCCTCGATTGGTTGACTTAACCGGTGATGGGCAAGCTGAGATTGTGACCGTCCGCAGTCACGAACGCAAAGGTGCGCAAATCGCGGTCTACCAACAGATTTTTGATAGGCTGCAAATCCTTGTTACGACACCCTATATCGGAAGGCGAAACCGCTGGCTGGCACCTGTCGCGATTGCTGATTTGGACGGTGACGGGAATATTGAAATAGCCTATGTGGATCGCCCGCACTTGGCTAAGACCCTTCGGATTTGGCGATATAAGGCAGAGAAATTGCGTGAGATTGCGACCTTGGCGGGTGTTAGCAATCATCGGATAGGCGAAGACTTCATTTCTGGTGGGGCGCGTAACTGTGGTCAAGGGCTCGAAATGGTCGTAGCAAATGCGGCGTGGACCTCCATCTTTTCCGTATCTTTTGACGGCCAAGAGCTGGTCGCGACATCGCTAAATCGACCCACAGACCCAGATAGCTTTGCCAAAGTGCTCAGCTGCAACTAGCTGCAGGACCGGCCACAAGCTAAAAGACTTATACCTTTCCGTGCCGGCTCAAAGCCGTGCAATCTGAAATATGTCGTCAAGGGCAACCGCCCTTGGCGTTTGGATCACAGCGCGCGCCAGCCGATATCGCGACGGCAGAACCCTTCGGGCCAGTCAATCTTATCGATGCAGGCATAGGCGCGATCATGGGCTTGTTGCAAATTGTCGCCGCGGGCTGTCACTGTAAGCACCCGTCCACCTGTTGCCGTGATTTGGCTATTCATAGTTGTGGTGCCAGCATGAAACACCATATGGGCACTGTCTTCTGTCAGTGTGTCCAAACCGCGCAGGACGGATCCTTTTTCATAGCCTCCGGGATAGCCATTGGCCGCGAGAACCACAGTCAAAGCATGATCTTGCGCCCAATTCACCTGTGCCTGCGCCAAGTCTCCGCGCGCGGCAGCCAGCATAAGATCCAGCGCTTGAGCGCCCAGTCGCATCATGAGCACTTGGCACTCGGGATCCCCAAAGCGCACATTGTATTCCACCAGTCGGGCCTGCCCGTCTTTAATCATAAGCCCCGCATAAAGCACGCCCTGATAGGGCATTCCGCGTCGTTTCATCTCGGCCATTGTAGGTTTGATGATCTGTTCTAGTGCTTGGCTGGCAATAGTGTCCGTCAGCACGGGGGCGGGCGAATAGGCGCCCATACCGCCAGTATTCGGGCCGGTATCTCCGGCACCGACGCGCTTATGATCCTGCGCCGTGCCCATGGGCAGCACCGTGTCGCCATCGACCAGAACGAAGAATGACGCCTCTTCACCATCCATGAATTCTTCGATGACAACTTCTGCGCCCGCCCCGCCAAAGGCACCTGCGAACATGTCATCGACGGCCTCCAGCGCGGATGTCACATCCATCGCCACGATCACGCCTTTGCCTGCCGCCAATCCGTCAGCTTTCACAACAATCGGTGCGCCTTGTGCGCGGATATAGGCTTTGGCGCTGTCTGCGTCGGTGAAGTGTCCAAAACCAGCTGTTGGGGCGTTTACAGCCGCACAGATTTCCTTGGTAAAGTGTTTTGATGCCTCAAGCTGCGCGGCGGCGGCAGAGGGGCCAAAGACCAAAACCCCGGCCTCGCGCAGGCGATCTCCAACGCCAGCGGCCAAAGGGGCTTCGGGTCCGATAATCACAAAATCAATGCTTTCGGCTTCCACAAACGTCACCACTGCGGCGCCATCTTCGATATCTAAGCTGGCACATTCCGCGATTGCCGCCATCCCCGCATTCCCCGGTGCACAGATCAACCGGTCACATTTCGGGTTTTGGGCCACGGCCCAGGCCAGACTATGTTCGCGCCCGCCACTGCCAAGAATAAGAATGTTCATCGCTGCCCCCTTGGTCTTCGATCCCGTGCGTTCTAAGCTGCGTCAACACACAGCACAAGGTAGCATAGGACGCACGCGATGGACCTTTTGGATGACCCCGTTCCGGGCAGCAATACTCCTGAATTTACGGTCGGTGAAATTGCGGGCGTGGTCAAAAAACTGATCGAGGGCGAGCTGGGTTGGGTGCGGGTGCGCGGCGAAGTGGGGCGCGTGGTTCTGGCGCGATCGGGGCATTTGTATTTTGATCTGAAAGACGACCGCAATGTGCTGTCTTGTATGACCTGGAAAGGCCAGGTGCCTGGGATTGGTGTCATGCCCGAAGAGGGAATGGAGGTGATCGCAGAAGGGCGCATGACGGCGTCGGGGTTTCAATCCAAGTTCTCGCTGAATGTCCAACAGGTGGCTGTGGCGGGCGAGGGCGCTTTGATGGCGCTGCTGGAAAAGCGTAAAAAAGCGTTAGATGCCGAAGGGTTGTTCGATCCTGCGCGTAAAAAACCGCTGCCCTATCTGCCGGAAGTGATTGGGGTCATTACCTCGCTGCAAGGTGCTGTTATTCGTGATATTTTGCACCGCTTACGCGACCGTTTCCCGCGTAAAGTGTTGATTTGGCCTGTGGCTGTGCAGGGCAAACCTTGTGCGCCCGAAGTGGCCCGCGCGATTGCAGGCTTTAATGCGCTGCGCCCTGGTGGGGCGATGCCGCGTCCAGATTTGTTGATTGTGGCGCGCGGTGGTGGATCTATCGAAGATCTGTGGGGCTTTAACGAAGAGGTTGTGGCGCGCGCAGCGGCGGCCTCGGACATCCCGCTGATTTCGGCCGTCGGACACGAAACGGATACCACGCTGATTGATTTCGTCTCGGATCACCGCGCGCCAACACCCACAGCGGCGGCAGAAATTGCGGTGCCTGTGCGGCTTGAATTGCTGGCTTGGGTGCAAGAGGCGAATGCGCGGTCGGATCGCGCTTTGACAGGGGGTGTGACGCGCAAAGGTCAACGCCTGCGTGATTTATCGCGCGCCCTGCCGCAGCCGGATCGTTTGTTGGAAGGGCCACGTCAACGGTTAGATCGTGCGGATCGATTGGGGCCAGCATTGCAATCAGTCGTAGATCGGCGCCGCATTGATTTGGCCAAAAACGCCGGAGCGCTGCGCCCCCAAATAATCAAAGCGCGCCTAGATGATTTGAACAGACGACTGGGGGAACGCAACGCCGCATTATCGCCGAATTTACAACGCCTTATAGACCGTCGCCGCGAGGCACTGACCGCGTTACAAAAACGGTTGCGCCCCCAGACATTGGCACGCGATCATGCCCGCATGCGGCGCGATTTAGCGGCCAAAACTGCACGCCTTAGCATGGTCGGCCAGACCCAAATTTCTACATTGCGCGCGGGGTTGAATGGGCTTGAACGGCTGCGCCAAACCTTGGGATATGAGGCAACTTTGCAACGCGGATATGCCGTCGTGCGCGGCGATGGAGACGTGGTGACGGACACAAAAGCCGCACGGCAGTCGACGTCTTTGGAAATCCAATTTGCCGATGGGCGTGTGACTCTAGGTAGCGCTGCGAAGCCACCTAAGCGAAAGCAAAAGACAAAGTCGGATGATCAGGGCAGCTTATTTTAAGGATGTGCGTCACACGCCAACTTCGGGACCCAGGCAAATCATCTCATCGCCAGTATTGCGCGCCTCGTAAAGCTCAGTCGCAGGTTCATCCCCGTTAAATTGCGCCAGCAAACCTCCTGGGCTTTGCGTAAACGTCCAACATTGGGGATCCGGGTTATCCTCATAGACAAAACAGATTTGCCCTTCTTCTGAATACCAAAGGCCCTCTTTGCAGTGCCCATCCAGAAAAGACCAACGCACCCGGCGATTGCTTAAATATTGCTCGGCGCCGTAAGCTTGGCCGTTCTGACCAAAAAACAATGTCTTACCCGTGGTATAGGCTTCAAATTGATCCGCAGTCATTGGCTCAGTGTTGGCCGCGATTGGCGTCGCAAAGAGGGCTATCAAAAGAATATGTTTCATAGGTCCAGCTTAGCCTGAGTATTGAGCAAAGTTTAGTCCTTTCGGGGGCGCGTGGAATTGGATCAATTAGATTTGAATCGCCGTGTGGTGGGATTGGGATCAGGCCCCTGTTTCGGGGAAAATGTGTTTAATATCAATAATATGGGTTTTGGGGGCGTAGCTTGCGATGCGTGCTGGCTCGACTTGGTAAAAACTATCTTACACACCGCCGCTTTCGAGGGCCCTTTCTGCATGCGACTATAACTTTTTTTAAAGGATCTGACAGTACGTCTCGCCGAGAATTCACAACTAGGGACTCGTCCATGTCGATTGTAAAGCAGATTTATTTTGGAATGGGGTTACTGATCGCCATCATTTTATCTGTTGGTGTGTTTGCTGTGTATGAAACCAACCATGTTTCTAAAGTGTTTGATGAATATCGCTCAACAGCCAAACAAAGCCTTCTGGCTGCGGATATCATGGCGGACGTGTTTGAAGCGCGATTGGCTTACGGTAAGTTTCGTACAACCAGAGATCCTAAATATATTGAGGAAGTACGCAACAATATAGACGAAGTACTTGCGCTAAGTGACGAATTGGATGCCTTGTCGCAAAGTTTCAGCGACGCTCAGGTGTTGCTTGAAATCCCGACGGAACTTACGGAATACTTGGCCACCTTAGAAAAGGCAGCTGAATTGCAGTTGCGGCGCGACGCGCTGGTACAGTTGACATCGGATTCGGGTCTTAAGGCGCGTCAACAGCTGTCAGAAGTTATGGATACGGCCCTAAAAGATAACGACGCAGTCGCCAGTTCTGCTGCGGGTCTTGCCGCTACAAGGTTACTGCTGGGCCGTTTATATCTGGAACGTTTTTTGGTATCCAACAGTTCTGATGATGTGGTTCGTTCAACTGCCGAGATTGAAAGCGCGCGCGTTGGTTTGAAAAATCTGATGTTTCAGTTGCAAGATCCACGGCGGCGCGAGCTGACAGAAGCCACTATGGCCGACCTTGATGAGTTTGACGCAGCATCTGCTCAGGTCGCAAGTGTTATTTTGGAACGCAATGCGTTTTATGCGCGGATGGACGAAATTGGCCCATTGGTCTTACAGCACGTGGAAACCGCCGTTGATGCTGTTGTTGAACGTCAAAATACGATAGGTCCGGCGGCAGTTAACTCAACACAGCGTATTATTTGGACCCTATCTGTTATCGTTCTGGTCAGCACGCTGATTGGTGCTGCACTGGCGTACATCACGGGTCGAAATGTATCGGTCAACTTGACGAAAGTGACCGAGGCGATGTCAAAACTGGCAGACGGCGATTTGGACACTGATATCGAACCCAGCCAACAAAACCACGAAATCGGAAAGATGAAAAATGCGATGGTCGTTTTTCTTGAAAATGCGCGCAAAGCAAGGGATCTTGACCTGGAGGTCAAGCGAAAGGAAGAAATAGAAAAGCAGCAGGAAGTCGAAAATCTAAAGCGCAAAGCCGAGTCGGAAGAAGCACATCGTGCCAAAGAAGAACAAGAGCGCGAATTAGAACAACAACGTATGCAAACCCTGGAAGCTTTTCAGCAAGATATGGAACAGGTTCTGGGTAAAGCTGCCTTGGGTGATTTTACACGACGTATGCCCAACACAATTCAAGACCCAAGTCTAGTTGCGTTGGCAAATGTGATTAACCAGCTTCTTGAAACGACTGAAACCAATATCGGCGACATTGTACAATCCATCGATGACCTTGCCAAAGGTAATCTTGCCACGCGCATTGAAGGAGACCGCGAAGGCGTTTTCTTGCAAATGAAAGAAGATTTCAACGCGGCCATGGTGTCCCTATCTCAAACTATGGCACAAGTCATGGACAGTGGACGTTGCGTATCTGATACGTCGTCTGAGCTTGAGGCTGCATCCTTGGACATGGCGAAAAGGTCGGAAGACAATGCCGCTGCAGTGGTGCAAACCTCGGCCACGATCGAAGAGCTATCGGCCAACGTGCACCAGGTCGTCAAGAACGCAAAAGCCGCAAAAGTTGCCGCTGAAAAAGTCAAGAATAGTGCTGATGGCACCAGCGAAATCTCAAAAGATACAGAGGCTTCAATTAATGAGATGTCTACGGCCACGGGGCAAATCAACAACGTCGTGAAAGTCATTGAAGATATTGCCTTTCAGATCAATCTGCTCGCGTTGAATGCGGGTGTGGAAGCAGCCCGTGCGGGCGATGCTGGACGCGGTTTCTCTGTCGTTGCGTCAGAGGTGCGCGGCTTAGCACAGCGATCTCAAGAAGCCGTTCAAGAAATCGGCGCAGTCATCGAACAGAATAACCGAAGCGTTGAAATCGGTGTTGAAAAAGTGGTGAAGACCCGAGAGGCGCTGGAAGGCATTGTGTCGGACATCGAAACAGCGTCTGCACAAATCGCTGAAATCGCAGCGGCTGTTGAAGAGCAATCCGTCGGAATTGACGAAGTGAACTTGGCTATCAGATCCATCGATACGACAACGCATAAAAACGCGGCATCCTTGGAAGAGCTAACCGCTTCAAGCATGTCTTTGAATGGTGAGGCGCAAACTCTATCAAAGTCGTTGGACAAGTTTTCCGGCGTCTCGAGCGATTCAAAAAGTCAGTCAACTGAAAGCGTCGACGATCTTCACAGCAATTTGCAGACCGAAATATTCCAACCGCCTTCAAATTCACCTGAGTATAAACAAGTCGCGAACGGGTCTCCTCAGCCTGAAGCCGACTGGGAGGATTTCTAACGGTTTAGCGCCGGCATTTGGGAGAATGGATCAATGACAAATCGATCCATTCTTCCAAAGCATACGACCCTGACAAATCGGTTCGCGCATAGATCGCCGCAAGCGGGGCAAAGGCCATGTGCGGGCAAGATCATGACCAGGTGAGGCTAGACACTGCGCTTAAGCCGCTTTTCCGCAAGTCGCGCATAGATGGATGCCCCAATTGGAAGCATATCGATATCCTGCACAAAGCCGGGATTGTGTAGGGGGACGGTGCCAGAATGACCGATGCTGCAGTAAGATCCTGGGATCGTTTTCAGCATGTCTGCGAAATCCTCTGAACCCGTCGCAGGTTCGATGTTGTCGCTTACGTTTTCACGCCCAACGATGTCGGCGGCAGCGTCCAAATACGCATCGGACAAGGCCTCGTCATTGACTAGGACATCAAAAATATTGCGCAGATCAACATCAATTTCAACGCCATACGCCATAGCGGCCCCAGCACACAGATCTTTCAGCCGGGTCTCGGCAAGGTCGTAGACCTCGTCTTTGAAGTATCGGATCGTGCCCGCAAGTGTTGCTGTTTCGGGCACCACATTATAAGCAGCGCCTGCATGGATTTGCGTCACTGAAATCACGCAAGCATCCAACGGGGCAAGATTGCGAGACAGAATTGTCTGTATCTGCGTCACCAAGGATGCGGCAATTATCACAGGATCGCGCGATTGTTGTGGCATCGCGGCGTGGCTGCCACGCCCAGTGATGGTGATGTCAAAAAACGCAGCCCCAGCCATAGCAGTGCCTTTGCAGATGCGCACCTGACCCGGTTCGCCATTGGGATAATTGTGCATGCCGTAGACTTCGTCGCAGGGAAAGCGGTCAAACAATCCTTCGGCAATCATACCGCGCGCGCCACCCAGTCCCTCTTCCGCGGGTTGGAATATCAACACGACAGTGCCGTCGAAATCGCGCGTTTGCACAAGATGTTTCGCAGCACCCAACAGCATTGTGGTATGCCCGTCATGCCCACAGGCATGCATCACACCTGGGTTTTTTGAGGCATAGGGCAGGTTGGATTGTTCCTCAATTGGCAGCGCGTCCATGTCGGCGCGCAGCCCAATCCGGCGGGGTCCATCGCCCTTGCCTTTGATGATCCCGACGACCCCAGTTTTGGCGATGCCGGTATGCACTTCGTCGACTCCCATGTCGCGCAATTGCTCGGCCACGATGGCAGCGGTGCGCGTTTCGGTGAACCCAATTTCGGGATGGGCATGCAAGTCTTTGAAGATCTCGGTCAGGTCTGGCGTGGCTTCGGCGATGATGGGCAGGATGTTCATCGGTGGACTCCTTAATTGGGGGATTTACGTTGCACGCCCGGTGCCAAATTCAACATCGGTGCCAGGGGCAGCATTCAACAGCAGGCGGGTATAGTCGCTTTTGGGCGTGGAATAGACGTCAAAGGTCGGGCCCTGTTCGACGACAACACCGTTTTGCATCACGATCAAGCGGTCGCAAATTTGTGCTGCAACGCGCAGATCATGGGTGATGAACAACATCGCCAGATTATACCGGTCGCGAATATCGTCTAGCAATTCAAGTACTTGCGCTTGTACGGACACGTCCAAAGCGGACACGGCTTCATCCGCGATCAAGATGTCGGGTTTCACAGCCAACGCGCGGGCAATGCAGATCCGCTGTCGCTGCCCGCCGGAAAATTGGTGGGGATAGCGTTCCAACGCATCAGCAGACAGGCCAACCAATTCCATCAGATCGCGCGCGTCAGCCAAGGCGTCGTCTTTGCTGACCCCGAAATTGACCGGTGCCTCGATCAGCGACAACCCGATGGTGCGGCGCGGGTTCAGCGACCGATACGGGTCCTGCAACACGATCTGAACTTTGTTGCGATGCGGGCGCAGTTTGGATTCGGGCAGGGTGGCAATTTCGGTGCCGTGCAGGCTAATCGAGCCTGAAGTTGGGTTGATCAACCGCGCAATACAGCGCGCGACTGTGGATTTCCCTGATCCGCTTTCCCCAACAATTCCAAGCGTTTCACCTTTGCGTACATTCAGGTTGATGTCTTTGGCCGCATGCACGATCCGATCGCGACTTAGCCATCCCGTGCGCCCATAGATCTTGTTCAGGTCCTTCACCTCAATCGCCTGTTCGCCCACCACAACATCGCGGTGCGGCGGGGTCATTGAGGGCACAGAGGCCATCAGCATCTGCGTATAGGGCTGTTTGGGTGCGCGCAGGATCTGATCACGCGGGCCTTGTTCGATGATGCGCCCATGTTGCATGACCACAATGCGATCCGCGATTTCCGCAACAACGCCAAAATCATGGGTGATAAAGAGCACGCCGGTGCCCTGGCGTTCTTGCATTTCTTTGACCAGCTTCAGGATCTGCGCCTGTGTGGTGACATCAAGCGCAGTGGTCGGCTCATCCGCGATCAGCAGGGCAGGGTCCAACACCAGGGCCATGGCGATCATAATGCGTTGGCGTTGCCCGCCAGACAGTTGGTGCGGAAAGCTGTCGACCATGCGTTCGGGGTCGGGCAGGTGGACCGAGGCCATGATCTCAATCGCGCGCGTACGCCGATCCGTGGCCGACAGGTCCGTGTGGATTTCCAGCACTTCGGCGATCTGTTCGCCCACCCGCGCCACCGGGTTCAGCGCAGTCATCGGTTCTTGGAAAATCATCGCCATTTTGGTGCCGCGCAGATCGCGCAACCGGTTGGGCGTGGCGGCCAAAGTGTCCTCGCCCAATAGTTGCGTGGTGCCAGTCGTCGGGGTCAGTTCCTTGGGCAGCAATCCCATCACCGCTTGGGCCGTCACAGATTTCCCCGACCCACTTTCGCCCACGACACAGACGATTTCGCCAGCCTCCACTGTAAAGGAAATGTCCTGCACCGCAAAGGCGCGATCCGCCGAGCCGGGCAGGGCGACGCTTAGGCCGCTGACGTCCAAAACTGTGTTCATTTTAGACCCGTTTTGCAAAGCGTGGATCCATCGTATCTCGCAGCCCATCGCCCAACACATTGACCGACAGCACAGTCAAGGCAAGCACGATGCCGGGATAAAGGATGTTGTGGGGGTGCAGTTGGAAGACTTGACGGCCCTCGGCCATGATATTGCCCCATGTGGGAATTTCTGGCGGAATGCCGATGCCTAGGAAGCTTAGGATCGCCTCGACGATAATCGCGCTGGCGACAATAAACGTGCCCTGAACGATCAGCGGGGCGATGGTGTTGGGCAGCACGTGGCGGATGAGCAAGGTCGCGGTGGGCGTGCCTGCGGTAATCGCGGCCTCGACATAGGGTTCTTCGCGGATCGACAGCACGACCGAACGCACCAGCCGCACAACGCGCGGAATTTCGGACACAACAATGGCAAAGATCACCGATAACAGCCCAGCAGAAAACAAGGACACGACCGCTATCGCCAGTAAGATCGCCGGGATCGCCATCATCCCATCCATCACCCGCATGATAATCCCATCAGCCATGCGAAAATACCCCGCAGCCAACCCGATGAGCATGCCCAAGAAAATCGCGATGCTGGCCACAGATACGCCGACAATCAACGATGTGCGCGCGCCGTAAACCACCCGGGAATACACATCCCGCCCAAGCGTGTCCGAGCCCATGCGATAAAGCACTTCGACCTTTTGACCTGTGTCGCGGTCACGCACAGTCGCCTCGTACCCGGGCGGTTTGTTGCGGTTTTTGGGGCTGATGCCCGAAGGATCGCGCGTGTCCAAATAGGGTGCAAATATGCCCATCAAGGTGATCAGCAGCGCCAATCCGCCCCCAATCAGCACAGACGTATTTGAAAATAACCGCCCCAACGTCTGGCGGAGCGGGGATTGAGCAACAGCGTCCGACATCAGTAACGGATCCTTGGGTCAAGTAGCGTATAGCTGACATCCACCATCAGATTGATCATCACATAGACCACTGAAAAGAACAGGATTACAGCTTGGATGGTGGGGAAATCGCGGTTTAAAACCGCCTCGACGGTCAACAATCCAAGGCCGGGGATGGTAAAGACGGATTCTGTGACAACGACACCGCCGATCAGGATCGCGATGGCCAGGCCAATCACTGTCACAATCGGAACGGCGGCATTGCGCAGCGCGTGGCGCATCAGCACTTTGGTTTCGGTTTGCCCTTTGGCGCGCGCAGTGCGGATGTAGTCTTCGCCTAAGACCTCTAGCACGGATGTGCGGGTCATGCGCGCAATAAAGGCCACGAAGATTACCGACAGCGCGACAGAGGGCAGGATCAACCGATAAAGCCAACCGCCAACACCGTCCCCAATGCGTTGATAGCCCTGCACCGGCAGCCAGCCCAGCTTGACGGAAAACAGATAGACCATGCCATAGCCGATCACAAAAACCGGGATGGAAAAGCCAAGGACGGAAAACCCCATAATCGTGCGATCCATCCAACTGCCTTGTTTATAGGCGGCGAGCGTTCCCATGGGCACGGCGATCAGAACGGTCAGCACGATGGTGACAGCAGACAGCGACAGCGTGGGTTCGATGCGCGTCAGGATCAGCTCGCTCACTTGTTTTTTATAATAAAACGACTCGCCCAGCTCAAAGCGCAGCATGTCGCCGATCCACAAGCCGAACTGTTTCCAAAGCGGTTGATCGAGCCCAAGATTTTCGCGAATTTCCGCGATCTGGGCGTCATTGGCGAAATCCCCCGCCAGCATCGCCGCCGGATCGCCCGGCGTCAGGCGCAACAATAAAAAGATGAACACAGCCACAAACAGCATCACCGGAATGGTCGCCAGAATGCGTTTGATCAGATAACTCGCCATGGTCGCGCGTGTCCTTGCTTGCATCAAAACGCCGGCCCGCAGGGTGGCAGGCCGGCGTCAAAGTCAACGTGACTTATTTCTTTTCAACGTTCCAGAAGACAGGCACGCCCGCCTGCAGATACCCGTCGATATTGTTGCGCAGCGCAGACGGTGTGTTGAACTGGCCCAAATGCACATGCGTGGGGTATTCGACCCAGGCTTTTTGCAGGTTTTCGACGATTACCTTTTGATCATCAAACGAGGTCGAGCGGGCAAAATCGTCGCGCAGCTTTTCGATGTTGTCATCGCAAGGCCAGCCAAACAGTGCATTGTCACAGCTTGAGTTCAAAAACGCCATCGCCAATGGGTTGAACAAATCACCCGCATCCCAAGCTGTCGCAAAGGCGTTCCATCCGCCATCGGCTGGTGCATCCTTCTTCGAACGGCGCGCCACAAGGGTCGACCAATCCATCGATTGCATATCCACTGTGAAGCCGACGGCTTCCAGCAGATCCTTGGCCACAGGTGCCAAGTTTGTCAGCACAGGCACGTTTGTGGAATGCATCAAAACAACAGGCGTGCCGTCATATCCGGCCTCTTCCAGCAGCTTGCGCGCGGTGGCAAAGTCTGACTCCAGCAGACCGTCCATATGGGCGGTGGTCTCAAAGGGCAGGCCACAGACGAACATCGCTTTGCAGGTCTGATAATAGTCCGGGTTGCCGATGGTTGCGTCCAAGAAGTCCTCTTGGTTGAAGGCATACAGAACGGCCTGACGGATTTTGGGATTGTCAAAGGGCGGGTGCAACACATTGAAACGGAACGTATATTGCAGACCGGCTTCGTTAGGGATCTTGGTATAGCTTTCGCCGGCTTCTTCCAGGATCGGCAGCAGATCTGGTGGTACGGATTCGATGATGTCGATCTCACCTGCGATCAGCGCGTTCACGGCTTGTTGGATGTCGCGGTTAGGCGTCCACTCGACCCGGTCGACCTTGGCCAGTTTCGCCCCGGCAAACCCGTCTGTGGGTTCGGAACGTGGTAAGTAAGCATCGAATTTTTCATACACCACTTTGGTGCCCGGTTCCCATTCTTCGTTGTTGAACATGAACGGGCCAGAGCCCACATATTCGGTGATTTGCTCGCTGCCCGGTGTCGCGGCGATGCGTGCGGGCATCATGAACGGCACGTTGGACGAAGGTTTGGCCAGCGCCAGTTCCAACAGACCTGTGGGCGCATTCAGCGTGAAAGTCATGGTTAACGCATCTGTGGCTTCCAAGTTGTCCACAAAGGTCATCATCTTTTGACCCATCGCGTCCTTAGATGCCCAGCGGTTGATTGAGGCCACTGTATCTTCGGCCGTTACGGGGGCGCCATCATGCCAGGACATGCCATCGCGCAAGGTCATTGTGACGGTCAGCCCATCCTCGGACCGGGTTACGCTATCGACCATCTGCGGTTGGATTTCGCCCGCTTTGTCCAGACCGAACAGCGTGTCATAGATCATATAGCCGTGGTTGCGGCTGATATAGGCCGTGGTCCAGATCGGATCCAAAATCTTAAGCCCCGAGTGGGGCACAACTTTTAAAACAGTCTCAGCCAGCGCGCCGGGCGCTGTTGCGGTTAGTCCTGCGGTCATCGCCAAAGCGGCGGCCCCCGTCAGGACGCTGCGGCGAATGGTATGCAGCATGGTCGTCTCCCTGTGTGTGATGCGACTTTTTTGCTTGTCGCGTACGTTAACTATTGTGCTGCTTCCTCTTTGAGTCAAAACTTTCTTTGAATACTGGATACAGTTTTTTGGTCAGCCGGAGGATAGGGCATGTCGGATCGTGAAATTTGGCAGGCTTCGGCTTGTGACACAGCTAACATGATTGCACAGGGGCAAGTGTCTGCGCGCGATGTTGTGGCGGCGCATATTGCGCGGATGCAGGACAAGAACCCGCATTTAAACGCTGTGGTGGATGATCTGTCGACCAGTGCGATGGCCGAGGCCGCCGCTTTGGATGAGACATTTGCGCGCTCTGGTCCCGTTGGGTCGCTGCATGGCGTGCCTGTGACCATTAAGGAAAATATCGACCAAAAGGGCCATGCCACACCCAACGGGGTCGTAGGCTTCAAAGATCTGATCGCACCCGCCGACAGCCCCTTTGTCACCAATCTGAAACAAGCAGGCGCAGTGGTGATTGGGCGCACCAATACGCCCGAGTTTTCGTTTCGCGGCACCACCGACAATCCCCTGCATGGGCGCACGTTTAATCCGTGGAATGACTGGGCCTCGGCGGGCGGGTCGTCTGGCGGGGCGGCCTCTGCGGTAATGGCGGGGATTGGGTCGATTGCCCATGGCAATGATATTGGCGGCTCTTTGCGCTTTCCGGCGACCTGTTGTGGGGCGGCGACGGTCAAGCCCGGTCTGGGGCGCACCCCGGCCTATAACCCGTCGCAAATGGCCGAGCGGGGCATTCTGGCGCAAATTACCTCGGTTCAAGGCGTGATTTGCCGCGAGGTGCGCGATGTGCGATTGTCGATGCAAAGCGCGATTGGATACAGTCCGTCCGATCCCTGGCAAGTGCCGATGCCGTGGGAAGGCCCCGCGCTGGAGGGGCCGATTAAGGTGGGCTTTACCCGCGACAGCTACGGCTTTGATCTGGACCCGGCGGTGGATTTGGCGCTAAGCACGGCGCGCGCCGCCCTAGAAGATGCGGGCTATATCGTCGAGGAAATCACGCCGCCCAATGTGCTTGAGATCGGGCAAGAAGCCACGCGCACCTTGTTTGGCGAGGTCAAAGCGACCCTGTCGGACGTGATGCGCACCCATGGCAGTGCGGAATTCAACACCTATTTCGATCACTGCTTTGATATAGCCCCGCCCTATGAGGGGGACGACTTGTTGGCGGCCTATGCGCGTCGCGCAGGCTTCGTGCGCGCCTGGCAAGAGCTGTTGGCAGCGTATCCTCTGGTACTCACGCCGTTTCTGCTGGCCCCAACCTATGCCCATGGGCGTGACTATGAGGGCCGGGAAGGTGCTGCCGAAATCATGCAGCTTGGGTTTTATTCCTTTGCCATGAACTACATGGGTCTGCCTGCGGGCAATATCCCGGCCAATTACAATGACGGGCTGCCTGTTGGGGTGCAGATTGTCGGGCGGCGGTTCCGCGAGGATCTGATCTTGGACGCCTGCGAGGCCGTTGAGGACCGTGTGGGGATCATGGCGCATAAGCTGTTTGCGCGGGACGGCTGACCCTTAGAACGGATTGTCCACTTTCGGCCAATAGCGCCCATCCCGTTTGGTGTAGGGGATATTGGCGTAATCCGGCGTAATCGCCCCGGGGCCGTCGATATAAATCACCTCGGATGCGATGGGGGCAAACCCGGCATAGAAATGCTGCGAAGACTTTACCACGACGGCCCGCATCTGGCTTAAATCCAACCCCAGATCGCTAAAGGCGCTGGGGTGAAATACTTGGGTGCGCAGATCGGACAACACCATATGCACGCCCTCTGCTTCAATCCAAACGCCTGTGCCCATGGCCATGCGCGTCTGGCCCATCATTTGGTGCATATCTTCTTGGATTGCGCGCACTGTTACAGTCACATCCACAGGATTGCCCGAGCTGACATCGACCTTGCCGCCCAAACGCACGCGAATGGTCCCACCGACACCGACATCACACAGCATACGCACCAGGACGGGGTCCCAATAAATCCCCAACGCAATATCGCGCATGCCACGATCCAAGACGGCACGCAGCACAAAGGTCGAATCCGCAGGGGCTCCGCCTCCGGCGTTGTCGGCAAAATCGGCAAGGACAACAGGGGTTTGCGTGGCAGAATTCACGCGATCTAACGCGCCCGCAATATCCGGCCAGCCGGGGTTCAATTGATCGCGCAACGCCCACAATTGACGTCCGAAATTGGCAGAGATGTCCTGCGCTTGTGCACGGTCCGCATCGGTGATCGCCAACATTTGGGTGCCGACTTGTGCAACATCCCCCCATGGAAATCCGTGGATTAGGGATAAGGACAGCACATTATCCTGACCCTCAGCTGCGACCATATCCGCGACGAATCCCTGCACGGGCGCGCGGGTCGTGTGATACATTGAAATCATCCGGCACGCATAGGCGGCCATCACGGGCTTAATCTCGCCCGCTGCTGTGGCGCGCGCCAATTCAAACAGATCCCGTGCCCGGTCCGGACTGTCTGTGTGCGGGTATTCTTTATAAGCGACAATCAGATCCGCCGCTGCCATCATCGCGTCCGTCAGATGGCTGTGGGGGTCAATTTCCAAACCAATCACCGCCGCAGGCCCCACAATTGCGCGCGCCCGTGTCAGCAAATCACCTTCGCAATCGTCATACCCATCCGCAATCATCGCGCCATGCATCGACAGCAGAACAACGTCCGGAGTCGCTGCGCGCAAATCGCGCAAGATCTCATCTCGGTAGGTTTCATAGGTGGTGCGGATTGTTGGACCTGCGGGCTGGGCAAAGGCACACAGAGATTCTGTGATCTGCCATCCCAGATCGGACCCCATGCGATGCCATTCATGCAAAGGCGCAGAAAACAAATTGGCCGGTTCCTGCGTGGCCGCGCGGCTGACAAAGCCGTCTTCGAAGGCCAGTTGACCCGTTGGAATGGGCGAGAAGGAATTCGTTTCGGTGGCAAGCCCTGCTATAAAAAGATGCATTTCACGTTTCCTAATCCAATTGCTTTGCAAACTCTGCGCCAAGGAACGCAGAATTTCACGATATTTTTTAAAGAAGGTTCGGATTTAAGGGGATGTTCATGTCCGGGTGCTATCGATGGGTATATTAAAAAAAATGGTTTCAACGTTATGATTTTACGTAACAAAGGGCTGCGGCCGATGCGGCGCGCAACTGTTGGATTTTGTTTGTCGGTTTCTGTGTTGATGTTTTCGAACACAGCCGGCGCGGACACCCCAGCCGCGCATCAATCAGTTAAAATACAAAAGCAAAAGATCGATGTCGCAGGGCGTCAGCGCATGCTGTCCCAGCGTATGGCAGCCGCCGCATGCTTGTCGTTTATCAATGTCTCAAATGAGACGCAGATTGCGATTGGTGAGGCCGCCTATGAAGACTTTCAAACTGCGCTGGTTGAGTTGGCCAGTGGAAGTGCGGCGCGCGAATGGCCACGCGAAACAAATGCTGAAATTCTGGAAGCAATTGAAATTGTTAAGGAAGAATGGGCTTTGTCGGGTCCTTCTTTTGTCCAGATGATGCAGAAGGATTATGTCTCGTTCGTGGTGAACCAGATGCTGACTGGCAATCTGGCATTGCTGAGCAAGTCAAATGACGTGGTTCAAACAATGGTGCGGGCTTATATGGGCGATACTGCAACGTCGCCTTTGGGCAAAACGATCGATATTGCCGGGCGCCAGCGGATGTTGACGCAGAGGATGCTGAAAGAAACATGCCTTATAGCGGCCGGGTTTTTGCAGGAAAAGAATGTAGAGTTGCTGACAGGTTCAATTGAACTGTTTGACACGTCGCTGCGACATCTGCGCGATGGGCACCATGCACTGAATGTTGTTGCGCCGCCCTCGCAGGCTATTGCTGATCAGCTTGATGTCGTGACTGAACATTGGGCGGAATATTCGGCGATGCTGCGCCAGACCGATAAGGATATGGGAATAGACCCAGAGTTTCTGGCAACCCTCGCTGTAAAAGCCAACGAAACGCTTGCCGCCTCGCATCAGGTGGTTTTGATGTATGCATCTTTGTCAGCTGCCAATGAAAGCGGGTGACATGCGCGCGTGTCCTGCGTAATTAAGCAAAAGCGCACCGTAAATTTTGTGGTTGAACACGCGCGGTGCGCAAACTAGTAAGACGCAAATTTGCAGGCTGTGGATCCGCGCGGCCCCTTACCGTTTACTAGGAGCGAAAATGCAGGTTACCGAGACGCTGAACGAAGGTCTGAAACGCGGCTACGCCATCACGGTGACGGCTGCCGAGTTGGAAGACAAGGTTAATGAAAAGTTGACCGAGGCCCAGCCAGATATCGAAATGAAAGGCTTCCGCAAAGGCAAAGTGCCAATGCCGTTGCTGAAAAAGCAATATGGTCAACGTTTGATAGGCGAAGTCATGCAAGAAAGCATTGACGGCGCGATGCAGCAGCATTTTACCGACAGTGGCGATCGTCCCGCGATGCAGCCGCAGGTCAAGATGACCAATGACGACTGGAAAGAGGGCGACGATGTGAACGTCGAAATGTCCTATGAGGCATTGCCCGAAATCCCTGACGTGGATCTGTCGGCCATCAGCTTAGAGCGCATGGTCGTCAAAGCCGAAGAGTCCGCGGTCGAAGAGGCTTTAGGCAACTTGGCCGAAACTGCACAAGATTTCAAAGCCCGCAAAAAAGGCACAAAATCCAAGGATGGTGACCAAGTTGTCATCGATTTCCTGGGCAAAGTGGACGGCGAAGCCTTTGAAGGCGGTGCTGCAGAAGACTATCCGCTGGTTTTAGGTTCGAACTCTTTTATCCCCGGTTTCGAAGAGCAATTGGTCGGTGTGAAAGCCGAGGAAGAAAAAGACGTCACCGTTACATTCCCTGAAGAATATCAGGCCGAGCATTTGGCGGGCAAAGAGGCGGTGTTCTCTTGTACGATCAAAGAGGTCAAAGAACCTGTCGCAGCTGAAATCAATGATGAGCTGGCAACAAAGTTTGGGGCAGAAGATCTGGCCGCATTGAAGGGTCAAATTGGCGAGCGCCTGGAAGCAGAATATGCAGGAGCCGCGCGCGCGATTATGAAACGGTCGCTGCTTGACGAACTGGACAAGGTTGTGTCCTTTGATTTGCCGCCCAGCTTGGTTGAGGCCGAAGCCGGTCAAATCGCGCATCAGCTGTGGCATGAAGAAAACCCGGATGTCGAAGGCCATGACCACCCCGAGATTGAGCCAACAGAAGAGCATACCTCCTTAGCTGAACGCCGCGTGCGTTTGGGTCTGTTGTTGGCTGAGTTGGGTCAAAAAGCCGAAGTCGAAGTGACGGATGCGGAAATGAGCCAGGCGATCATGGGCCAAGCCCGTCAGTACCCCGGTCAGGAACGCCAGTTCTTTGAATTCGTTCAGCAAAACGCACAGATGCAGCAGCAACTGCGCGCACCATTGTTTGAAGACAAAGTTGTGGATTTCGTGTTTGAGCAAGCCACTGTTGCGGAAAAAGAAGTGTCAAAAGACGATCTGCAAAAGGCTGTTGAGGCGCTGGAAGAGGAGTAATTCTCGCCGCGCAAGCACTTTGCAAATATTGAAAGAGCCGCCCAAAATGATCTGGGCGGCTTTTTTGTTGGCATCCTGCAGCAAGGCGGTGGCCCGGCTGCAAGGGCGTCCCGTTACAGTTTCAAGCGGAACAGGCTGAAGCCCGCGTCATTTGTGCCTGCGGGTTCCATCGTGACGCCTTTGACATCATCGACATAATCGACCGCCTTAGGCCCTGTGTCAAAGATCGCCGTCGCGCCGTCGATGGGTTTGAACGACCAGTTCGCATCTGCTTTGGGGCTAATTGTGCCTTGCTCAACGATATAACGCACGATCACGTCGCGGTTGGTGTCGGGGGCCTCAAAGATGATGCTGTCGCCCTTCGCCCCGGGGAAGTTTCCGCCACCCCCCGCGCGATAGTTATTTGTCGCGATCACAAATTTTGCATTCATATCAAGCGGCTGCCCGTTCAACTTCAAGTCCGTGATCCGGTTGGCATTTGGATTGACCTCGGTGCCCTTGGGGTCAAATTTTGACGGTTGGCTGAGGTCGATTTGATACGTTACCCCGTCCATCACGTCGAAATTATAGCTGGGGAACGCTGGGTTCAGCAGGGGTTTGTCCACAGCTCCGGGCGCGATCTGGTTGAACATACCGGCCGAGCGTTCCAGCCAATCTTTGACCTGTTGGCCGGTGACTTGGACCGCGCGCACGGTGTTGGGGTACAAATACAGATCCGACACGTTCTTGATCGCCACATCGCCGACAGGCACATCTGTGTAATAGTCTGGCCCCCCACGACCGCCCGCCTTGAAGGGCGCTGCGGCAGATAGGATCGGCAGGCCTGCATATTCCGTGCCGGCCAGCATTTGTTCGACATACCATTTCTGCGCAATCGATACGATCTGGACGGAAGGGTCATCCGCCACCAGCGCGAAATAACTGTGCAAGGGCGCGTCGGTTTTGCCAACTGCGCGGCGCACATACGCTAAGGTGTCGTTGTGTTCTTGCTCGACTGCGGCCAGGACAGTGGCGTCATCGGACACCAGCGCTGTAATGGATCGATCTTCATTGCGTTTGGATATGGGGCGCAAGCTGGACGTCGTTGCTGCCACGCGCCACGCGCCGCCCTCATGTTCCAGCATCAAATCGATCAACCCCAGATGCGAACCCCAGAACCCGCCCATAACAGCCGGTTTGCCGTGGATTGTGCCAATTTCGGCATCGACCATATCAAGGCCTGCATAGCGTTTGCCCGGGAATTCCGCGTGATGGTGCCCACACAAGATCGCGTCGATGCCAGGGATCGCGGCCAGTGGAACAGACGCATTTTCCATCCCATCAGACGTATTTGCCGCGCCAATCCCCGAATGTGATAGCGCGATGATAATATCCGCGCCTTGCTCTTTCATCTGCGGGACATAGGCCGCGGCGGTTTCCAGAATGTCGCGTGTTTGGACGTTGCCTTCCAAATGCTGGCGGTCCCAATTCATGATCTGAGGCGGTACAAATCCGATCAGCCCGATTTTGATAGGATGCGCGGCTCCGGCCCCATCCGTGACCATCCGGTCCAGGATCACATACGGCGCGCGCAGGGTTGTGTCATTTGTGACCGCGCCGCCCATTTCCTTGACCACATTGGCAGACACCACCGGGAAATTCGCCCCAGCCAGGGATTTGTCCAGAAAATCAAGGCCATAGTTGAATTCATGGTTGCCAAGGGTCGAAGCATCAAAGCCCACCGTGTTCATCGCTGTGATGATCGGGTGGCTGTCGCCTTCCTTCATGCCGCGTTCGTAAGCGATGTAATCGCCCATCGGGTTGCCCTGTAGAAAATCCCCATTGTCGAGCAGCAGCGAATTTGTGGCCTCAGCGCGTAAGTCCTTCACGATTGACGCAATTCGTGACAACCCAACAGTGTCGCGCGGTTTGTCCGCATAATAGTCGTAAGGATAGACATGCACGTGCAGATCCGTGGTCTCCATCAGCCGCAGATGGGCTTGATTGGGCGCAGCGTGCACGGAAAACGGATGCAGGGCGGCGAAACCGGCAGTGCTGGCCAAAAACGTGCGGCGGGTGAATTTCATGGACATAGTTTGGCTCCTATTAGCTGTTTTCGGCGGGTCTTGATCCGGGGCGCATTGGCGATTTCATCCCGGCGCAAAGCAGGCGGGCAGGGTATTCGCCCTCAAATAGAAGCCTGCCAAACCTTATCCGCTTTGTACATCCTTAAGCGCATTCGAAAGCGGCAACGCCAAAACCAAAAAAGCCGCGCATTCCAATGAAGGAACGCGCGGCTTTGATTTGCGTGTGACGCAGTTTAGCTTGCGGGTTGTTCGTCTGTTTGACCAGATTCGTCGTCCTGGCTGATGCCAGCACTTTCGGCCAGATCGTCGTCGTCGGATGCGGCAGCGCCGATATCTTCGAACAATTCCTGGATTTCGAATTCCGCAGCCGCTTCTTCTTCGGCGGCCAGTTCTTGGATCGATTTACCGGACGCTTGCAACTCGGCCTCTTCAGCAGAGCGCGCGACGTTCAGTTTCATTTCCACAGACACTTCCGGGTGCAAAATCACGGACACCGTGTGCAGGCCCAAGGCCTTAATCGGGTCAATGATCACAACCTGTTTGCGGTCAACTGAGAAACCATCCGCTGTTGCTGCTTCGGCTGCATCACGTGTGGTGACAGACCCATACAGGTTGCCGCCATCCGAGGCTTGGCGAATCACGACAAACTGTTGGCCATCCAAACGGGCGCCCAAGGCTTCGGCTTCTTTTTTGGTTTCCAAGTTGCGCGCTTCCAGCTGTGCTTTTTGCACTTCGAAGTTGGCAATATTGGCTTTTGACGCAGTCAGTGCCTTTTTCTGCGGCAGCAGAAAGTTGCGGGCATATCCGGCTTTGACGTCAACGACATCGCCCATCTGACCCAGCTTTGCGACACGTTCAAGAAGGATTACTTGCATTGCTTGATCTCCTTACTTCACGGCGTAGGGCAGCAAGGCAAGGAAACGCGCGCGCTTGATGGCCCGGGCCAGTTCGCGTTGTTTCTTCGCAGAGACTGCGGTGATACGGGACGGCACGATTTTGCCACGCTCAGAGATATAGCGTTGCAACAAACGTGTGTCTTTATAGTCGATTTTGGGTGCGTTATCGCCCGAGAAAGGGCACACTTTGCGACGGCGGAAAAATGGTTTTGCAGCCATGGGTTAGCCCTTTCTTAGCGGCGCTCGCGGCGGTCGCCACGGTCGTCACGTTTTTGCATCTGGACAGATGGGCCTTCGGCGTGCTCGTCCACTTTGATCGTCAGAACGCGCATGACATCTTCATGCAAACGCATCAGGCGTTCCATTTCCTGAATGGCCGGCGCGGGCGCGTCGGTTTTCAGAAAGGCATAGTGGCCTTTGCGGTTCTTGTTGATTTTATAGGCCATTGTTTTGACGCCCCAATACTCGTGTTCCACGAGTTTGCCGCCATTGTCGGACAGCACGGTGCCAAAATGTTCGATGAGCCCTTCGGCCTGTGTATTGGACAGGTCCTGACGGGCGATCATCACATGCTCATACATGGGCATGGGATCAGTTCCACTTCTATCAAGGCGCATTTCAAAGACCGGGCCTAATCTTTCCACGGGCCGATCACGAGAGACTGCGCGGGTGCAAAAAATTGCGGAAAGATGGGGCCTTATACATGAGGCGGGGCAAGGATCAAGGACGCAAATGCCGCGCATCGATTTGGCATGTCTGGCGCGATTTGGCGCGCACTTAGCCTGCTCACGCAGATGTGCACAAATGTGCAAAGCTGTTCGTGCATGCGCAGGGTATGTGATCTGGTACAGACTTGTCGATTTGCACTTTCGTGCCACATAAATACCCGTACGACACAACTTTTAGGAGACACTTTGATGAAATCCATCTTTCTTGCCGCCGCGTTTGCGATCCCTGCCAGCCTTGCCAGTGCGGCTGACAAATATGTGCTAGATTCCAGCCACAGCCAGGTCATTTTTTCCTACAACCACTTGGGCTTCTCGACCACGTTTGGGATGTTTTCCGGGTTTGAAGGCGAGATTATGTTCGACAAGGACGACCCAGCAGGGTCGAGTGTGAATGTGTCGATGCCGGTGAAATCGATGTTCACAGGCTGGGAAGCGCGCGAGGGCCATTTCATGTCCGATGATTTCTTCGGCGCGCAGGACGGCGATATGGTGACCTTCACATCGACCTCGATCGAAGTGACAGGCGACAATACCGCGTTGATCACCGGCGATCTCAGTATGAATGACGCCACACAATCAGTGGTTTTGGACGCTGTGTTGAACAAATCCGGCGAATACCCGTTTGGCCCGAACCAAGGCAAAGGCTGGGCTGGGTTTGACGCAACAACGACGTTGAAGCGGTCCGATTTCGGTTTGGGTGCTTTTGCCCCAGCCGTAAGCGACGAAGTTGCCGTACAAATTTCGCTTGAAGCGATGAAAGCCGAATAAGCGCGGCTCTCTTTTATCCATTAAAGCGTTTTGAGTAAAACTTGACTCACGTTGTCGCTGCCTCTCGCTTTGCTCGAACGCGAAAAGTGATCTGCGATAGCTCAGGTTAAACTCGAAACGCTATAGATAACCCCGTCCTTTGCAAAGGGCGGGGTTTCTTTTTGGGTAACATAGCGGTCCGGTTAATCGGAAACTGCTTTAAGGTGCCGTCCGCGTGGCGGAAAGGGCAATCATGACCTCGACGCCAAACCCAAGCGAGCTTTCGTCTGGCATGTTCTGACCAATCCCAAAATCCAAACGATTCAACGTCAGTGCACCCGTCACTTGTGCCACCTCACCGTCAAGTTGCAGATCAAAAGGCAGGGTCAGCGGCACCTCGGCGCCTTTTAGGCTAAGGGTGCCATTGGCCAAATACGTGCCGTCTTGTGCCATAATGTCGGCAGTGAATTGCGCGGTTGGATGCGTGTCTGCGGCAAAATAGTCGGACCCCATCGCCTGATCTGTCACGGACCCCAATGTAAGCGACGCAATGGAAATTGTCACATCGACGCTGCCCGCTTTGCCGTCCTGGATTGCAGGATCAAAACTGATGGCAGCTGTCCAATCGGCGAAATCTCCGGACACTTGACCGCCGAATTGGTTGGTTTCAATTGTGATGGTTCCTTCGGTGACCTGCCAGTCTGAGGCGACCTGTTCCAGCGCTTGGGCTGTAGTCGGGCTGGAATGCGACGCAAAGAGTCCCAGCGCAGAGCCAATCCCCAGGGCGACGACCCACGCAAAAACAGCAGTGATCACGGGGGCGGATTTATGGACATGCGGGGCCACATTGGGGGCGGCGTTCTGGCCAAACCACATGCGGCGCAAAGTTTCGTCTTTATCGACAAAGTGATGTTTCAGCGCACCCGCGATATGCAGCAGAATGGACGCCGCCAGAACGCGCTCGAACACGATATGCAGCCCGGCAAACAGCGCCGCGACCCCTTCATCTTTGGGCACCAAGGGCAAGTTCTGTCCAAACGGCCACCAGATCGGGGCAAAGCCTGTTGTCGCAGCATGGTGGATCCAACCGGACAAGGGCACCAAAAGCAATGAGCCATAAAGCAGCCAATGCACGGTTTCGGCAGCCCAATGTTCTAAGCTGCGACCGGGGTGCAGCGCGCCGGGTTTAGGTTGTGACAACGCCCAGCCAATGCGCGCCAGAGCGACGAAAAAGACAAGCACGCCCAAAGTCTTATGCAACGAAAACAGGAACGCTTTTTGGGCCAATTGCTCGGACGTGTCGTAAGGCAGCCCATTGGCGATAATTCCCAGCGGGATCAGAGTCAGGATCAGAAGGGCGGTCAGCCAATGAAACCCTTTGGCGACATGACCATATTGGTGGTGTGAATTTGCGCTTTGCATAATGTGGCGTTGGCCTTTCGTTTGGTTTCACGAAATCAGTGCCTGTATGTCGGCCCATTTAATTTTGCCATAATGTAGTGCTGAATGAAATGTGCGCCAGCGCGCGGGGCGGCGGCACTGACGCACAAGAGGTTGCCCAAACTCTGCAGCGGCGCAAAGTTTGGGCAAGAAAGTGCGATTTCGGCCAATGCCAAAACAACGACGAAGCTAAGGGTCGGACACACTCTGGCTTGTTTCAGAGCATTCTGGTCCGGCGCCGTCATCAATCTTTCAATCCACGTCAAGCGGGGGAGTACGCCAGGGAAGTCCCTGGCGCGGGTGAGGGTAGAGTAGACCGACGTAGATAAAAGAAACACACTGTCTTAACAGCCCAACACAGTAGGGTGCTGGGATCGTCTGGTATAGCGGGCGATGGGAAAAGTTCGCCTTATACTAGAATCGACGTTAACACTTATTTACGAATTTCCCAAACAGTTTTGTGAACGCCGCATTGCAAGGCCGTGATTGGGGGCTTATCGATCCGTTAACGATTAGACTTTTGCGAAGGAATCTCAGATGAGTGTTGCGTTTATTTTTCCAGGCCAAGGGGCGCAGACCATTGGGATGGGTAAGGCGTTGGCGGATGCCTATCCGGCGGCGGCCGAGGTGTTTGCGCAAGTCGATGCGGCATTGGGTGAACCTTTGTCAGATTTGATTTGGGCCGGTGATCAAGACACGCTGACTTTGACCGAAAACGCGCAACCGGCCTTGATGGCGACGTCACTTGCGGCTCTACGCGCGCTAGAAACCGAAGGCTTGGGTCTTGAGACCGCGTCTTTCGTGGCGGGGCATTCGTTGGGCGAATATTCCGCGCTTTGTGCGGCGGGGGCGATTTCGTTGGAAGACACGGCGCGTTTGTTGCGCATCCGGGGTCAAGCCATGCAGCAGGCGGTTCCGGTGGGTGTTGGCGCAATGGCCGCGATCTTGGGTTTGGATTTTGAGGCAGCAAATGCGATTGCCACTGAAGCCGCCTCTGAGGGTCAGGTCTGTCAGGCCGCCAATGACAATGATCCCGGCCAAGTTGTGATTTCAGGCCATAAAGAGGCTGTCGCCATAGCGATTGATCTGGCCAAAGCGAAAGGTGCCAAGCGCGCGATCTTGTTGCCAGTCAGCGCGCCATTCCATTGTGCTTTAATGCAGCCCGCCGCCGATGCAATGGCGCAAGCCTTAGCGGATGTGAAGATCAACACACCGCAAGTGCCCGTGGTCACCAATGTGCGCGCCGAAGCGGTAAGCGATCCCGACACATTGCGCGCTTTGTTGGTCGAGCAGATCACCGGATCTGTGCGTTGGCGCGAAAGTGTATCCTGGATGGGCGCACAAGGCGTGTCCGAGATGTGGGAAATCGGGGCCGGGAAAGCGCTGTCTGGCATGGTGCGCCGGATTGACCGCGCGATTGGCTGCAAAGCTGTGGGCACACCCGACGATATCGCAGGCCTAAAGGCGTAAGCCGTGTTTAGATGAACTTAACAGAAAAGAGATGATATGTTTGATTTGACAGGGAAATCGGCGCTGATCACTGGGGCTTCGGGGGGGATCGGGGCTGATATTGCGCGCCAGCTGCATGCCAGTGGGGCGCAGGTGGGGCTTAGCGGAACACGGACAGATCCCCTGGAAGCCTTGGCCGCCGAGCTGGGCGAACGTGCGTTTGTGCTGCCCTGTAACCTCAGCGACACCGACGCCGTAGATGCGCTGCCAAAACAAGCGATTGAGGCCATGGGCGCGGTGGATATCTTAGTCAACAATGCTGGGATTACCCGCGATAACCTATTCATGCGGATGTCCGCTGACGAATGGCAATCGGTGATCGACGTCAATTTGGGGGCGACGTTTCGGCTGTGCAAGGGTGTGCTACGTGGCATGATGAAAGCGCGCTGGGGGCGGATTGTGAATATCAGTTCGGTCGTCGGGGCTACGGGAAATCCGGGCCAAGCCAATTACGCGGCCTCTAAGGCGGGCATGGTCGGGATGACAAAAAGCCTGGCCTATGAGGTCGCAAGCCGGGGCATCACAGTGAATGCCATCGCGCCAGGTTTTATCCAGACCGCGATGACCGACAAATTGAGCGAAGATCAAAAATCAGCGATTCTAGGCCAAATCCCGACAGGGCGCATGGGCAACCCAGATGAAATTGCCAGTGCCGTCGTTTATTTGTCCAGTGCACACGCGGGCTATATTACAGGCACAACCTTGCATGTGAATGGCGGCATGGCCATGTTGTAGCCCAATCAGATGTCGCCCCAAGGCAGTCTTGCCATATTGCAAAACTGTGTTATAGGCGGCGCTGAATGTTGGGGGTTATGGTTAATGCACGAAACAAGGCAGGCCGCAACTTTCCGATTCTTGGCTGAGCCCAAGACAACCACTGCGCCCCCGTGGCGTTTCCAACGCCGTCCCAAATTCGGGGGGCACCATATCGGACCTGAACCGGTTCGACACGAACACAAGGACTTTGAAAGTATGAGCGACGTCGCAGATCGGGTGAAAAAAATCGTAGTAGATCACCTTGGTGTGGAAGAGGGCAAGGTGTCTGAAAACGCCTCGTTCATTGATGACTTGGGCGCAGACAGCTTGGATACCGTGGAATTGGTGATGGCGTTTGAAGAAGAGTTCGGTATCGAAATTCCAGATGATGCTGCGGAAACAATCCAGACATTTGGCGACGCGGTGAAATTCATCACAGAAGCGGCGTAAGTCTGCGCGATACCCCTGAGGTATTGATTTTAAAGTAGGCGCTTTCCTGAGTGGGAAGGCGCCTTTTTTCATGCCGCTTTTCATTGCGACGCGGGGCGTTGGACATGTGTTTGGGGTAACCTCACCGGATCCAGTGACTTTGCGGTAATGTCGTATTTATGGTAGAGCCGCCCTGTGGGACCAACTCGGAGCACTGCCATGATCCTTTTTCCGACCTTAGAACTTTTGAACGGCAAACCTGTGTCTTTGCGCCAAGGGCGTTTGGACGAGGCCGAAATCTGGCACATAGATCCAGTGGCGTTGGTGCGCAGCTGGGCCGAAGATGGCGCAGATTGGATGCATCTCACCAACTTTGATTGGATCACGAACGGGGCTGGCTCTGAAGATTTGGTGCAACAGATTTTGCGCGTGGCGGGCATCCCGGTGCAGCTGGCAGGCGGATTTCGCACTGCCGACGGGGTCGCGGATTGGATTGATCGCGGTGCGGGGCGGATCGTGGTGTCGACGCTGGCCTTGCAAGATCCCGATACGGTCAAAGCGCTGGCGCGGGCCTATCCAGATCAGATTGTGCTGTCTGTGGATGTGCGCAAGGGCCGCGTGATGTGTGAAGGGTGGCGCACAGAAAGCGCGTTTCGCCCCGTTGATTTTCTGCGGGAATTTAACCAGGCGCCCTTGGCGGGTGTGATCGTCACAGACATTGACAGCGATCTGCGGGACCGCGATGCGCAATTGGGGGTCGTGTCTGGTTTGGCAGCAGCTGCGCGCGCGCCGGTGGTGGCCAGTGGGGTCGTGCATTGTTTAGACGATGTGGCGCGGCTGAAATACGTGCCCAATATCGCAGGGGCTCTGGTGGGGCGGGCCTTGATGCGCAAATCGATCGATCTGCGCGTTGCATTGGATCTGGCCGCGAGCACACCAGAAACCGTTGCGGACTTCATTTAACAAATCCGCGCAGGCCTAAGCCGCTGTTCCCAAATTGAACGCGTGCCGCGTACGCGATACTGGTGCCGAGAGAGGGGCTCTCTCTCGGCGGCCCTTGGCGGTGTCTGAACAGACAGTGTATTGCGGTCCGCGTGGCTAGGTTCGGTTACGCGCATGCGCTAAGTGCTCTTGCTCCCGCAGGGTATGGCGGGGTAAGAGCAAGATCAAGACAGGTCTGTCGCGAAAAGGCAGATCCAAGAGCAGCACGTGAGGGGCAAAACCATGCGCAGAGTCGTTGTAACCGGGTTGGGGCTTGTGACACCTTTGGGGGACGGGGTCGATGTCAGTTGGCAGCGTATTCTGGATGCGCAATCCGGGGCCGGGCCGATCACGCAGTTTGATCCTGAAGGGTTGGCGACGACCTATGCCTGCGAAGTGCCGCGCGGGGATGGCAGTGACGGGACGTTTAATGCCGACACGTATATGTTGCCCAAAGAGCAGCGCAAAGTGGACACGTTTATTCTGTTTGGGCTGGCCGCAGCGCAGCAAGCGGTCGAGGATTCCGGTTGGGCCCCCACAGACGTTGAAGATCTAGAACGCACGGGTGTGTTGATTGGGTCGGGCATCGGTGGGTTGAATTCAATCGCCAACACGGCCGTGATGATGGAAGAAAAAGGTCCCCGCCGGGTGTCTCCGTTCTTTGTGCCAGGCGCTTTGATCAATCTAATTTCCGGGCAGGTCAGCATCAAATATGGTTTTAAAGGCCCCAACCATTCGGTAGTGACCGCGTGTTCTACCGGTGCACACGCGATTGGCGATGCGGCACGGTTGATCATGTTGGGCGATGCGGATGTGATGGTGGCAGGCGGTGCTGAAGCGGCGATTTGTAAAATCGGGATTGCCGGGTTCAATGCGTGTAAAGCGCTGTCGACCAAACGGGCAGATGATCCCAAATCCGCCAGCCGGCCTTATGATACGGACCGTGATGGCTTTGTGATGGGCGAGGGGGCTGGCATTGTGGTGCTGGAAGAGTACGACCATGCCATGGCGCGCGGCGCGAAAATCTATGCCGAGGTCAAGGGCTATGGACTGTCAGGCGATGCCTATCATATCACCGCACCGTCAGAAAATGGCGAGGGCGGTGAGCGGTCCATGCGCGCGGCGTTGAAAAATGCGGGGCTGGAACCGTCCGATATTGATTATATCAATGCCCATGGGACCTCGACCATGGCTGACACGATTGAACTGGGCGCAGTTGAGCGGCTTTTGGGCGATCATGTGGGCAACGTGACGATGTCCTCGACCAAATCCGCCACGGGCCACTTGTTGGGGGCTGCGGGTGCGATTGAGGCGATTTTCTCGATCCTCGCGATCCGCGATCAGGTCTGCCCGCCAACGATCAACCTGGATGCACCTGCGGTCGAAACGGCTATCGATCTGGCCCCGAACGTCAAACGTGCGCGCAAAGTGTCTGTCGCTCTGTCCAATTCCTTTGGGTTCGGCGGCACCAATGCCTCTGTGATCTTTACGAAAGTTTAAATCATGTGGCGGCACATTGCGTCGAATGCGATTACCATGTTGATGGTGGGGCTGTTCCTTTTGGGCGGCGTAATCCTGTGGGGGCGGGGGCAATATACCTCGGCTGGCCCTTTGGAAGCTGCGATGTGTTTGCAGGTGGATCGGGGATCGAATTTCACCCGGGTCAGTGAGCAGCTGGAAGCCCAACAGGCAGTGGCGTCCGCGTCGATTTTTCGGATTGGGGCGGATTACGAGGACAAAACCAAAAGGCTGAAAGCCGGATCCTTCTTGATTGAGCCGGGCGCGTCGATGCAAGATATTGCTGACGCGATCACGCGCGGCGGGGCCAGTACCTGTGGCACGGAAGTGGTCTATCGCATCGGGGTGAACCGTCTGCGCGTGCAAGTGCGCGAACTGGACCCCACGACCAACCGCTTTGTCGAAAAAGCCGGATATGATGTGGGCGAAGACGACACGCCGCCGGAGTACACGGAAGTGCGCCAAGAAGCGGATACGCGCTATCGCATTGCCTTGGCCGAGGGCGTGACCAGTTGGCAGGTGGTCAACAGTTTGAACGGGATGGACGTGCTGACAGGCGACGTTGCGGATATCCCGCCGGAAGGCGCGCTGGCGCCCGATAGCTATGAAGTGCGCCCAGGCGAGGACCGCGAAGATCTGTTATCCCGGATGCAAGAGGCGCAGGTCGATCGCATCAGCGAGGTTTGGGCCACGCGCGATGACTCTGTACCCCTAGAAAGCCCAGAACAGCTGCTGACATTGGCGTCGATTATTGAAAAAGAAACCGGGGTGGCAGAGGAACGCGGCCAAGTGGCGTCGGTCTTCGTGAACCGCCTGAACCGCGGCATGCGCCTGCAAACGGACCCTACGGTGATTTATGGGATTACGCGCGGCGAGGGCGTTTTGGGCCGGGGCTTGCGGCGATCCGAACTGCGCGCGCGCACGCCTTGGAACACCTATGTGATCGAAGGACTGCCCCCAACACCGATTGCGAATCCGGGGCTTGCCTCGCTTGAGGCAGCGGCCAATCCACCGACAACGCCCTATATCTTTTTTGTGGCGGATGGCACGGGCGGGCACGCGTTTGCGGAAACCCTGGATCAACATAACGCCAATGTCGCCCGCTGGCGCGCGATTGAGGCAGAGCGGCGCGATAATAACTAATTCCGTGCGGGATTTACACCGATACGATGGGTAGCAGCACGTCGCGCGGCGTGTCCGCTTTTGCGGCGTTTTTGATGACTTCGCCGCGCCGCAGCGCCACAAAGTGATCCGCCAGATTATAGGCGAAATCAAAATACTGTTCGACCAGCACAATCGCCATGTCGCCCTTTGCACGAAGCTGCCCGATGACTTCGCCGATATGTTGGATGATATTGGGCTGGATTCCTTCTGTGGGCTCATCCAACAACAGCAGTTTTGGCTTCGTGATCAAGGCCCGCGCAATGGCCAGCTGCTGTTGTTGTCCACCCGACAGATCCCCACCGCGCCGGTTCTGCATGTCTTTGAGCACAGGGAACAGATCGTAGATCTCGGTCGGGATGACATGTTCGGATTTTGGCAAGCAGGCAAAGCCGGTTTCCAGGTTTTCAATCACGCTCATCAGCGGAAAAATATCACGCCCTTGGGGCACATAGCCAATCCCAGCGCGGGCCAGTTGATGCGCGGACAGGGGACCGATCAAAGCCCCATCCAAATGCACGGTGCCGCCGGATCGCGGATGCGTGCCGGAAATCGCCTTCAGCAAGCTGGTTTTACCGACGCCATTGGTACCCATCACGCAGGTTACCGCCCCGGCTTCGGCCTGTAGCGACACGTCATAGAGGATCTGAGATTTGCCGTAATGCAAGTTTAGATTTTCAACGCTTAACATGATTATCGCCCCAGATAGACATCGACGACATCTTGGTTTTTCGTAACATGGTCCAAGGACCCTTCGGCCAAGACCGCGCCTTCATGCAGCACCGTGACTTTGCAGTCCAACCGCTGCACAAATTCCATGTCGTGTTCAACAACGATGACGGCGCGGGTTTTGGCGGCCTCACACAAGATCGCCGTGGTTTTTTCGCGCTCAGCCGGGGTCATGCCTGCGGCGGGCTCATCGACCAGCAGCAGTTTGGGATCCTGGGCCAGCAGCATAGCAATTTCGAGCCATTGTTTTTGGCCATGGCTCAACTCGCCCGCAAGTCGGTGCAATTGGTCCTCTAGGCCCGTCTGTTCGGCCAGCTCTTCGATCCGCTTAAAATCAGGCGCTGTGGGGCGGAACAGGAGGACAGCCAGGGGGCGGCGGTCTTTGCGCAAGGCCATGATCAGATTGTCCTGCACGGATTGGTCCTCAAACACGGTCGGTTTTTGGAATTTGCGGCCAATGCCTTCTTGAGCGATGCGGGCCTCGGACAGTCCGATCAGCGACAGGTTTTTGTTACCCCACAGGATTTCCCCGGCATCGGGTTTGGTTTTGCCAGTTACAATATCCATAAACGTGGTCTTGCCCGCGCCGTTGGGTCCGATCACCGCGCGCAGCTCAGCCGAGCCGATTTGGAAAGACAGATTGTTGATCGCGCGAAACCCATCAAAGCTGACAGTGACGCCTGAAACTTCCAGAAGACTGCTCATGGGGTGGGCCCTTTGCGCGCGGGGGACAGGCGATCAAACAAGCCGCCAATGCCTTTGGGCGCGAACAGCGTGACCAGCACGAAGCTGACGCCCAGCAAGACCAACCACCAATCCACCCATTTCAAGGTGTAGTTGCCAAGTGAGATATCGGGGGCCTGACCGCCGGTGAACCAACTGGACAACAGGCTGACAAAGGCCGTGCCGATCACCGCGCCGTACAGCCTGCCGCGCCCGCCAATGGCCACCCAAACGGCCAAGTAGATTGAGGCAATGGGCGCCAGTTCTGCGGGGTTAATGATGCCCGCTTGCGGATAGTACAGCGCCCCGGCGATGCCCGCGATACAGGCCGTAAGGGCGAAGACGGTCAGTTTGTAGTGCTCAACCGAGTAGCCCAAGAACCGCACCCGGGCCTCATTGTCGCGAATGCCGCGCAGCACAGATCCGAACTTGCCGGACACAACCCAAGCCACCAGCAAATAGCCCAAGCCCAAAGCCAAAGCCGAGGCCCAGAAGAACCACAGCGACACAACGGCTTGGGGGGCCTCAATCCCGGGTAGGTTCTGCAACCCGGACAGGCCGTTATTGCCCCGCAAACCACTGGCGTTTTGGAACAAATACAGCGACAGGCCTAAGGTCATCGCCTGGGTCAAGATCGACAGATAGACCCCAGTGACGCGGCTGCGAAATGCCAACCACCCAAAGACCAGCGCCAGCACCCCGGGCACCAACACCACAAAGGCCAGTTGAAGCACCAAACTGTCAGCAAAGGCCCAGATCAGCGGGAATTCGCTGCTGCCGACCACGCCAAAGATCTGGTTGCCGATGGCGGCGCTGATCTCGTCCGGGGTGGGGGGCAGCACGCCGTTGGACAGCGAGGTTTCGACAATCTGGCGTGTGCGTTCATACATCAACCACATCCCGATCATGTAACCGCCAAGGGCGAAGAACGCGAAATGGCCTAAGGACAAGATCCCCGTATAGCCCCAGATTAAATCCATCGCGATGGCCACCAGACATAGGCACAAGGTCTTGCCTAAGGTTTTGACAAAGCTGGTGGAAATAAGACCCAGACCGAAACCTTCGGACAGGATCGTGACGGTGATGGTGAACAGACCCAGCAGGGCCAGGAACACCAAAACGGATGGGTTACGCGCGATAAATGTGCGGTTCATGGATCAGTCCCCCGCCGCGCGACCCTTCAGGGCGATGATGCCCCGGGGTCGGAATTGAATGAAAATAATGATGAAGAGGATCATATATGTTTGCGCCGCTAAGGTGTTGGACGGGTTCAACCATTCGACGCTTTTCTGAAAACCGCCGATCATGGCCGCGCCCGCAAGCGTGCCCCAGATATTGCCAACGCCGCCGACCACCACCGTCATGAAACTTTGCACGATATAATCGCTGCCCATTTCCGAGGTGACTTTGGCAAATAACCCAATCGCGACACCTGCAATCCCCGCGATGCCCGATCCCAAACCAAAGGTCAGCATGTTCACACGGTCTGGGTTGATCCCCATGCTGGCAGCCATGCGCGGGTTCTGGGTGACGGCCCGGGTTTCCAGCCCCAGACGGGTGCGCTTCATGATGAACAAAAACAAGGCCAAAAACAGCAACGCCAGTAGGAAAATCGCGATGCGGATATAGCTGATCGAGACCACGTCATTGATCACCCAAGAGCCATCCAACCAACCCGGTGCGGTCAGGGGGCGGGCTTGTGTGCCAAAGATATTCTTGGCCAACTGCTGCAAAGCAATTGATACCCCGAACGTGGCCAGCAGGGTCTCCAGCGGGCGGTGATACAGCCAGCGGATCACCAAGCGTTCCAGCGCGATCCCAGCGGCAAAGGTGACTGCAAAGGCCAGCGGCACGGCGACCAGCAAGGACGCTGTGTGATTGGGGACAAACAGCTGCACGACATAGCCGGTGTAGGCGCCCATCATAATGAACTCGCCATGGGCCATGTTGATCACGCCCATCACCCCAAAGGTGATCGCCAGTCCAATTGCGGCCAGAAAGTAGATCGAGGCCAGCGACAAAGCATCCAGTCCTAGATCGACCATCTGGTTGCGTGCCACGCGATCCTCAATAGTCTCCAGCGCATTTGCGGCGGCGGATGTGATGTCGGCATTGGGTTCATTGTAAATATCAAAAAAACGATACGCTGCCAGGCTTTGGGTGATCTGATCTTGGGTAACACGCGGATCGGCCCGCCCGGCCTCGACCAGCGCATCATAGGCGGCATTGCGTGCGTCTTGTGTCGACAGTTGCGCCACAGGGATTGTCCCGACGAACCCACCTTGGATGTTGTTCGTCAGGGCCGTATCACGGACAGCTGGGGTGATTAAGTCCGGCGCCAAGTTTTGCGCCACCAGCGCGTCATAGGCCATTTCACGGGGCAGAACTTCGCTGCCCGGGGTCAATTCCTGCGCGACATTGCCTTTGGGGTCGGTCTCGCGCGGCAGGACGCTGCGGGTGGTTGTTAGGATTGGATTCAATGTCGCGCGCAGATCGACGCCCAGATCCCCGGCCATCTCATTGATGGCGGCAATGCGGGCGTCGGGGTCGGGATCATGGGCCATGCGCATCAAGGTTTCTAACCGCGTTTTGCGGGCGCGCAGGTCAGGGTCGTCCTCGTCGGGAATTGAGGCGCGCAACGGCTCCAGCAGGGCCGGGCCAGGATCGCGGGCAATCGATTCTAGGGCGGCGGCGCGCTTGGCGGGATCTGGGTCAGACAGTTGAAATCGCACAAGAGCGGTGGCGATCAAACTACGCACTCCGCTGTTGGGCTTAAGCTGTTTGAGGTCGGATTTTTCAACGCCAGTCTGCGTTGTGCCATCGTCAAAATCCGTCAGGGTATAGCTGCCATCCTCGGCGCGCATGGCGGCAAAAAACAACCCATCGGATGTGCGCTGCCACATGTCCTTGGCCTGCCAGGCTTCCAACACGCGCTGTACCTGGGGCAAACCGCTTTGGGCAATCACATCAATGGCGGGACCGATGGTGCGCCGAGAGCTCTTTTCAATCAGCGCGCGTTGACTTTGCAGCAGATCTTGTACGCTTAAACCTTGGGGCACCGATGTCGTTTGCGCATGGGCAATTTGCGACAAAAGCAATGCCAGCAGCATTGCCAAAACAGGGAACTTCATAAACGGTGTCCGGACTTTCAGGAGGGGATTGGGGGCAACAAATGCGCCCCCAATGGCCGTCAGTTAGTAGTTCGACAGGGTTTGTACGCAGCTTTTGGTGTCTGTGTTGTACATCCCGCAGCCAAGATCTTTCCAATCAGAGACCAGCTTGGCGCTTTCGGGCAAGAAGTCTGTCCACGCATCACCCGGCACTTCGGTGGTCTGGCTGATAATGTCAAACTGTCCGTCTTCGGTGATCTCGCCGATCAAGACGGGCTTTGCCAAATGGTGGTTTGGCAACATCACGGCCGTCCCGCCTGTCAGGTTCGGGAATTCCTGGCCATACATCGCCGTGCGCACTGCGTCCACTTCTGCAGATCCTGCTTCGGTCACAGCGTTCACCCACATGTTGAAACCAATATAATGCGCTTCCATCGGGTCATTGGTCACGCGCTCAGGACCCATGCGGGCTTTCCAAGCATCGATCCAAGCGGTGTTGGCGTCAGTTTCGGCGGACTGGAAATAGTTCCACGCAGCCAAGTGACCGACCAGATTTGAGGTGTCCAGGCCTGACAGCTCTTCTTCGCCAACCGAGAACGCGACAACTGGAATGTCATCGGCTGAAATGCCTGCCGCGGCCAGTTCTTTATAAAAGCCGATATTGGCATCCCCATTAATGGTAGAAATCACGCCAACTTTCTTGCCATCCGCGCCAAGGGCGACCACATCCGCGACAATCTTGGACCAATCGGAATGTCCAAACGGTGTGTAGTTGACGAAGATATCATCTTCCGAGATGTCTTTGGACTGCAAATACGCATTTAAAATGTTGTTGGTGGTGCGGGGATAAACATAATCTGTGCCCAGCAGTGCGAATTTCTCTATGCCCAGCTCTTCTAAGAAGTAATCCGTCGCAGGGATCGCCTGTTGGTTGGGGGCAGCGCCTGTGTAGAATACGTTCTTTGAGCTTTCCTCGCCCTCATATTGCACAGGATAGAACAGCAAGCCGTTCAGCTCTTCGATCACCGGCAGCACCGATTTGCGCGACACGGATGTCCAGTTGCCAAAGATCACGTCGACTTCATGTACGGTCAAAAGCTCGCGCGCTTTTTCGGCAAAAAGCGGCCAATCCGACGCCGGATCCACAACCACTGCTTCCAAATCGCAACCAATCACGCCGCCGGCTGCGTTTTGCTGATCGATCAGCATTTCCATCGTGTCTTTCAGCGTGGTTTCAGAAATCGCCATAGTCCCGGACAGCGAATGCAGAACGCCGACTTTCAAAGTGCAATCGGCCGCGAAAGCAGGCAGCGCTGTCATCAGGGTTAGCGCGGTGGCAAGGGCGGTTGTGTGTTTCATGTCATGTCTCCTTGCAGGGACAACCGCGCGCATCTTGTTCTGGGACAGGATGCATCATAGCTATGCCCTGCAACGTAAGTGTTGCAAACGTGTGGCGGTCGCGGTGAGGTCCAATTCAGCCGATCGTCACACACCCATCTGTCAATCGAACGATTCGACTGTGCGGGATGGTGGATCGTTGCGGCGTCGCTGGCGTATTCGCAATTTTCATTCGGCTTTGACTGGGATGACCGTGCTAATTTGCTTAAAAACTTAGCAATTGATCTGCGCCGCGCTGAATTTCTAACCACATAAAGGACGGATTTCGAGATTTTGCCCAAGATGACTGCCCCTTTTGCACGGGATGTGGTGGAGTAACGTCAAAGAAACGTTCCGCCGGAGCCGACCATTCACATCGCATCAGCCCTTTCCGATCCAAGCCCGGTGCCAAAGCAACCGCGCGCCGTTGGCACAGGCAAGGTGCGCGTGGCTCTGGCACCTATGGGACGCACACACATCACGGATTTGCGGCAGTCAGGATCGACCAAACTGGTTTTCCCGCGCCAATTCACCCCGGATCTTGAAGCGATTTTGGTCAACACGGCGGGGGGGATCACAGGCGGTGATCGGTTTGATTTGGATCTGTCCCTGGATACGGGATCGACGCTGACCCTAACGACGCAAGCTGCCGAGCGCGCCTATCGCGCCCAACCACATGAGATCGCCGATGTCACCAGCCGGGCGCATGTGGCGTCTGGGGCTTTGCTAAAATGGTTGCCGCAAGAACTGATCTTGTTTGAACAAAGCGCTCTGCGGCGTCGATTGCACATTGATCTGGACCGGGGCGCACGGCTGTTGATGAGCGAAGCGGTGGTCTTTGGGCGCGCGGCTATGCACGAGACCTTGCGCGATATTTCCTTTCGCGATTCCATTACAGTGCAGCGCGCAGGGCGTCCGATATTTATTGACGGAGTATCCCTGCAGGGCGATGCAACTGCGCATCTGGCCCGGCGTGCCATTGCCAATGGGGCAGGCGCGATGGCCAGCGTGGTACTTGTCGATCCCGATGCCGAATCCCGTCTGACCCAGCTGCGCGCCACTTTGCCGGACTGTGCTGGTGTGAGCCTGTTGGCCCCAGATCTGTTGGCCATCCGTCTGCTGGCCCGCGACAGTTTTGAGCTGCGCGCGGCCCTGATCCCGGCGCTGGAATTCCTGTCTCAAACTGCTCTTCCCACATCCTGGAGGCTCTAGGTCATGCAACTGACCCCCCGTGAAAAAGATAAACTGCTAATTGCTATGGCCGCCGAGGTCGCGCGCAAGCGCTTGGCCCGAGGCGTTAAGTTAAACCACCCCGAAGCGATTGCGCTGATCACGGATGCGGTGGTCGAAGGCGCGCGCGATGGCCGGTCCGTGGCCGATATGATGCAAGCGGGCGGGCATATCCTGACCCGCGATCAATGCATGGAGGGCATCGCCGAGATGATCCCCGAAGTGCAAGTCGAGGCCACATTTCCCGACGGCACAAAGCTTGTCACTGTCCACAATCCTATCCGTTAAAGGTGCGCTATGATCCCAGGTGAACTCTTTCCCGCCGCTGGCACGCTGACCCTGAACGCAGACGCGCAGGCGATCACGATGATGGTGGCCAATACGGGCGACCGGCCCATACAAGTTGGTAGCCATTACCATTTTGCCGAAACCAATCCCGGGCTCGACTTTGATCGCGCTGCGGCCCGAGGACTGCGCCTTGATATTGCGTCCGGCACAGCCGTGCGTTTTGAACCCGGGCAGCGCCGCCAAGTCCAGCTGATCCCCATCGGGGGTGGGCGTCGTATTTTTGGCTTTAACCAACAGATCATGGGGGATCTTTGAATGCCTGTTGAAATTTCCCGCGCACAATACGCTGCCATGTATGGACCCACCACGGGCGATAAACTGCGCCTGGCGGATACAGATCTGATCATTGAGGTCGAACGCGATCTGACGATCTACGGAGAAGAGGTCAAATTCGGCGGCGGCAAAACCATCCGCGATGGGATGGGCCAGTCGCAAGTCACCCGTGCTGGCGGGGCTGTGGACACCGTGATCACCAATGCACTGATCGTGGATCATGCCGGCATTTATAAGGCAGATGTGGCCCTGAAAGACGGGCTGATCCATGCAATCGGCAAGGCGGGCAACCCGGACACGCAGTCGGGTGTTGATATTATTGTCGGCCCCGGCACGGAAGTCATCGCGGGCGAGGGGCGCATTTTGACGGCCGGAGGGATGGACAGTCATATCCACTTTATCTGTCCGCAACAGATGGAGGACTCGCTTCATTCCGGGGTCACCACCTGTTTTGGCGGCGGCACCGGTCCCGCCCATGGCACGCTGGCCACAACCTGTACGCCGGGGCCCTGGCATATCGGGCGGATGTTGCAGTCCTTTGATGGCATCGCGATGAATATCGGGCTGTCGGGCAAGGGCAATGCCAGCCAACCTGACGCGCTGGTGGAAATGGTGCAAGGGGGGGCTTGCGCGCTGAAGCTGCACGAAGATTGGGGGACGACGCCCGGTGCGATTGATTGCTGTCTCAGCGTGGCTGACGACATGGATGTCCAAGTGATGATCCACACCGATACGCTGAATGAATCTGGCTTTGTTGAACACACGGTCGGGGCCATGAAGGGGCGCACGATCCACGCCTTTCACACCGAAGGGGCGGGGGGCGGACATGCACCGGACATCATCAAAATTTGCGGGGATGCCAATGTGTTGCCGTCCTCAACCAATCCAACGCGGCCTTTTACGGTCAACACCTTAGAGGAACATCTGGACATGTTGATGGTGTGTCATCACCTGGACAAATCCATCCCCGAAGACATCGCCTTTGCCGAAAGTCGGATCCGGCGCGAGACCATCGCCGCTGAAGATATCCTGCACGATATTGGCGCGTTTTCAATCATCGCCTCGGATTCCCAAGCCATGGGGCGTGTGGGCGAGGTGCTGATCCGGACCTGGCAAACGGCCGATAAAATGAAGAAACAGCGCGGGCGTTTGGACGATGAAACCGGCGAGAACGACAATCTGCGCGTGCGGCGCTATATTGCGAAATACACCATCAATCCCGCGATCGCCCAAGGGGTTAGCCATGTGATCGGCGATATTAGCGTGGGCAAGCGCGCGGATCTGGCGCTGTGGTCGCCTGCGTTTTTTGGGGTGAAGCCGGAAATGGTATTGCTGGGCGGCGCGATTGTGGTGGCGCAGATGGGGGATCCGAATGCCTCGATCCCGACGCCGCAGCCGGTCTATACGCGCCCAATGTTTGGCGCCTATGGCGGGGCTTTGACGAAGGGTTCCGTCAGCTTTGTGTCCAGTGCGGCGCAGGCGAATGATTTGGGCGCCAGCCTTGGTTTGGCCAAGCAGACCATCGCAGTGAAAAACACACGCAATATTGGAAAATCTGACATGATCCTAAACGATGCCTTACCCCAGATTGAGGTCGATCCCGAAACCTATGAGGTCCGCGCCGATGGGGTGTTGCTGACCTGTGCCCCGGCGGATGTTCTGCCCATGGCACAGCGGTATTTTCTGTTCTGATGGCGGATTTGAACGCACATATCGTCCGCGCGGCGGGCACGTGGGATCACGCGCAGGATCATTGCACGCTCAGCTATGATGACCGATTTCTGCGCCGCAAGGTGATCGAAACGGCAACTGGGGCGCGTGTTTTGGTGAATCTGGCCAAGACCACGTCCTTGGATCATGGCGCAGGACTTGAGCTGGAAGATGGACAGATCATTGAGATCCGCGCCGCCCCAGAACCGCTATATGCCGTCACCGGCGACCTGGTGCGCTTGGCTTGGCATGTGGGCAACCGGCACACGCCCTGTCAGATCGCGCAAGACCAATTGTTGATCCAGCGCGACCCGGTGATTGGGCATATGTTGGAACATCTCGGCGCGCAGCTTCAGGAAATTGATGCACCCTTCACCCCTGAAGGCGGGGCCTATGGCCATGGGCGCACGCATTCCCACGAACACGGGGCGACAGCGCATGAGCACTGATCTTCTGACATTGGCGCAGTGGCTTTCGCCCGCCTATCCCATTGGGGCTTTTGCCTATTCTCATGGGCTTGAGGCGGCGATTGGGTCTGGGTTGATCACAAACGGCGCAGAATTGCAGGACTGGTTAAAGGACGTGATCTGTCATGGCAGCGGGCGCAACGACTGCATTTTGCTATATGCCGCCTATGCCTGTGCGACGACCGAAGACCTTGAAGCGGTGGATGCGACCGGGCGCGCTTTTGCGGCCACGTCCGAGCGGATCTTAGAGACCAGTCTGCAGGGAGCGGCTTTTGGGCAGGTCACTGGACAGATTTGGGGCAATGCGGCGGCGGATTATATCTATCCCGTCTCGTTGGGGGCCGCGGCGGCGCATCTGGGGTTGGATCGCCAGACCACGGCGTCGATGTATTGCCATGCGATGGTTGGCAATCTGGTGTCCTGCGCGCAGCGATTGATGGGGTTGGGTCAAACGGACGCCCAAACCGTTGTCGCAGCTTTGGCCCCGATGTGCGCACAGACGGCCACGGACACGCTGAACGCAAGGCTCGACGATCTGCACAGCACGGCTTTTTGGTCCGACATCGCGGCCATGCACCACGAAACACAACAGCCCAGGATTTTTCGCACATGAGCCAGATCAACGGACCGCTGCGCGTCGGTATCGGAGGCCCCGTGGGGGCGGGAAAGACCACGCTGACCGCCTGTTTGGCGCGCGCCTTTCACCCCCGTTTGTCGATTGGGGTGATCACCAATGACATCTATACCCAAGAAGACGCCGAGGCGTTGATGCGCATGCAGGTGTTGCCGAAAGATCGAATTATCGGTGTGGAAACCGGGGGATGCCCGCATACGGCGATCCGTGAAGATGCCTCGATCAACTTGGCCGCAGTGTCCGAAATGCAAACCCGGCATCCGCAGTTGGATCTGGTGCTGATCGAAAGCGGAGGCGATAATTTGTCGGCCACGTTTAGCCCCGAATTGGCAGATATGACGCTTTATGTGATCGACGTCGCAGCGGGCGAGGAAATTCCGCGCAAAGGCGGGCCAGCGCTGACACGCTCGGATATGTTGGTGATCAATAAGACCGATTTAGCGCCTTACGTTGGGGCCTCGCTTGAGGTGATGGAACGGGATGCGACCGCCATGCGGGGCGGACGGCCTTTCGTGTTTTCAGCACTGAAACACAGCCAAGGCGTCGAGGACATCGTGTCTTTTATTTGCGATCGCGGCGGTTTGCCTAACTCTTAGACTGGGTTCGCTTTGGGGCGCAACATCAGCCAGATTAACGCCCCCCCAGCCACGGTCAAGAACGGCGCCATTGCGTAATTCACCGCAGACCACCCACTGACCGGATCGCCGCCCACACAGTTCATCAACCCGCCTGACGCAAGCGATGCCAAGGTCACAGACCCGAACACAATCAAATCGTTCAGGCCCTGCATGCGACCCCTCTCGGCCGGGGTGTGGGACATGGTCAGCATGGTGGTGGCACCGATAAAGCCGAAATTCCAGCCCAAGCCCAGCAGGAACAGGGCAGCGTAGAACTGCGAAATATCCACACCGGACAGACCCACCGCACCGGCACTGGCCAGGATAAACAGACCCAGCCCCATGATCCGTTCCACGCCAAAGCGGTTGATCAAATGGCCGGTGAAAAACGACGGCGCAAACATCGCCAGCACATGCACCGTGACCACGCGGCTGGCGTCGATCTCGGTATAGCCACAGCCTACAACGGCCAGCGGGGTCGAGGTCATCACCAAGTTCATCAGCGCGTAAGTGACAGCGGCACAGATCACTGCGACGATGATGCGCGGCTCAGTCAGCAATTCGCGACGTGAACGCATCGGGCCAGCAGCGGCCGTGTTGGCCTGCACTTTTGGGATGTCGATTAGCGCGATAATGCCAAAACCGATCACGTTTAGGGCCGCGATGGCCAAATAGACAGGGATATAGCGTTCGTGATTGGCGATGCCGGATCCTTCGGACAGATACCCCGCCAATTGAGGGCCGATAATGGCCGACAGCAATCCGCCTGCCATCACATAGGAAATCGCCTTGGCGCGGAATTCGTCCGAGGCTGTGTCCGTGGCGGCAAAGCGGTAAAACCCTTGCGCAGACATATAAATCCCGGACAGAAAGCTGCCAAACAGGAACAGGCCGAAACTGGGGATGGTCAGCGCATAGGCACAGATCAGCGCGCCGAGCAGACCGCCAAGTGCTCCGATGTTAAACCCGGTGCGGCGTCCGATTTTTTGCATGATGGTCGACAGCCAAGGGGCCGTGGTCATGGACCCAAACACAATCAGTGAGATCGGCAGCGTGGCCAGGCAGGCATAGGGTGTGATTTGTTGCCCCGCCAGGCCCGACATGGTGAACAGCATCGGCATCTGCGCGCCCAGCAAGGCTTGGGCGGCGATCAGGACGGCAACATTGCGTTTGGTGCGGCGATCATCAACGATATCAGTCATAGCAAAATCCCTAACGCCGTTGTGCGGCTTCAACAAGTCGTAACCGTTCAGCCTGAGATGCTTGAACGCTACGCGGTTGATGTCCGACCAGGCGCAGTGCAGGGTGACCCGCGTGAAGGGGATACAGATGAAAATCATCACATGTGATGCGGACGTGTCCAAAGGGGCGGCGTGGTTGGCGGGGCAAGATCCGCGATGGGCGGCGGCGTTGCAGGCCTGTGGGCCGTTGCCTTTGCGCCGCCGTTCGGATGGGTTTGCGCAAGTGCTCAGCGCGATTGTGTCGCAACAAGTGTCTGTGGCTTCGGCGGCGGCGATTTGGGCGCGGATTGAGGCAGCGGGGGCGACCAGTGCAGAAGCTGTTGCTGGGATGTCTGCTGAAGATCTGCGCGCTTTGGGATTGTCGCGCCAAAAGATCCGTTATGCACACGCATTGGCGGCGGCGGGCATTGATTATAACGCCTTGCGCGCTTTGCCGTCTGAAGCGGTGATCAAAACCCTGGTCGCTGTGCCCGGGATTGGACCTTGGACGGCCGAGATTTACGCCATGTTTTCGCTGGGCCATGCGGACGTGTTCGCGCCGGGGGATTTGGCGCTGCAAGAGGCGGCCAAGGATCTGTTTGAGCTGCCCGCGCGTCCCAAAGAAGCTGCGCTGCGGGCTATGTCTTTGGAGTGGTCGCCCTGGCGGTCGGTTGCGGCGCGCGCGCTTTGGGCCTACTACCGCGTGATCAAAAATCGAGAGGGGATCAGGTGACACGGGTTTTAGCAGCAGGCCGCAAAGGGCCAAAATCGGGTGATACGCGTTCTGTCGTGGTGCTTTTGCACGGGTATGGGGCCAATGGTGCCGATCTTTTGGGGCTGGCAGATCCGCTTGAAGATCATTTGCCGGACACGTTGTTCGTCGCCCCCGATGCGCCTGAAACGATTCCTGGCATGCCGCATGGACATCAATGGTTTCCGATCCCTTGGATTGATGGATCCTCTGAAGAGGAATCCGAGCGTGGGATGATGGCCGCGGTTGAGGATCTCAACGCGTTTTTGGATGCCTTGATGGTGGATGAAGATGTGTTGCCCGAACAAGTGGTGCTTTTGGGCTTTTCGCAAGGCACGATGATGGCGCTGCATGTGGCGCCGCGCCGCGAAGATGCCGTGGCGGGGGTTGTTGCGTTTTCCGGTCGGTTGTTGCGCCCTGAGCTGTTGGCGGATGAGGCGATTGTGCGCCCACCTGTGCTGCTGATCCACGGAGATCAAGACGATGTAGTGCCGCCCCAGTCGCTGCCCCAAGCGGCCGAAGCCTTACAAGAAGCTGGGTGGCAAGATGTGTTTGCCCATATCATGGAAGGTACGGCCCATGGAATTGCCCCGGACGGTTTAAGCGTCGCGTTGGCGTTTATGCGCGACAAGCTGAGCTTGTGATGGGCGACTGCACCGGGCCTTAAACCTATGGTATGAGGTGTCGCAAATGTCCGAACACGCGGCGTGGCATTTGGTTTGCGCGCTTAAGGCCGCGTGCTTTAGCAAAGTGCCTCATAATCCGAGGTCTTTGAGGACGCGGCATTTTCGACGTAGCCCAACCAAGGTCTGCGAAGTCCAGGGGGGCGTCTGTTCACACCTATAACTTGTGCATCCTGTGACACAGGATGCGGCACGTCATCGGTCACAGCAACCGGTTCGGAACGTTTGATAAAGAATATCATAAGACCTCGAAGAGAACAGTTACTGAGTTAAGGGGAAAAGAAGCTTTGTTTTCCCCGTCGGTGAAAAACCATCGCGAAATCGTGCGCTTTGGTCGAGTGGGGTATTCCGGACCTTGTGCTTTTTTTCGCGGCCCAATGGATATGAACTAAGGGTTGTCAGGTTTCGATGACCAGATATAGTCGCATCAACAGCCGGGCCCAAAGGGATCACGTGCGTCCCCAGGACCCATCGCTGCAGAGCGTAGACAGGGCGGGGAAGATGTGAGTTTATGGATATAAAACCGGAAGAGTTCAGGATTGATTTCGCCCGCAGACCGGGGGTGCTAAAGCATCATCCTGCCCTGGTCTTGAATGCGGATTATCGCCCTTTGTCCTATTACCCACTGTCTTTGTGGCCTTGGCAAGACGCGGTCAAAGCCGCTTGGTTGGACCGTGTCGATATTGTGGCGGAATATGACGAGATCGTGCGTAGCCCCAGTACCGAAATCAGAATCCCTTCGGTGGTGGTCCTGAAAGACTATGTAAAGCCGCAAAAGAAAGTGGCGTTCACGCGGTTTAATTTGTTTTTGCGCGATGAGTTTCGGTGCCAGTATTGCGGCTCAAAGGGGGATTTGACGTTTGATCATGTGGTGCCGCGGGCCAGTGGTGGCGTGACATCCTGGCGAAATGTGGTGGCGGCCTGTAGTCCATGTAATCTGCGCAAAGGCGCGCGGTCTTTGCGTCAGGTTGGGTTTTCGTTGCGCAAGCCGCCGCGTCAACCGGACGCGGAGGAACTGCGCAACATGGGGCGGAAGTTTCCGCCGAACCATTTGCACGAAAGCTGGATGGATTTTCTGTATTGGGATGCTGAACTGGAGGCGTGACGGGACGGTCTATTTGCGTGCCGCAAACGCGCCCGCCCGCCACCCCAGGCGTTCTTTACGGATGATTGGTTTTGGGTTGGGTGGCTGCGAGGACCCAAACTGCCGTGAGGCCAAGTGAGGCGACCAAGTTCCAGTTGGCCATGCTGAGCCCGGCAAGAAAGGGTGTGAAGGAATCGCACATGATCAGTATCGGCACATCGCCAGCGCCTGGGACAAGTTGATCGGCTTGCAGGGCGCTGAGTGCGTTGCCAGAGCCTGAACAGCTTGCTGGGCCATCCCACCATTTGCGCTCGACGCCGCTGTGGAAGGCTGCGATGGCGGCGGTGTTGAAGGTGGCAAGGGCGCCAAGTATGGCTAAGGCGCGTTTTGGTCCGATCCAAAGGGATATCATACCTAAAAGTACAGCGCCTGCGTGGGGCCAGCGTTGCCAAAGGCACATTTTGCACGGCGCCCACCCTAAGGCTTGGAAGATAAACGCGGCGGCAAGTAACGCGGCGGATCCAGCGGCGGCGAATTGGATTAGGCGAGTTCGTGTCAAAGAGGGCCTCATGTCTTAGCGCGGCGATGTGGGGCTTTTCTGTATGGTTCGGTCCAGGATGTGTCTGCTGTGTCAGCGATTAGATCCCAAACCACCCACGGATCAGGCTGATCACGGTCACACCTGCAAAGATCAGGGACGCGATCCACGCGGTGCCCAGGATCAGGCCGCCAAGCACGAGCAGCCCGTCGCGTTGCAACAGTCCCATCGCAATGACAACCACAGCGAAGCCAGGCACGGTGTTTGTCAGAGGCAGGGGCACAAGAATAGAGGCACTGAACGCCACAAGGGCAAATCCCACAAAGCGATCACTTGGCGCACGCGTCAGTCCCGCCAGCCGAGGTTTGCTGATGAATTCGATTCGGCGCAGCCAGGGACCAGCGCGTTGGGATAGGCTGCGCAGACCGGCGCTGGACACTGTGCGGTTCGCAAGTTTTGCGGGAAGCCAAGGTCTGTCACGGCCCAAAAGTATTTGTGCGGCGACAAACATCAAAGGCAACGAAACAACTTGGGGAAGTCCGTACAGAAACGGAATACAGCAGGGCAGCGCCAGGATCAGCAAGAACAGACCAAAGGCCCGTTCGTTTAACTGTTCAAGTACCCAGTTCAGGCTGACAGATTCGCCATCCGCGTCAGCGGCAAGCTGGTCTAAACGCTGCGAGATTGCCTGTGGTTGAAGCGTCATTCCGTCACCGAACTGCAAATAAATAAGAGGATTGTGTCATAGGGTGTCTTCAACACGCACCTTGTTGGCGGTCAAGTAATTCTTGGGCTGGACGTCGCCGAGAAGGGGCGCTAAACGGGCTTCGTCGCCCAAGTGGCGGAATGGTAGACGCAGGGGATTCAAAATCCCCCGCCTTAACGGGCGTGCCGGTTCGAGTCCGGCCTTGGGTACCACAGAAAGCAGGGACATTGTGTCCCTGCTTTTTTGGTTTTTGGGCGCGTTGTTGTGATCTTGATCCGCCGCAAGAGTTTAAATCACAAGCGCTCATGGGGTAATTTACGCAGACAGACTGTGCACACCGCAAAAGTTACGCGGTTGCACCTGGTTGAGTTTAAATTGCGTGCAACATTGGGCAGTAAAAAGGTGAAAGTGCGTGTTGCAGATATTGGACGTTCTGTTTGGCTCTTTGCGCTACAATTGAAGGCTTATTTAACGCAACTGTAGCGAAAATAAGCTGCGGCGGCCTTCCGTCCGTCTGTAAACATTGTGGAAAAAGTCGTGCTTGGCCATCATCAAGATCGTCAAAACGCCGGTGGACAATACAGTTTCCACCGGGCCACCTGTGACGGCGTCGACCTTGGCGAAAGCGTCCCAAATGCACGCGATCGCTAAACTGGACAGGCCCCGTCGGTTGGACCTGGTTCCAGCCTTAGTCGTTGATGTCGTCCGTGAAAGTTTGCGTCTTTGTGGTCTGGCTACGAAAAACAAAGCGCAGCGCAATCCAGGCGATTAAAGATAGTCCGCCAAACAGAGCCATCATCGCGTTGAACCCGAGCCCGCTTATCATGTCAGGGGCCAAGCCTATCACGACTGACAAGACCAACGCCCCCAAAGCAATACCAAGGAAGATAAAACCGGGGGTCAACAGCTCGACAATCGCAAATACTAAAGCGATGCCCAGCCAAACCCACCACAGCGACACCCAGGTGATCATTTTGCCGACCCCTTCAAGAGTTTAAACGCATCTGCAAAGGCATCCAGCGCATTGGCGGGCAGAACGACCGTTTGATTGCCGTGCGATGTGCCAAGAGCGGTCAGGCTTTCCACCTGCTTCAACGCGATTTGATATTGCGCGGCTTCCAACCCGTTTTCGTTGATCGCTTGGGCGACAATATGTGTGGCGTAGCCTTCGGCATCGGCCAGGACACGGCGGGCTTTGGCTTCTTGTTCGGCTGCATACAGATCCGCATCTGCGGCCAGCTCGACTGCGCGCTTTTGACCTTCGGCTTCGGTGACTTGTGCACGGCGGGCGCGTTCGGCGTTTAGCTGCTGCATCATGGCATCGCGCGTGGCTTGGTCCAAATTCACGTCCAAAATCTCGGCTCGGGTCACCTCGATCCCCCAATCATCCACCGCGTCTTCGACCAGCAGTTTAATCGTGCTGATCAGCGAGGTCCGATTGGCTTGGACCTCATCCAGATCCATTTTCCCGATCTCAGCGCGCACGATCCCTGCAACTGTCGTGGCAATCGCGCCGTCCACATCGCGGATCCGGTATACGGTCTTTTCCGGCGCGATGATGCGATAAAATACCGATGTGTCGACCTGCACCAACACATTGTCTTTGGTAATCGCATCCTGGCTGGCCGTTGGCAATTGGCGTTCCAAGATCGACACTTTATGCGCAATGCGGTCCAAAAACGGCACGATCATATTGAAGCCCGGCCCCAAAACGGAGCGCAACCGTCCGAACCGTTCCACCACATGCTTTTCGGACTGGGGGACGATTTTAACGGCCTTGCTAATGACAATGAACGCCAAAACGGCGCCGATCAAATACACAATATTGCCAGAAGCGAATTCTATCAGCAGATCTTCGAGGGGCACGTTGTTTTTGTCCTTTTAAGGGTCGCTCTAAATGTGGGCAAAACGAAGCCGTTCTTCAAGGGCTTTGCGCGTGGGCGTGGTGGACACCGGGGCGCTGATATGGTGGGGTTCCGGCCGGAGGGTCCTGAAGTTGAGTGACGTTGAGCGCGGTTGGGTTTGGTGGGCGGACACGGACAGTGTGCGGGCGGGCAAGCTGTCGGTGCTGGCTTGCGCTGAAACCGTTGTGATGGTGGTTCTGTATTGGGTCATCGCGGTGGTGTGGGACACGCATTTGCACCTTTTGGCGGGCGTTCTGGTAATGCCGCTGATGCTGTTTCGCTCGGATGAAAGTGTGGCGTTGGGGGTGCGGTGGGGAAAAAAGATCGAAGACACGTACATCTCGCGGCTGGACACCAAGCGTGCAGTCGAAAACTGGGTAGGCTGTGTTGGGTTTTGCT
>JBGCEM010000001.1:0-26239 GCA_045106335.1 Paracoccaceae bacterium | reverse complement strand
CCCGCGATTTCCCGCATGAGCGCTTCTCAGACGCCAGGAAACGCTGTGCGTTGCCCAATCCTCGCGCAAGGCGTCTGAGAAACCTGCATCCTTACAGCCATTGGCGGGTTTTTAGCCAATGGCTGCTTTGGAAAAAGGTAAATCTATGAGTCGTAAAAGGTAAAACTGGTGCGCAGCGCGTTTTGCCGATGATTCAAAATCAATGACTTAGCGATCTGAAAAAGGAAGAACTATGTGTCGCCTCACACCCTTTGTGAGGCGACACATAGGTTTGCCTTTCACGACACATAGCCTTTCCTTTTTCCTGTGATCTGGGTGCATTTGCTTGCTCTTTGCGCCTTCCAATGGGTCAGGTTTTCAAGACAACCGCTTTAGCGGCTTGCTCTGAAACCTTTCCTCATTCAGAATGTCTATGAATTTTGATCAGAGAACATTTACAGACTAAATCGTTGCATGGGCTAAAAAATTGGTTCTTATGTTTCTGCGTAAGCTTAGAAAGTTTATCTCGCTCAAACTGGGTAACTCTCTTGGCCAGCTAGCCTGATTCCGAGATGCAAAGAAAGACACCATGTCTGGTCAGAAGCGGCCATGTTAAAATAGATCAGGGTTTCGTTTAGATTGCTAATCTTACGGGATGATAATGTCCCTTGCGTCGAATAGAGAAGCTCTGAGTGATAGTAGGACAGTCAAATGGCAGAATTGGCCAGATCTTGTGGTGTGGTCTTCTTGCTCATTTTAGGCTCCGGGTAGATAGGAACCAAACGCATCAACTGGCTGGGTAGTGACCGAAATCACAGACTATTAGAATTTTGGTACAAGAATACCGCGTAAAAGTGCTTTCGAAATCGCATGTTGGCGAGTTGACGCCCCAAGCTTCTTTGTCGCATTAGTCAGATGAAAGACGACGGTCCGCTCTGAAATCTCTAAAATCATTGAAATCTCCCAAGCGGTCTTGCCCTCTCCGGCCCATTTCAAACATTCGATCTCGCGCTCGGAGAGATCTTTCCCGATCGAATTGCCGGAGACAGATTGCATACGGGTGCAGGCTTCGTTCAGTTTCGTCGCTAAAAGTGATCCGTAAAGTTTGACGATCCCATAGTGGCGCGCGCTGTGTTCTACATTATTAGCGAACGTCAGAACTGACAAAGTTCCTCTGTTTCGGGTGGGAATACTGACACCGTACGACAAGCCCGACATCGCAGCTAAGTCCATGACCCGCTTGTGGGCGTCTGAACCGTAGTCAGGGTCTTGCATTAAATCTTCCCATGTGGTCGCCGCGCCGCCTTGAACCGTGTATTTTACAATCGGATCATTCTGGCGCAGATCCTCCTTGCCATACAATTCCATCCATTCAGACGCATTCGAAAAAACAGTGTGTTCGGGATTATTGAGTGTTTCCATGTCGCTTGATGCGAATAAATACCAACGCATCGTTAGCTCGTCCGCAAAGGCTTGTAATATGCTATCGATAAGCTCGGGTGTAATGGTTTCGGAATCAAGCGCTGAAAATTGTTCTAAAGCAAAGGATTCAAAGTCGGATGGTAATTCGTCCATTTTTCGCTTTCAATTGTTGTCTAAAATAATAACGACTGCGTCATACTAGTCAGCAAAAGACTAGAAGAGTATGTGCATTTATCAAAACTTAATAGTATAAGGGACGATAAACGCAGGCCTACTTTGCAGGGCAGCCTTACACATTCAGTTAAAAAAGCAAAGCCTACATAAAGAACGGGAAATTTTTCGGCAAATTCTGAACCTGTAGCAATTTCAAGCGCTGTCATTTCTTACAGTCAGTTAGCGTGAAAACAACCTAAATTCATAAAAAATCATTTATTAACAACTTATTAAGGAATAGCAAAAGTGTCAGAAAAATCTGACATAATGGATTGTATGATACTTCTTACAGGCTACAAGTAACTGTGATTTTTTTAACGTTATTTCAATACAAACGAAAACGAAGATTTTATAGCTAGGGATTAAAATGAACGCTCATAATTTTTATAAAAGCAACGCAACTTACGCCAGCACGATCTTGAAAGCTCAGGATTTTCCGTCACGAGTAGAGGCCGCAGAACCCGGACTTAAAATCTCAGGCGACTATCCGATTTTGGATAAGGTGGTCGGCCTTGATGTTGCGGAGCATCGCCCGATCAATGTTGATCTTGGAGCACTTGGTTTATCCGAAACTCTTGAGAAAGTTGATATAGACACCGACGAAGAAAAATATGCGAAAGGCTCTTTCAGCCTGCGCCACCAAGTGTTCAACGAAAAACTTCAATGGCAGGTGACTTCGTATGACAAGCAAGAGATCGATGAGTTTGATCTGTTGAAGCCATGGTATATTACAATCGTAAACAATGCCGGCTCCGTTGTTGGGTCTTGGCGGGCGTTGCCTACGACCGGTCCTAATATGCTTCGGGATGTGTTTCCCGATGTTGCGCGGGGAGAGGCCATTCCGGAGGATAAGAACATCTGGGAAATTAGCAGATTTGCGGTCGATGAAATGGCACGGTCAATGACATCTGACGCGCAGAAACTTTGTGTCGCGTCGATTACCCGCGAATTGGTCGAAACCTTCCAGCTGTTCGCCGAGGAACGCGGGATTGTTGCCTTCGTTGCTGTTACATCTGTCGCGGCAGAAAAGCTGCTAAAACGGCTTGGATTAAAGACCCGCCGAATGGGCGATGGTAAGCCCGTGAAAATTGGCAGGGTCTTAACGACAGCAATATGGATAGAATTTGACGACGTCCCCGAGACATTCAAGTTGCACTCTTAAAACACTGAGCAACCGATAGAAGAGGGCTCCTGAACAGGGGCCCTTTTTCGATTCTATCAGAGTTCAATTTGGGAAACGGAATTTTGACTCCCTTCAAGCCTATGAAAAACAATAATTAAATTAAGTATGTCTAGCTGCTGTTACATCTTACAGCATACCTAACCTGACAACTGCGCAATATTAAATCAACGTTGATGACGATTCTAAGGCTCTCTTGGATACGCCACAGCAAGATACCAAAGCGATTTAATTCTCAGAGGCGGTGTGATGAAAAACCAAAGTAGCGAAATGGAAATTGTCGATGTTGTTGGCATCGGTTTTGGCCCGTCCAATATGGCACTTGCAACTGTTCTGGAAACGGCTGGATCGCACTTGGATTGTCTGTTTTTTGAGCCATCCTCGGAACACGCGTGCCAGTCACAACTTATGACGTCTGGCACCGAAGATCTAACGGCATCACGCCGCATGGACTACCAGTCGCATGTAAGTTGGCTTGTCGGGTTCTTTCAAAACCGGGTCTGTTATGATGCTCCAATCACAGGAATGCACCGCGACGAGGTTCAAGGAATTTGGATTGTCGAGACACCGCAAGGCCTTGTTGGAGCCCAAACACTGGTAGCAGATGTGGATGGTGCCTCGGATGTAATACCAAACAATCGTGTGTTTCATTTATCTGGCTACGATCAATGTATTGCCGAGCTGGACGACGATGTAAGGTCAATCGCGGTGCTGGGCACGGGGCAGTCGGCAGTTGAGATAAAGCTGGATTTGATGGCCCGTTTTCCAAATGCGGAAATCCACGCAATCCACCCGATATCGGCTCGCTCTCAAAAAAATATGAGCACCTACTCCGACACTTTGGCCAAGCTCTACGCCGAAACCTACGAAGAACATTTGCGGGGTAAGGACCGGTTTCATTTACACAACAACGTTGAGCTGCACGGTATCGAGGATGATGGATGTCTTGTGTCCTTGAGTTTGGGACAGGTCAATTCAACAGACCCAGATCGTTTTACCGTTGATGCGTTGATTGTAGCGACTGCCGTTCAGGATTTTGAAAGTGACGGTGGTCACAGCGTGTTCTCCGTTCGATCTAGCGAAAATTTGTCTGACTAAGAAACCATGTTCGCCGCTGCTTGGCTGAACCCAATGAGAAAGGTTGTCTAAAATGCTATCTGTGAAACCAAAAGAGTTTAATCAATCTCCGGATCGAAATCCGCTTAGCTACTCGATGCGCCAATGCGTGCCTATGGGCCTGTCCGACGGTGCGAAGTGTTACAAAATGTATGGGTTGATTTCAGACCGGTATACGCCTCAAGACCTGCCTGACGCAGCCAGTATGGATCGTTTGGTTCAAGACGCCAGCACGGGTTGGGATGCTAGGTTTGATCACCCATTGGGTTTTGCCATTATGCATCTCGCTGACGATGGCAATTACTTGCTTTTGACCCGCTTCAACAATGCCAATAAGCTGCGGCATCGTGTTTGGGCGGTTGATCCTGACCTAAGTCTACGGCCGTTGACCGACCATTATGCAATGTCTTGTGTTTGGGAAATGCGCCTCATGGCTTTTGAAGCGCATGCATGGACCAAAGCTGTGTTGGATAGCCCCGATCTGACGGTCAACGCGGCAAGCTCACGGGCGTATCTCAAGAAAAGCTACGCCGGATATTTGTAAAGCACATCTTTGCGAACCTTCGATGTCATTCACCAGAGTTAAGGATAGATTAATGAGCTCTGCTTGCCGATCCGCTAACCCCAAACCTCCCAAGCGCATCCGTGCAATCGCGGACGAAGTGATTGCGAAAGTGCAAACACTTCGTTGGAAGGTGTCGTCAGTGACAACTGACGGTGCAAGAGTTTCAGATGTTCTGGCGTCTGAAATTGGGTTTCCGGAGTCTGATTTAAAGAACCCCCGTTCAGTTCGCCTCTTTGTGGGCAGTAGCGAATGGGTGACGTCATATTTTAGGTCTGAGGCAGAGGTCTTGGTGTCTGGCCAACGCTACCTCTGGGTGACAGATGGCACCGAACTGCCTCACGTGACAGGCCTTGGGACATCCAGGTTTTACCGGGCGCGTTATAACGGTGGCTCGATAAAATGGCACCGGATCGACTGGGATAAACCGACACCATTATTGGACAGTGTTGGTGTGTCACGGGTGGAATTGGAGCCGTCAATTTCATCGATCCTATCGGTACGCAGGATTATGATGCGCAACCGCTCGAACGCGGATCCGGCCCAAATTCGCGACGCGCAAAATCGATGGGTGACAGAGTTCGCTGGCGATATGCAAGCGGGGGTACGAGTCGTTGACCTTGATCCTTATATCAAACGCTTTGAGCCAGCAGGCGGGGGATCAAGCGACTATGTCTACATTCATGGTGGCGGGATGATGTACTATGGCCTGGATAACTTTGCGCCATTTCTTACCCAAATGGCCGCAAAAACAGGAGCTCGGGTCACTGCGATTGGATACGATTTAGCGCCCGAGCATGACGTCAACACCAGCTTGGATGTATTGCTGGCCCGTGTAAAAACTGTATGTGCCAAGATGCAGGGCGCCAAAATTATTGGTGACAGTGTTGGCGGGTTGATCGCACTATTTGCAGCATTGGAGATCGGAAAGCCAAATATAGACGGGGTTTCTTTGATCTACCCTGTGCTTGCGTTGAAGCAAATCTATCCGTCGACTGAGTTGTTTGGTGAGGGGTATTTACTGGATGACCTCGACATGCGCCGCTTCCGTGATTTGTACAAGGATTGGTTCTTAAGCAAAGGGTTCGACCCTATGAACCTGCCGCTCGATGCTTTGAGTGAATTGGAGGTCTACGTATTTTCTGCCGGTGTGGATGTACTTGCTGATGAGGCTGCGATCTTTGCAGACCGACACAAGGTCAAGCACCGTAGGTTCGGGCGCATGCCACATGATTTCTGTTTGTACAGCGGCTCGGATCCCGGTGCCCAAGGGGTATGCCATGAGATTTTTTCGTCTCTCGCTGCATCATTTGGGCGATCCGATGCCAGTTGACTGGCCCCGCAACTTTTACCGTACCCCGACAAAATTTAACGGGGCAGAGCACTGATATTTTACTCTCTACGATTCAAAGGATTTTCATAATGCCAATTATCAAAAAGCAATATTTCGATGCTGTCGTTTTGGGCGCAGGCGTAACCGGTTCAGCGACCGCGATCATGTTGAAGCAGGCAGGTTTGTCAGTCGCATTGGTGGACGAAAAGAAAAGCCTGACGGATTATAAGTTAATGTGCACACATTTTGTGCAACCTTTTGCCAATCAAGTGTTTCACGACATAGGCGTATCGCGCCTGCTTGACCCGGACCACAGCGTCCGCACCAAAGCGCAATTTCGTGTTCCTGGAGGGCAGATCGACACAGATCGTGGATATGGATCTGACCTTGTGACGGCTTATGCGCATAATCTTGAACGGCGTGTAATGGATCCGGCATTGCGGGCGCGGGCAAAAGAATTAGGCGTCGAGCTGTGGTTCGGCACACGAGCGAAAAAGCTGTCGGACTTAGGTGATTACCACGCGATGCTTGTAAATACACCTGACGGACCGGTCGAATTGTTATGTGAACATTTGGTGGCTGCGGATGGTCGCAGTTCATGGCTGGCGGGCCAGTCCGACATGCCTGTCACAAAGACCCCGAACGAACGCGCGGCCTACTTCGTCTATTGCCGCGGTATCGATGCTCCCGCCAAAAACCGATCAATATATTCGGTGACCGATCAAGAGACTAGCGTTCTTTATCCTTTGATTGATGGACGCACGCTTCTGTCCGCTTATGTCAGTCGGGACACATCTGCCATATGGGGCAGGGGGCATTCGGCAATGCAACATTTGGTAAGCCACTTTAAAGACAAAATGCCAGATATCTCGTTCAAAGACCTTTGTGCTGATACGCCGGTTTACTCTTACGAACGATTTGACAATCAGGTGCGTGGTCCAATTCACGCCGACATTGCCTTTGTCGGCGACTCAGCTGTTTCCATTGATCCAATGAGTGCTGTCGGGTGTTCGTTTGGATTGAAATCCGCGCAGATTTATGTGCAGAGCATTCTGGCGCATAAGGGCGATCGAACAGCCGGGTTGGCGACATATAAGTTAGGGTTCGATGCCTTTTTTGCAGAGCATATCGAACAGATTTCAAGCGGTTCTTTGATTGAAAGAACCAGTGGCGTGACAGCAAATAAGTTTGCGCCAATTCTAGCCGACCACGATCTTCAGCAGCAATATCTTGACCTCAGTGCGCGGCTTATTACGCCTTCCGAATTTCAGGAAAGCTATGATCGAAGTGTAGCTTGGTCGGTCGAGACTATGGCTCTTCAAAACGCGGCGTGAGCAAAAATGATCAAATCGACCACAATATTCTGAACCAACTATACAGCCTTAGGTGATCCATGTTTTTTTCAAACCCAAAAAAGATCTCTCATATTTTGTCTGGTCAAGCCCATGTTGTTGATGAGGTATTTGACGTCTCATTGCGGGGACCGGGATTGACCAGTGAGTTTGGGCAAACGACTAAAAGCCTAAAGCACAACTACCGTAAGGTTCGGGATTTCGGAATCCAGCGTACGTTGGTTGCATCGTTTTGCTTTGGCGATACTTACACCGTTTATGATCAGTTTGTGGAAGCCTTAATCGACGAAGACGACGACCTTTCGGGGTGCTTTGCATCATTGGATATTGATGACTTCGAGCAAGCGCTGGATCGGTTCGGAACCTATAGCATTCCAAATGCCTTCATTAATGTTCGACTTGCGGATGATAGTGGCCATGTAAATCCGGCGCAGGCACAACAAACAATGGATCGGTTGCTTCATGTTCTGGATCGTTTGGCGCAAATTTTGCCACCCAAAAACGTCTTGCAAGATGGCAAACCAGTTGGCGAGATATTTGTTAACTTCCCAGACTTCATTGAGCAAAGCAGTCATTGGGATCGTGTTTACCAGCCGTTTTTCAAAGCTATCCGAGGTAACGGAATTGACGCCATTTGCGTTGAAACGTGGCGTGACGCGACGCGGCCTGAATGTATTTTTGAGGCGACGCAATATCTAAGAGCAATCTTTACACAAGCTGACATGACTATCCTTGTACATGCTCATGGCGGTCAAGGTTTGGACGACGCCTGCAATCTTGCTGCAACTTTGGGCGGTGCGAATGGCGTTTGGTCTGGTCTGACGCACAGTTCTGCTGCGTCAGGTCACGGCGGAGCGATAAACTATTTGGCCAATCTATATCGATACGGTCACGGGACTGTGGCGTCTCGCTATCATTTGCACCGTGCAAGTCAGATAGTTTACGCACTGAATGCCGCAGATTTCGCATGTACGCGGGCACTGCCGGATGATTTGCCCATGTTTGGGCGGAAAGCTTATACCAGATCCGCAAGCGCACCGGGTCGCCCCGTGGATTTGCCGCCGGCAGTCATCGGAGCGGTCGAGACGACGCGTTTCGTACCTTTGCAAAGTGACGTTCATTGCGTTCGACGACGGTTGCTAGAGGTTGGATATCCAACCGCAACTACTGCCGATGCTCAGGCAGTAATTGATTTTACGCATGAGATATTACTGGAAGATATCGACTATGATGTCGATAGCCGCATCAACTTCAACTCCCCCGATTTTCTAGATGCGATCATGCAATCGCGCCAAGTACTCGGTGTCTCAAAGACCCGTGTCGCGTGACTTACCTTACCCCAGCATTCCCAGCCCAAGTGGCGTATGACTTTGCAATCTTTGGAGATGGATTGTCCAGCCGTGCTTTGCAGGCGGCTATCCTTGCCACGTGGCCAAAGATCCTCATTGTCGTTGTCGAACCGCAAGAGACAAACCATAAGCGACGGTTAGTTTTTGAATGGCTTACATCCTGGATTGCCATTCTTGGATCTCAGGCCCGAATTGACCGTAAGGTTGGTCTCGTTCACGAAGTAACAGTGCTGCAGAATTACGTCAGAATCTCTTTAGACACTGGTGCCATATGCCGTGCGAAATACGTTTTCTGTTCTGTTCCGCACGTTTCTCAATCTAACCCTAAAACTGTAGCTGAAACATTGATTGGATCCCTAAAATAGCTTGACAATAGTAAATTAATATACTAATAATCGTACATAGATTTAATTAATTCCTTACCGACTTTTGATGGAGATGAAATTGTACAAGAACCGTTGCTATATGCCATTTATCCTGTATCCGCCCGACATGTATGACGTGTCCAGCTCTCAGGACAGCGCTCAACTTGAGCAATCCCTTTCACTTGATACGGACGGCAAGAATTTTGTCATGTATCTATCGGTTCCCTATTGCCGCGTGCGCTGTAAGGCTTGCCCATATTTTGTGGATATCCTTCCGAAAAGCGCAGACAAACGTGCTAGTTTATTGGATCGCTACGTCGATGCCATGGTCCTTGACCTCAAGCGGCACGCAGCAACAAGCCGTTGGGGTGCAGCTAAGCTGCGGGGTGTCTATATCGGTGGTGGAACGGGGTCCTTACTCGAAGAACGCCATTTGGATAAAATACTCGAGGCATTGAGCACACGCTATAATCTATCCGAGGATTGCGAAATCACTTTGGAAGGCAATGCCGAAGATTACACACCCGAGAAGGTGAAATACGTCGCTAATTCGATCATCAATCGGATTTCACTGGGTGCCCAATCTTTTCAGCCAGATATTCTTCGCACCGTCGGATCGCCACACAAGGCCGAGCAAACGATTGATGCAGTTCGCATGTTCCAAAACGCAGGTCTCGATAACATCCAGCTTGATATGATGTACAACATGCCCGGTCATACGTTGGATCATTGGGAAAAGGATTTCGAAACTCTCGCCAGTTTAGACATCAAACACCTTACAACATATTTGTATCGCATCACGCCCGGCACGCAGCAGGAAAAGCTGGTTAATCTGGGCAAAGTCGCGGCGGTGGCAGCAGCTGACAGCGAAGTCGTTCGCAAAATGCAAATGATGATTACCCATTACGCTGCGGATGCTGGCATGGGTAACTACATGTACGAGCACTATGCGAAACCAGGCTACGAATCTAGCTACAACCGTTGGACCATGACCGAATGCGTTGATGCTTTGGGTATCGGGGCAGGGGCCTACAGCTTTATTAATCAGCGTCGCACTGGCACATCCAAGGATATTGAACGCTACATTGATGCTGTCGACAGTTGCGACAGCACGTTCACTACGGCAGGCGTTCAGCTGGACCCCAAGATGAGCCGTCAGCGCTATATCATCTTCAACTTGCTCTACTACCGCATTGAAAAGGCGCACTACAAAGTGAGCTGGGGCACTGACGCGCTTGAAGACTTCAAGGAAATCTTTGGGGGTCTGATCACCGATCAGCTGATGACGGATTCACCTGAAACTATCACCTTGACCGAACTGGGCAAAAGCTGGTTGCAAAACGTGATGTTGGAGTTCTTTGACCCAAGTATGTGGGAAAATTCGAACGCTCTGAAGCAGCAATCCTCATCGTGGGCCATGAACAACCATATGATCGACATTGGCGCGTCCAGCAAGAAATTCTGGTTAGAGAAAGTATAAGACATGTTAAAAATCATTGATAATCAACCGTCTATAACTGCAGTTACGACGGCCTTGTTCGAGTTGGGTATTTTCGAAAGTGCGTCCGAGGTTCTGGATCTGGATCAAGATCTGCGCGATGGGTTGGGGCTTGATAGCCAGGAAATGGTTTCCTTGGTTGAGATTGTTTCCTCCCTTGTGTCCAGCGCAGCGCCTCTTGATGACAACGATGTGGTGACAGTCCGTGATCTGGTCGATTATCTGACAGAATCCCGGGATGCTTGGTTGCCACAAGACACGCCTTACGTTCTTCAAGGCTCGACGATCATCAATCAGGATATCGATACGGTCTTTGACTATATCGCAAAGTATAAGGACTGGCCTGATGTTCTGGCGCATGTCGCCTTGATAGAGCCTGAATATGACGACGGTCGTTTGCAAACCTTCAAAATGCACATCGAAGAGTTAGGCACCAAGGAGCCGTACTTTGTTCAGTCGTGGCGCTATGTGAACGAAGAACTGAAAATCGTCGATTTCACACAGCCCAAGCCTCCCGTCGGATTTCGTGTCCACAAAGGCGGCTGGCGGTTCGTGTCTAAAGGGGCCGGCAAGACTGAACTGGTCAGCTATCACGGCTTCGATCTTGAAGACGGTAAAGACCCGGAGCAGGCGATTGTCTTGATCCGCAAACATATTCAGGCCGCTTTGCGGACATGGGCCAAGTTTGGGAATAGTGCAGAAAATGCCTGATCTTTGTCTCAACCTTCTCACAAAGATCACTGTTCCAGATGCGCAAAATGCATTGGATCAGATCTGGTCTCTGGATCACTGGGCTGCGTCCCTTGACCGGGTTCTGGATGTCAAAGTCGAGGAAGCAACTCAGACCCGTCAGGTGTTTGAATTGCGCTTCGATGCGGGTCGTGAGGTGCCGGATACGGTTCGGGTCGAGCGGTTCAGAAAAAATGGTGAGATCGGCGTGGTTCATACCACGCCGCCACCCGGCATCACGGCGCTTTCAGCAGTTTGGTGGTCCGAACCCGAGCACCCCGGCGTGATCTTTGCCAAGCGGAAAATCAATATGAGGCCGAACGATTACACGCCTCAGATAGCTAGACACATGTTTGGTCTTCTTAAGGAAAACCTTCATAGACTTGTAGGAACACACGAATGCAAAGCCGCATAGCAATCGTTGGCAGTGGTGTTACGGCCGGTTTGGCTGCACACATGCTTGGCTCGAAAGGTCATGTATCGCTATTCCAGAACAAACAGGCGTCTGCCAGCCCGATCCCGGAGATTGTCCCTCGTCGCTTGTTCTTCGACACTTTGGGCGTTTCGTGCGCCCAAGAAGAGGCAATTGTTGAGGCCGCAAAGACCCCGATCAAGATTGCGCGGTGGGCCACGTCGCAGGGTGTGTTCTCAAAGCAGATGGCGACGACATCACAGTATTTCGTCTATGATAAAGGCCGCTTGGCCAAACAGTTGTTGGCATCGGCTAAGATTGCGCGTCACCCGTCAGCCGCAGTCGAAACCATCACGGACGTACAAGATTTTAGCGCTGTTGTGGATTGTCGTGGAACGGTCGCACTGGCCAATGATGTGACGTACCACACAACCACCATTGCCCCCGCGCAAACCAAATGCGTTTACGTTATCGCCCAGCAACCAGATGACTGGCCAACCGATACAATGATGTTCTGGGACGACGGCCCGTTGCGCACGTATTTCTCTGTGCCGGTTGGGGATAGTACGGTTTCCTTTGGGTGCTCACACGCCCCTCAATTGGTGGTGCAGCAAGACGAACTACTGACAATGGCCGCACGGTTTGGATTAGCCATTGATCCCGACAGCGTGATTTTTTCGGGGACGGCTGATCCTGCGCGCACGGTATCAAAGCCGATCTCAAACCTTGTGACCCCGATCGGCGAAGCCGCCACGCGCAGCTGCCCCCTGTCAGAATACGGCACATTACGGGCCATGTCGCAGATCAAAGTATTTATGGGCGAGCCCGGTCTTGAGGGTACCGCATTTGATCGTCCCAAACATAGTGAAGTTGACCCACATATCCCGCTGGAGTTGTTTCTATGACCAACTTTCAATGTATCTCGACAGAGCTTTATCCCGGCAACGGAGAGCCGATCGATATCACAGTAGACACGCTGTCTCATCGTGACGGTGTGGCGCATCTTTGCAAAGGATTTGATATAGCCCCCGAAGATTGGCCAGATGGGTACGGGATTTCAAACGAGATCATAACGCTGTCATCGCACCAAGGGACGCATGTTGATGCGCCGTTGCATTACCACCCAGATGGGCATTCGATTGCTGAGGCTGACATCGAAGAGTTCATGGGCAAAGCGGTTATGTTCACAGACACTCGGTCTGACGGCCATCAGGTTGATCTGGATTGGGATGCCTACATCGCCAAACTAGACGCTTATTCTGGTGAGGCAAAGGCAGTCTTCTTTATCACTGGCGCATACCGGCGGTATGGGGACAAAAGTTATTTCCTCGACTTCAAGGGTGTCCCCGCAAAGTACGTCGCGGCGGCCTTGGATCGGGGGTACAGTTTGATCGGGACGGATGCGTTCAGTCTTGATCCTCCATTTGCCACGATGTCTGAGGAATTTGTGCAGACTGGCAAACAAAGTGCGCTATGGCCCGCGCATGTTTTGGGTCGCTCGCGTCCGTATTATCAGATCGAGCGTCTCGCCAACCTTGAACCGTTCGAAAACACCAACTTAGTCGAATTTATTGCCTTACCTATCAAACTTCACTGCGGGGCCTCATGGGCGCGTGCAGTAGCGAGGATTTTAGAATGACCACACTCTATATTAAAGATGCCGCCGCACTAAGCCCGTTGGGGGAAAACTTAGATGTGCTGTGGCAGAATGTTTTACAGGGCAAAACGGCTTACGGTGCCGCAAACCTACCAGGGGATCGCAGCTTCTTTGCTGCCGAAAGTCGGCCCGGAAGCGCGTCCGATGTATCGGCCTATGCACCTTTGTTTTATCAAGGGATCCACGATTTGATCGATGACTTGGATGTCGAAGCACCGGTCGATGCGATTTTCTTTGCAACGGCCGTTGGCAATCTCGCCGACGTCGAAAACGAGATTTATTCTGAGCGCGATGTTTCAGCTGAGCTGCTGGATTTCGCGGGCGTCGAGACAGTGTTCAAAGACGCTGGTGTAAGTGCGGCCAAGACGAAATTTATCTGTGTGCCGACCGGATGTTGTGCAGGTTTGCAGGCCATCGGTTTGGCGAAATCGGTACTCGAAAGCTTGGGGTTGAAGACGGCCATCATCATGTCTCTGGACTTCGGTCTGACACCACTGGCGTTCGAGGCGTTCAATAAGATCAATGCCACCCGTGCCTTCGACCGCAGCCTGAATGCCAGCCCGTCTCGGCCGTTTTGTACCGGACGCAGTGGCTTTTTGTTTGCGGATGGGGGGGGCGCGATACTGGTCACGACCGAACAGCCGGACACCCAAACCCCGCGGATTTCTGGTTATGGATGTGTCTCAAGTGCTTTCCATATGACTGATATCGCCACCGACGGTCATTCGATCCGCGACAGCGCGTTGATTGCGATGTCTGATGCAAATGTCAGTGGAAGCCAGATTGATCACGTCAACTTGCACGCCTCGGGGACCCAACAAAACGACGAAGCGGAATTCAACGCTCTTGTAGATATCATCGGGGATGTTTTGCCGCCGATTACCGCCTTCAAATCAAATCACGGTCATGCATTAGGAGGGGCGAATTTGATCGAGATTGCATTGTCTTGGAAGATGATGCTGGAGAATATTGTCCCACCGACCGCCCAAGCTTTGCCGATTGATGCCTATGAGGCCGTCACGGCGCGGGCCGTACCTACTCCCTTTGACGGGTCGGTTATTTTGAAAACGGCAAGTGGTTTTAGCGGAATCCATGCCTCTTTAATTATGGAAAATTGATATGTGTAAGACGTACCAATGTGTTCTTGAAGACGATGCTGCAATTCTGAGCATCTCGAACAAGACGGACAGTCAAGCGATGCCGCGCGATGAATTTGATCGTGCGATCAATCGACGCCAGCGCAGTAAATTGTCAACTGCAACGCGTATCGCTGGGACGATGATCGAGCATTTTAAGATCAACGAAAAACTGCAAGAATTTCAATGCGACCCAGCCAATACGCCTGTTGTGGTGTGTAATCGCTTTGCCAATTGGGATTACGTCAGCGATGCTATGTGTTCCGATGTCGAAGTCACGCTTGATCAGGTGAACAACTACGTGGCCACCGCATGGTTTCCTGCGACAGTTCAAGGCTTTTTGACAATTGATAACGCCAACACGGGTGAGGCGATTACGATTGCGACGAAAGACCCGGATCTGCAATCGGCCACCATTGCGAGCCTATTTCCCAAGGGAAAGGATGGTGTTCGCAAAGGCGCCGTGATCTTCGCCACTTTCGAATGTGTGCCAGACCACATTGGGGGCAGGGCCATCACCGGCAGCAAAACGGGCGCTTTTGGGGCGATCACCATAGTGCGGGCTGACGACAGCCAAGAAGAAATCGATGATGCCATTCAAACTCACTTAAGGATGTATGAAAATGTTGCAGCTTAACGACGCTTCCTTCTACTTCGCCCATACGGTTGTGACGAATACAGAAACGGCTCGAACAGTCTGGGACCGCTGGTCACACGTACAATCATGGAATGACTGGGATGCTTCTTTGAAAGGTACAGTCTGTGACGACAATGGTTTGTTTCTAGGCAAAATGTTTAGCGTAGTGCCTCATGCAGCACCAGGTCCGATCCCTGTAACCGTGTCCAGCTTCATCAACGGCCAACATTTCACAACCAGATCCAGTGGCCCAATGGGAGAATTGGCGTTTGGTCACGGGCTGCGCAGATTTCCGCGTAGCAATCGGATTGTTATCGAGCACTCGATCTGCGCCATCCCGTCAGATGAACAGTTCTTTCGGGCTAATGTTTGGGACCGCCTGCAAGACGATGTGGAAACAAGCGTAGAGGCTTTGGTTACGTTGTGTACGCCTGGAGCCGCCAAATGAAACACTGGATCGCAGTCATCTCCTTGTCTCATGCGCAGATTGCCGCTGACTCTGGCTTTTTGCAGGTTTGCCACGGCAAACAAGGCCCGCTTAAACATACCAGCGCGGGTGACGAGGTGTTCATCTATTGCCCAAAGACTGACATGCGATCCGGTGATGTTTTGAAACAGATCACGTTTCGCGGGCATTTTGACAATGATGACATCTATCAAGTCGAACAGGCTCCCGGCTTTACGCCATTTCGCAAGTCCGTGACATTTGACACCGCGTTTCAACCGGTTGCGATCAAGGCAGTGCAGGGTCTTGAGCTGACAGCAAACCCGAAGTGGGGGATGCTTGCACGTCGGGGATTTTTTGAGATTAGCGCCCATGATGCAGAGGTATTGGGTGCCCATGAGGGGGTTTTACTATGAGCAAGCATGCTGTTGTAATCGTTGTTTTTGACGAAATTTCGAAACCCGAATTTCTGCGCCGGTTGGATTGGTCCTATCTTGTAAAAGCATGGTCTAAAGCGATCCGGTGGGAAACCATTTCAAAGACATCTATCAAGCTACATTTAGCGGGGATTGATGGGCTTGATAGTGTGACTGTCAGTCGGCGTACAATTAACGGTAAGGTCTACATTGGCGCGCGTGATGGCAACGGCGACTTGTTGCAAAGTGGCCTGTGGGATTACGAAGACCATGGCAATCTTGCTGTCTGCTATCGCCGTATTCACAAGCCTGAATTGGCATCAGTCCTAAAAGATCGGCTGGCTGACTTCTGCTGCTCAACGTTTTTAAAGGAAGCGTGATCCATGAAGTATTATGCTCTCAATTCGCCCCAGATACTTGCGTTCACATCCGCAGCTTTTGCGTTGGGTCTGTCCGAATTTGTTGTGATTGGCCTTGTCTCGCAGATCGCTGAAACACGCGAACTAGAGATGAGTTCAAGTAGTTTGCTTGTCGCATTCTACGCGCTAGGGATCAGCATCGGCGCGCCTGTTGTGACAGCACTGACCCAACGTATCTCGGGGCGCGTGTTATGCATATCTTTGATATGGCTGTTTGCTACTGCCAATCTTATGAGCGCGGTCTTGCCAAGCTTTGCGGGTCTGTTGATTGCACGCTGTCTGGCTGGTGTGTTGCATGGGTGTTTCTTTAGCATCTCCAGCGCTCATGTCACTGAAATGGTCGAACCCAAGACGGCACCCGCAGCGATTGCGGTTATGTTTTCTGGCCTCACACTTGCCATGGTATTGGGCGTTCCTTTCGGGATGTGGTTGGGTTCGACAGCCGGGTGGCAGGCACCCTTTATATTGATCGCAGTTCTGTCTGCGTTAAGCGGTGTCTGGCTTCAGTCGGTCACGGATCGCAGGTTTGGCGCGCCAAGTGCATCCGTCTCGGCAGAGGGGCTGTTAAAGGTGCCGTTGCTTAAACTCTACGGTGTTACGGTGTTGGCGTTCGGCGGTGGGTTTGTATTTTTCCCGCTCATAGAGCCATACTTGGCCGAAGTAGGCGACCTGTCATTTGGACAAATTGCATTTGCTATGGGCTTGATAGGGGTGGGTTCACTGGCCGGCAATATTCTGGGCGGGCTGCTGCCGACCAAAATGGGTCTTAATCAAGCACTGTCGATCATGGCCAGTTTGCAGGCACTGGCCCTTGTGGGCGTTTGGTCCGTAGCTGGCAACACGACGGTCGTTCTAGTGATGCTGATTGTCTGGAGCGCAACAGCCTTTTCTATTCCGCCAATGGTTCAAACGGCCGCGGTACAAATGGGTGGCGCTGGAAACGGACGGGTCTCGGCTGCGTTGAATGCGACGGCCTTCAACATCGGGATTGCGGGAGCGTCTTATTTTGGGGCTTTGATTGGTGGTGTTGGTGGCTTGTCTGTCCTACCGATCTGCGCCGCCTTGGTCGTCATTTTGGCAGTGCCGCTCTGTTTACGACGGAACGGAGCTGGTAGACCCAAGTTATTAACCGGCCCGCACTCTGGCCTCCGAGCTGAAATAAGCAACTGACATGAAAACGCCCGATCAAGAAGAAGGAAATGGAATGTTTCAGTGGACATATAGCGAGCAGATCGAAACTGACGCCACCGCAGCACAGATCTGGGCCTTATGGTCTGATGCGAACAACTGGCCCCAATGGGACAGTGAACTGGATTGGGTTAAGTTGGATGGTGCGTTCGAGAACGGAACACAGGGGATGATGAAACCCTCAAGTGGACCGAAAGTCACCTTTACCTTGGAGGATGTTGTTGAAAATCAAGAATTCCATGACACCGCTAAGCTGCCATTGGCAACAATTCGGTTTTCGCATGAATATTTCCCGGCCGGTTCTGATGGCAAGTCCGCCAGTATTAGACATTCGGTCGAGATCAAAGGCATAACAACCCCGCTGTTCAAACGCGTGATCGGCGGCCAGATACAAAAGCACCTGAAGCAAGCCATGACGACGTTGTCTGCAATGGCTGCCGCTCTTAACCCAGCTTGATCAATCGTGAGATGTGACGTGAAAAACAAACAACCGATCCAGTTATTTTCCCAACCTCGACCCATGGATAAGCCGGGTTTCAAATTATGGCAGGGGTTTCTGTTATGGCAAGCTCAGGTTGATGCGGCGTTATTGCCTTACAACTTAACTCAAACCAGTTTCGCCATCCTGTCGCTTGTCGGCTGGTTAACTCAAGACCAAGATCAAGTGCGCCAGAAACAAATTACTGTTTTGGCTGGAATGCAAAAAATGCAGGTATCTTTGACGGTTCAACGTTTGTTGAAGTTTGGATTTATCTCTGTTGTTTCATCCGATATCGACCGTCGCGAAAAAATTATATTGCTTACGGAAAGAGGCAAAACTGTTTTGGAAGAAACGATCCCATTGATTGATGCAATTGACGTAAAACTTAAAATTTAGCTCTCGACCCTACTAATTTCCCCGCAGCCAAATTCGGCTCACTGACCACTTGTTTTAGATAAGCTTTCTCACCCCCTCGGGAGTGGGCTGGCCATATATTGCCAGAATTTAATTTAGGAAGGAATTCCAGATGTTAGACAGCTCCCGATTTTCCAGAACCATTATACACCTTCGCTGGCTGTGGATTGCCATTAGCCTGGCCCTTGTCATCGCCATGGGATCGGGCTTGGGTAAGCTGTCATTCGATTCCGACGCACGCATATTCTTTGCGGAAAACAACCCAGACCGGATCGCTTTGGACCAGTTCGAAGCTGCGTTTGCGAAAGACGATAATATAGGCCTGCTACTTGTGCCCTACAACGGTCGGGTGTTCACGCCTGAGACCTTGCAGGCAGTGGCGGACCTGACAGAGCGGGCATGGCTTTTGCCCTACGTGCGCCGCGTCGATTCCATCACCAATTTTCAATACTCCTACGCTGATGGCGACGATTTGACAGTGCGAGATCTGGTCGAAAATCCAACCAGTTTGACACAGGCCAAAGCCGATAAAATCCGTGATATTGCTCTTGGCGAAGTGGCTTTGTTGCATGCGATTATTCCACCTGCGACGGATGTTACGGCGGTTCAGGTCATGTTCCACCTGCCTAGTGATGACGTGCAAACTGCAACGCCTGCAATCGTAGCTGAAGTTGAAGAGCTCAGGGCCAAGTTTCTGGTGGATTATCCTGAATTTGAAGTCAAACTGACCGGCTCTGTAATGATGAACCAGCAATTTGCGGTGTCTGGTCAGCAGGATGGACAAACGCTGACGCCACTGATGTTGCTTGCCTTCATCGTTACCATTGGTCTCGCGTTTCGTACGATCACAGGGGCCGGTCTAGCTTTGTTGGTCATTGCCATTTCGTCGATTGTCGCTTTGGGTGCGCTTGGTCATGCGGGTGGACGTTTGAACTCGATGTCGTCTCTTGCACCCCTTATTATCATGACTTTGGCGCTGGCAAGTGTGGGGCATATTCTTGCCGCTGTTCAGAAAAACATGCGCAGGTCCGCGAACCGGAAGGTTTGGGCATATCTCGCGCTGAAACAGAACATGGTTGCGATCACTATTGCGAGCCTGACAACTGTTTTTGGCTTCCTGTCTCTGAACTTTTCGATCTCACCGCCGTTTCGCCAGCTGGGGAACGTCGTCGCCGTAGGTGTGATGGCTTCTTTGTTCTTCACGCTGTTTTTGTTGCCGTCTCTGCTGTCACTTATCCCGATGAAGCGTAAAGTTCGTGTTGTCGCGGCCGAGCGTGTGGTGTCAGCCCTGTCGCAGTTCGTCGTTAAAAACGCGCATGCAACTCTAGCTGTCAGCGTTGCTCTGGTCTGCGTTCTTGGCGCAGGCATTCCAAAGCTGGTCTTGGAGGATGACTTCGTTCGTTACTTCGACGATCGCTACGAATTACGTCGTGATATGGACTTCTTCGAAGATCGTCTAGGCGGCCACAATGCTCTGGAATACGCTTTGCCTGCCCCCGGAACCAACGGTATCAACGATCCTGCGTATCTGTCAGACGTCGCCAACTTCGTCGATTGGTTGCGCATCCAGCCCGAAGTTACTTTCGTGCGGTCTGTCACTGATACGGTGGCTCGCCTGAACATGAATATGCACGGCGACGACACCGCATTCAACGTCATCCCTAAAAATACCGATGAGGCGTCACAATACCTGTTCCTCTATGAGCTATCGCTCCCGTACGGCGTGGATCTAACAGACCAGGTAAATGTTGACCGCTCGGCTCTCAGAGTGACGGTTACTATGGCCCATGTCACTACATCCGAGACGCGAGCTTTGACATCACGAGCGCGCAACTGGTTTGCCACGAACGCGCCAGATCTTCAGGTCGAACCAACTGGTCTTACACATGTGTTCGCCCAAATCTCGCACAGAGACGTTCGGTCAATGTTGTTGGGTACCACTGTGGCGTTGATCAGTATTTCGATGCTGTTATTGGTGGTGTTCCGTGATGTAAAGCTGGGTCTTATCAGCCTTATCCCTAACTTAATTCCAGCCATCATGGCCTTTGGCGCTTGGGGCTATGCTGTTGGCACAGTCACGCTTGCGATTGCGGTTGTGATCGCCATGACACTTGGAATTGTTGTGGATGATACGGTGCACTTCTTGTCCAAATACAAAGCTGCGCGCGACAAAGGACTGCCCGTCGAGCAAGCAATTTCCGAAGCATTTTCCAAGGTTGGCACAGCTCTTTTTGTCACCTCAGTAGGTTTCATACTTGGCTTTTCTATTTTGGCCCAATCCGGGTTCGCTGTGAACGGAGACATGGCGAAACTCACTGCCTTGACCATCGGCTTTGCGTTGGTCGCGGACTTTTTTCTCCTCCCCTCGCTTCTTTTGACCCTCAACCAAGGATTTAAACCAATGTCTAAAAAATATGTTGCTGCAACTGCCGCCATCGCTCTTGCGTCGCTGGTTGGTATCTTCTCGACACAAGTCGACGCCGGAACTGCTGAAGACAAAGGCTTGGCCATCATGAAAGCTGCCGACGGCGCTGATCTAGGCTGGAGAGACTACTATGCGAAAGGTGAAATGATCCTAAAGGACGCTAGTGGCCGCACCAGCAAGCGCGCTTTGGAAAGTTACAACCTGGAACGTGATTCACGGGCCGAGGGGGACTGGCTTGTGATTGTCTTCTCCTCTCCGAACGATATTCGCGGGACCGCGTCGCTGACCCATTCCAAATTGTCACCGAAAAACGATGATCAATGGCTGTTCTTGCCATCTGCCAAACGGGTGAAACGTATTTCATCATCCAACCGCGCGGGTAAATTTGTCAGCTCGGAGTTCTCTTTTGAAGACCTCTCAAGTCAGGAAGTCGCCAACTATACCTACAGTTTTGTCGGTCAAGAAAAGTGCCCGGGTGGCGGTGGTGCCACGTGCAATGTTGTGGACAGCTTTCCGGTTAACAAACGGTCTGGATATTCCAAGCGGACACTGTGGATCGATACAAAAGCGCACCGCCAGTTTCAGGTGAAATATTACAACCGTCGCGGCACCCTTGAGAAGGTGATGAACTCGACCAAATTCAAGAAATACGGTGGCAAACACTGGCGCCCGTCGAAGATCACCATGAAGAACATGCAGACGAAGAAATCGACCACGCTCAGCTTTCCGAAATATGATTTCCGGGCAGGCTTACAGACGGCTGATTTCTCCTCGCAGCGCTTTTTCAAGCTGACCAACTAACTCTCCCTGCGATCTGACTGCGAAAGGATTTCTACCATGACACATATTCAATTTCTGCGTACGAAGACAAAACATCTGTCTGGGATGTCCACGGCAATTGGTATGGTCATGCTTTCCGGTCAGGCCGTATCGGCAGAGCCAGTGCAACTTACGTTCGGGGGCTCTGCCGATCTTGAACAGGTTCTTTTTGGAGATGATCCTAGCTTTGCTGGGCAGTCTAAACACTCCCTTAGTTTCGCAATCCGTCCTGAGATTGAGGCATCATGGAGTGGTGACAAGTTTGATACCACGCTCACATTCGCACCCTTTTACCGGTATGATCCAAACGACGATGCGCGGACAAATTTTGATCTGCGCGAGGCCAAGGCCACGTTGAATTTCGGTAAAACCGAAGTCGTCCTAGGGTTTGCTCAACAGTTTTGGGGCAAGACGGAAGTTGATCAAATTGTCGATATTATCAACCAAACCGACGCCGCCGAAGGCACGGATGGTGAAGACAAACTTGGTCAACCGTTGATCTCGATCAGCCATGTTTTTGAGTTAGGGGACGCGACGCTAAACGGTAGCTTCTATTACATGCCATATTTCCGGGAACGGACGTTCCGCGGTCGCGGAAGCCGTCTGCGTTCTGGCACGTTGATCTCGAACGATCGGTCAACTTTTGCAACCGGTGTCGACACGCGTACCGCCAGTTTTGCGGCTCGAATTGATTTAACATATGGGAACCTTGATATGGGTGTGTCGGCGTTTCATGGTGTTTCACGCGACCCAAGTTTCCAATTCGATCAAGCCAGCGGGATGCTTATTCCGCACTACGACAAGATCTCGCAAATTGGGATCGATGCGCAATACACAGGCGATGCGACCCTGTACAAATTTGAAGGTATTCACCGCAAAGGTCAGCGCAATTTTAGCTTTGAAAAGGAAGATTACACCGCCTTCATAGTTGGTATCGAACACACATTATACGGTTTGCGTGGCACGAACGCCGATCTGGGATTGATCGCGGAATACGTCTACGACAGTCGCGGTGATCAGGCGCTGACCGTGTTCCAAGACGATCTGGTTTTGGGGGCCCGTCTGGCTCTGAACGACACGCAAGACACCGCACTTCTTGTGACATCCGCCTTCGATTTGGATAGCGATGAAATTCTCGTTCGCATCGAAGGGGACTACCGGTTCAACGACAGTTTATCGCTTGGGATCGAAGCTGGTGCCGTTTTGAAGTCAAGCATGAAATCCCTTGCCTACGACCAGCGCAATGACCCCTATATCGCCACCCGCCTTACCTATTCTTGGTAATTGAGAGCAAACAGAAAGGAGATCTATCTCACCGCCCGGCTTCATACTTTTACCCAACTTATTTTAGGAACAATCCATGTCAAATGATCAATGGCTCTTTACCAGCGAATCCGTTTCCGAAGGACACCCCGACAAAATCTGTGATCTGATCTCGGATGCAATTCTCGATGCTTTCCTGTGGGCCGACCCCAATTCTCGTGTTGCCTGCGAGACCTTGTGTACAACAAATCATGTCACCATCGCAGGTGAGGTTAGTGGCGCGATCTTGTCAAACGACCGCATTGAAAAGATCGTCCGGGATACGATCCGCAATATTGGGTATGAGCAAGAAGGGTTTCATTGGAAAACGGTGGAAATTATCAACCGCTTGCATGCTCAATCCAGCGATATTGCCCAAGGCGTCGATGCTAATGACAAGAAAGAGGAAGGGGCAGGGGATCAAGGGATAATGTTTGGTTACGCCTGTGACGAAACGCCCGAATTGATGCCGATGCCGATCCAGTTAGCCCACAATATTCTTGAAGCAATGTCGACTGATCGCAAAGCGGGAAACCAGCCTCTTTTGGGGCCTGATGCCAAAAGCCAGGTGACATGCATTTACGAAAACGACGTACCTGTGGGCATTGATACCGTGGTTGTTTCCACGCAGCACATTGAAGGGGTCGACAACGCAAAAATTCGTGAAATCGTCAGTAAATATGTATCAGACGCCTTGCCAGCTGGCTGGATTTTACCCGAGGACCGTTTGATCGTTAATCCCACAGGGCGCTTTGTCATTGGTGGGCCAGACGGGGATACGGGTTTGACAGGCCGTAAAATTATCGTCGATACCTATGGCGGAGCAGCACCCCATGGTGGCGGAGCATTCTCGGGAAAAGATCCTACAAAAGTTGATCGATCTGCCGCCTATGCAGCGCGTTATCTTGCCAAGAACGTTGTGGCTGCAGGGCTGGCAAAGAAGTGTCAAATTCAACTGGCCTATGCCATCGGTATTCCTGAGCCCGTTGCCGTCTACGTCAATACTTTTGGAACTGGGACTGTAGATGAGAACATTCTGTCCGAGACGTTGCAGGCGCATGTCAGCCTTACACCAAACGGTATTGCCGAACGGCTTAATCTGCGTCAGCCAATCTACCACCGGACGGCGGCATACGGGCATTTCGGCCGTGTGCCAGACGAGGCTGACGGGTTCACATGGGAAGAGACAGACCTCGCGGCTGACCTAATCAAAAGCTTAGGTTTGGCCATAGCTGCCGAATAGGTTAGGGCACCGATCCAGACGGGGGCAAGGGGGCATACATCCATGTCAAAACCTTGCCCCAGACTATATCACAACGAGCGTGAATATGATCACCTTGTTTCAAATTCGGCGCTAAATTCCGGACTAGTTCTAATACGACTTCGGTTTCGTTTATTGACACAAGCCTTCCGTCAGAAAATGTCATCGGCGCCTGCACTTCCGAATAAATTGCTTTGTACATGGCTTCCTTAGCCGAAAAAGCCATGGTCGTTTTCAATTCTAGTGGCAGGTTCAATGCGTCAAAAGTCGCACGTTCACTGTCAGAGATTACGCGTCCGACAATAGAAGCGGCTCGTGTTGGTGTTAGAACATTTTCGACGTCGACGCCGGCGCGTGCAATTTTCGCCGAAATCATACATGCAGCTATTCCTGTGCAATGTGAAATGGATCCAAACCAGCCTAAAGGCCACACAGGCGCACGTCCGGTGGTTGCTGCATCATTGAATGGTTTTGCGGTTTTAGATCTCAACGCTAATTTGGCCAAATAGCGTCCAGCTGAATAATGTGCTTTACGTTTTAGACGCGCTGACAACAGCCTGTTTGGAAGATCGATACCAAGAGCATTGATATGGGCTTCCTCGAATGCCTCCTCGTCAAGGCGAGACATCCAAATCCCTGCGTTATCATCTATGGCCGCAACACAGACATCATGGATATGGGTCCCTAAATGGCCCGAATAATTTTGCGGATGGAATTGTAGCGATGTATCCGTCTGCTGGATGGGTTCTAAGTATGACATGACCGAACTATATCCGCTCGTACAAGTTCGATCACCTGAGAGATGTAGCAGGGGCTGGCGATTTTCAGGAAAGTCAGTGCGGCTTAAAATATCGGTGTGGCCGCGCACAATCCTCCGAGCTCATGTGAATGCTATTTAGAAATCTCACCAATTGCGCAAAGCAGGCACATCACCACATGTGCTAACGATAGCTCAGCCAGACAGAGCGAAGGCCTCACACATCGGAATCGTGGTTGGTTCCTACGTCGTTCGGCTAGATTTTACGCGATACGTTTTATAAACGGTTCTTCTCAATTTAGAATGTACCCCTCGTGTGAACTCAAGTTAGGTTGCGACATTTTCTGTTATCCTAATTTTCTTAGCTCTTCTGCGAAGGCTTCGGTTGGCGTCCGCCTGCCCAAACACTTTCTGGGTGTTCCATTGAGGCGGTCACAAATCGCCTTCATATCTCGATTTGAGAGTGCCGCGATTGGTGTCATAAACAATATAACCCTGATTCCCGGCGTATCAACAATGTTGACACATGCTCTCATTGAGTTTATGTCTTGGGTTCAAGTTGAGGATAAGACATGCGCGTGATTGTGAAAAAATGGGGTAACAGTGCCTCCGTTCGGATACCTGCAGCCGTTATGCAGGCAGCGAAGCTATCGCTCGATACACCCGTTGATGTACGTGAAGAAAATGGGCGCATCATTATCGAACCGGATCAATCGCCAGAATTCTTGTTGGACGATTTGTTGGACTCTATTACCAGCGAAAACTGTCACGAAGCGATAGAAACAGGCGGACCATTGGGCCAAGAATCTCTCTGATATGGCCTACATCCCAGAAGCCGGTGACATTGTATGGCTCCAATTCAATCCGCAAGCGGGTCATGAGCAAGCCGGACACCGTCCAGCACTCGTTTTAAGTCCGGCAAAATACAACAAGATTGGCTTGATGCTTTGCTGTCCTATGACGACTAAGTTGAAGGGATATCCGTTCGAGGTAGTCATCGATGGGCCGCAGACCAGCGCAGTACTTGCAGATCAGGTCAAAGGCCTGGATTGGAAAGTGAGAAAAGCAAAGCGAAAAGGCCAAGTTACCTCAACAGAGCTTGCAGAGGTGCGCGCCAAATCCGTGGCCTTGATCCAGGGGTGAAGTAGGTTTTCCGCCCAAATCTGGAATATTTTAATGTAGATCAATACTGGAATCTCAAGGGTCGTTGCGACGGTTTCCGCTATCTCAATTTCATCAGTTCTTCCCTGAATGCTTCGGTTGGGGTGCGCCATCCCAGACACTTTCTGGGCGTGCCATTCAAGCGGTCGCAAATCGACTTCATTTCTCGATTTGAGAGCGTGGCCACAGGCGCATCTCTGGGCAAATAGCG